>NZ_JBEAFN010000031.1:0-156111 GCF_040061795.1 Klebsiella sp. GN_Kp190
GTTGTTTGTGAAGTGATTCACATCTGCCGTGTCAGTGGGAGCGCATTATAGGGAGCTGCCGGGATATAGCAACCCTTAAAATACAAAAAACTTATCAAACGCTCATAATTTAAACTTCCCAAGCCCCATCCACGCCAGAAAAAATGGGGGGAAACCAGACGCCACGCGGGCTGCAGCGAATTCAGGCAAAAGCGACATTTTGCGAAAATCAACGTTATCCGCTTTACGTTTCCCCCTCTCTTACCGCGTCGTGACTTCAGATGATGAATTAAGCACCAGCCTTGACCCATGACAAAGCGGCTTGAGGGTGCATATTTCTATAATCAGGGCCGTTTCTTCTTATTGGTATGAACCTATGGCTTATCAACTCAACATTAACTGGCCCGAGTTTTTAGAAAAGTACTGGCAAAAGCAGCCGGTCGTATTAAAGAAGGCTTTCGCGAATTTCGTCGATCCGATTACGCCGGATGAGCTGGCCGGGCTGGCCATGGAACCGGAAGTCGATAGTCGACTGGTGAGCCTCAAGAACGGTCAATGGCAGGCCAGCAACGGGCCGTTTGAACATTTTGATGGCCTGGGCGAAACCGGCTGGTCGCTCCTGGCTCAGGCGGTAAACCACTGGCATATGCCCGCCGCTGAACTGGTGCGCCCCTTCCGCGTGCTGCCGGACTGGCGTTTAGACGATCTGATGATCTCCTTTTCCGTACCGGGCGGCGGCGTAGGCCCGCATATCGACCAGTACGACGTCTTTATTATTCAGGGCATGGGCAGCCGCCGCTGGCGCGTGGGCGATAAGCTACCGATGCGTCAGTTCTGCCCGCATCCGGCGCTGCTGCACGTTGACCCGTTCCCGCCGATTATTGATGAGGATCTGGAACCTGGCGATATTCTGTACATTCCGCCCGGATTCCCGCACGACGGAATCACTCACGAAACGGCGCTGAACTACTCCGTCGGCTTCCGTGGGCCAAACGGCCGCGATTTGATCAGCAGCTTTGCCGATTACGCGCTGGAAAACGATCTCGGCGGCGAGCACTACAGCGATCCGGATTTGACCTGCCGCGAACATCCGGGACGGGTAGAAGAGTATGAACTGGAACGCCTGCGCGGCATGATGATCGAGATGATTAGCCAGCCGGAAGATTTCCGCCGCTGGTTTGGGCGTTTTGCCACCACGCCGCGCCACGAGCTGGATATTGCGCCCGCTGAACCGCCTTTTGAAGAAGAGGAGATTGTCGACGCGCTGGCGGGCGGTGAAATGCTGACTCGCCTGAGCGGCCTGCGTGTACTGCACATCGGCGACAGCTTCTTTGTGAATAGCGAACAGCTGGAGCCAACCGATCCCGCGGCTCTGGACGCGCTGTGCCGCTATACCCTGCTGGGTAAAGAGGAGCTAGGCGAGGCCGCGCTGCGCAATCCGGCTTTTATCACCGATCTGACCCGCCTGATTAACCAGGGCTACTGGTTCTTCGACGAATAGCGCTTCATCATCGGTTCATATAAAGAAGGCGCGGAGCCCGCGCCTTCTTCTTTACTATCGCTACAGCATCATTTACCGAGCAGCGCCTCAAACTGCGCCTGGTAGTGCGGCGCGTTCCATGAACCATCAAACAGGGTGTAAGTAATATATCCTTTGTTGAGCCAGCCCGAGTCATTATCCCCTTCCGCCGGTTTCATCGCCTCCGGATTCATCGTCTGTTTGGCGGTACCGTCCGCCAGAAGTTCATAACCAATCTGCGGCACAGGGAATTGTTCATTCTCAATATAATGAACGCCCTTAATTTCAGCCGACGGCAGCGGCGGATAGTTAATGCTTAACCCGGCCCCCTGCGGCATAATCGGGCTTCCCGGTTTATGCGCGGCGTTAAGTTTATCCACCAGCGAGACGACATAATCCACCGAATCAGGCCAGTACTTATGCGTGCTCGGCCATTTGTTCTTCATCTCTTCTTCCGTGAAGCGGTAGCCAATGCTGGCGGCAATCGCCGGGAAACCGTAGCGTACGGCGCGGGCCGCGGCGCTCACGGTGCCGGAGTTAACCTGCGCCATACCGGTATTGGGACCATCGTTGACGCCCGAAATCACCAGATCCGGCGGCGCGTCTTTCAGCACGCCCCACAGGCCAAAATCCAGCGCATCGGCAGGAGTTCCCGGGAAGCAGTAGCGTTTGTCAGCGGCTTTTTTGACATCAAAAACTTTACCCGTCTTAAAAGTAATTGCCGACCCGATACCGCTCTGATTCGTTGCCGGCGCCACCATCCAGACGTCATACCCTTTGGCCGCCAGTTTTTCCTGCAGCGAAGTGGTTCCCACAGACTGGCAGCCATCATCGTTAACCAGCAGTATTTTCAGCGGTTTTTCAGCAGCCTGTACGCCAGTGGCAGATAACGCCAGAATGGCGGCAGTCAGGATTTTCGTTCTCATCATCACTCCTTGTTGGGTAGCAGAGGTATTTCTTAGGCGCAAAAAAAAACCTAAGACTCCTGCCGCAAGCCAAATTGGCGGACAGGGGTCTTAGGTTTTGCCTGTGGTCAGTAACAATCCCAGAGTGCTGCGAAAATAACGCCAGAGCGTAAAAGAGTCCAGCCCGGACATCATTATTCTGTGACGGAGATCAATCCTCTAAAATTATTTAAGCCGAAAACTGCCAATTAATCTGAAAATTAAACTTAAGATACAACTCAATCGACAAAATTACCTCCATGAAGACGATCACATTTACTGACATTTATAATAAATAGAGGGTGTCTTTTCTCATAATTAGTGCTAACGTCGTCCTTGTTGGATTGTTACTGTTTAGAACAGGCGAAACCTACGTTATAGACGTTCGAGCGAACATAATCTTATTTATGCTTCGCGTCGAATATCTGACGTAGGTTTTTTTTTGCTTATAAAAAGACCATTCAGGTGGAGCGTTATATGAAGAAGTGGCTAATAGCATTAATGATGGCGGCAGGCGCGGCAACCTGTTCTGCGGCGGAAGTTAAAAACGATGACGGCGTGAATATCTATTTCGCCCGCCATGGCAAAACGCTGCTGAATACGTTTGACCGCGTGCAGGGTTGGGCGGACTCACCGCTTACCGAAGACGGCATTCGCGTCGCTCGTTATCTCGGCGAGGGGCTTAAAGGTATTCCTTTTGATAGCTTCTATTCCAGCGATGCCGGACGTCAGCGTGAAACCATGCAGGTGATCCTTAAGCAAGCCGGAGTAAGTGATTACAAACTTACTGAGCTCAGCGGCCTGCGGGAAGCCTTCTTCGGCGGTTTCGAAGGCGGCTATAACAAAGATATGGCCGACGCCGGCGCCAGACAGCTGGGGCTTAAAGACGGCGCTGCGCTGTTCAGCCAAATGAAAGCGGGCACCCTGGCCGTCGATACCAACCAGAACGCGCTGGCAGCGGCCGACCCAAAGGGTATGGCGGAAAACTATCAGCAGGTAAAAACCCGTACCCAGGCAGCGCTGCATACTATCGTTGAAAACGCGCAGGCCCGGGGCGATAAAAACGTGCTGGCAATTTCATCCGGTACCGCCATGCAGATTATGATTTCCGATTTAACCGACGATAACGCGAAAAACAAGCCGCTTGCCAATGCCGCGGTGGTTAAAATTGTTTATAAAGACGGCAAATATACCGTTCCAGAAATTGGCACCATGAAATATGTTGAAGCCGGAAAACAGGCTCTCGATAAAAAATAATACCCACGCTTAATTATTTATTACGGCAGACTTCAGGCGAAAACACCTCGCCTGGATCGCTGCGTCCCTACTCTGGGGTTTATTATGAAAATCAATAAGACAACAGTCGCCATTATGCTGCTGGCTATTCCCGCCAGCGCCTGGTCAGCTTCGACCACTAACAGCCAGAAGGAGCGGGATTATATCGATACCGTGCTCGACGATCCGTTATTCAGCCAGTCCCATATGAATTTATCGTTTAAAAACTACTGGAAATATCTTAAGGAAGAAGAGACCGAGCCAAAGAAAGTCCATAACGCCTGGGGTCAGGGCGTCGCCGTCGATTATCAGTCCGGCTATTTTGCCGATATTATTGGCTTTGATGCCACTTACTACGGAGCGGTAAAGCTCGGCGCCAGCGATTACTTTAACTCCCGCGGCGTGCTGTATAACAACGGCAGCGGGAATAAAAAGAGCAACGCTGAAGGCTTTTCCAAATTTGGTCAACGCAACATCAAGCTACAGTATCGCCTGGCGGACACTCATCTGAACGCCCGCTGGGGCTGGCAGACGATGAAAAACTTTGGCGTCATCTCCAACTCCACCCGCCTTTCCCCGACCACCTATTTGGGCTGGACCGGCGCGGTGAACTACGGCCCCTTCACGCTGCGCGGCGCGTACATCGAAAGCGCGATGGATCGTAACTCGCCGGATAAGAAACGCTTCCAGACCAACAGCGGACAGTACATTAACCATATCGCCAGCGGCGATATTCTGTGGCAAAGCGAGCACCTGAACATGCAGTACGGCTATGGTGAAAGCGATAACTATCTGCGCCGCCATATTCTGTTTACCAATATTAAACCGATAAAAGCGCTGAACATCGGTACTCAGGTCTACGCCACTCACGCGCTGGACGAGTATAAAGCGATGCCAGCGAATAAGCGTGACTTTGACGACGACGCCTGGCACATCGCCATGGATGTGAAGTGGCAGGCGGACAACTGGAGCACCAAGTGGGGTCTGGGCTATACCGATGCGAACAAGGCCAATGAAGTGGGCTTCTACCCGCGCCATATGAGTAAAAACTCGCGCGGGACCTTTATCTCAATGGCCTATGCCGGCAACGACTATATGCGCGACGGTGAGCTGGTTCTCTCTAATATGTCGGACTATAACCTGACGCCGGAGCTGGCGATCGGTCTTGCCGGCAACATCGCCCAGTTTAACTACCGCGGCAACCACGTCCGTACCGGGGAAATTAACGCCTTCAGCCGCTGGGTGCCGACGCACCCAAGACTGAAAAATCTCACCGTCTGGGCGATGTTCGGACCGGGCTGGTCCTATAAGATGAATGGCAAAACGCCGGTGCTTACCGACGGCCATTACAGCCGGGCCAACTCGCTCTCTTCGGAAGTGATTATCGAATATAAATTTAATCTGTTCTGATACGCCCGCCCCGCCGGTCATGGCGGGGCAACCCTCCCCGGCTACTTCTTCACCTCATTAAGCTCATCGTTATAGCTTTCCCGCGTCACGCAGACGCACAGGATGGTAATCAGCGCCATGCAGGCGAGAAACAGCGAGATGGGCCACGATGCGCCGCCGGACCACACCAGTAGCAAGGTACCAATCATCGGCGTTAGGCCGCCGACGATGTTCGCCAGCTGGAAGCCGAGCGAGACGCCGGTATAGCGCACGCTGGTGTCAAAAAGCTCCGAAAAGAAGGCCGGCTGAACGCTGAACATCATCCCCAGCCCCACGGAATAGCAGAAGGTGGTGGCGAACATAAACATCTTCACCGAGCCGGAGTCGATCATCCAGAATAGCGGGAAGGCAAAGATCAGCGTGATAGCGGCGCCGGCCAGATAGACCGGTCGGCGGCCAATTTTATCTGAAAGCCAGCCGAAGAACGGAAAGGTAAAAATGCCGACAAAGCTGGCCAGCAGCAGCCCGTTCAGCGCCGTTTCGCGAGTAAAGTTGAGTTCCCTTGTCACATAGGACATAAAGAACGCCACCGTCAGCCAGCCCAGAACAATCTCCCCCATGCGCATGCCCATCGCCAGGAACACCGCTTTACGGTGATGCTTGAGTACGGTGAGAATGGGAAACTTCTGCTCCGCCGCTTTCGGCGCGTTCTGCTGCTGTTTCTGATTCTCCTGGAACACCGGCGTCTCTTCGATCCTTGAGCGGATAAACATCCCGACAAACAGCAGCGCGATGCTTAACAGGAAAGGCACGCGCCAGCCCCAGGACATCAGGTCATCCTCCGGCAGCATCACCACCAGCGCAAAAACGCCGGTAGCGATAAACAGGCCAAGCACGTTGCCCAACTGAACAAAAGTGCCGAAAAAGCCCCGGCGATGGCGCGGCGCATACTCGGTGATCAGAGTCGTCGCCCCACCCCATTCGCCGCCGATGGCAAAGCCCTGGCAGAGGCGCAAAAAGATAAGTATCAGCGGCGCGGCGTTGCCTATGGTGTCGTAGCTGGGGATTAAGCCTATGAAAAAAGTCGAAATACCCATAATCATCAGCGACAGAACCAGCGATTTTTTGCGGCCGATCTTATCGCCATAGTGGCCAAATACGATGGCCCCGATGGGCCGGCTGACGAAGGTAATCGACAGCGTCAGGAAGGACACCAGCAGCGCCATCAGCGGCGAGAGGTTAGGAAAAAACAGCGACGGAAACACCAGCGCGGCGGCGGTGCCGTAGATAAAAAAGTCATAGAACTCAATCGTTGTGCCGGAAAGACCGGAGCCCAGCACGGTGAGCAGCTTTCTTCTTTCATGGGTTTGTTGCGATATTTGTTCATTTTTTGCAGGGGTCATGGCGGGCGAGGTAAGCATAGTCATCATTAAATCCTCTGTCCTGAATCATTATTGTTAAGTCGGGCAGCGCCTGGCTAACCGCGGTCGCGAGGAAAAATCGCCCGCAAGCTAACTCGAATTAGCTAATTATAACAAGATACGGAGATTCACAACGTAAATGCTAAAAGAGTGTGACCAGGATCGGTTAAATTTTAACACCCGCGCCAGCGCCGCGAGACAAATCGTTTACGGCATAACGTAAATAATTTATTAAATTCAATTAATTAAAAATCAAACGCTGATTTACCGTCCCCGCTGCGCTTCCCGTCCGCTTTGCTGCCCGCCTTTATGCCGCCTCAGCAAGCGTTCCCTGTCACCTCGACCCACCGTTTAAAATAAATAGTTAAATATTAATAAGTTAATAATTTCACATTGATAGCCATCACAAATCCCCGGTAAAGAGTTTGTTCCTGTCTTTTTTTTATCCTAATTTGCTAATTCGAGTTAGCCAAAGAAATTAGCCAGCAACAGAACGATTGATGCCGCGCTTACCCCGGCGCAGCACGCTCAACGATAACCAAGCGACCTATCCCCTACAGGAGAAATTCACATGCTGAATTTAACGTTACCCGCGGAAGCCGGGCTTATTACCCCGCAGCCAGGCGAAGTGTTGATGGTGACCAATGCGGATCTCCGCGAACCGGCTAACGTCACCTGCTGGCCCACGCAGAAGCTGTTTGAACAGCGTCTGGAAACGGCGCTGGAAACATTAGGCTATCGCCTGCGCCGCGCCCATCCGGTCAACGAGCAGCGCGGCCACGGGTTTATCAGCAGCCAGAAAGAGGGTAGCGAGCTGTTCGCCGGGATCGATCCGGATGCGCCGATTATTGTCCTGCTGACCGCCTGGCAATACTCCCATCACCTTGCTCCTTCGCTGGTACATCATCGCGGCCCTATTTTGCTGCTCGCCAATTTTGACGGTACCTGGCCGGGCCTCGTCGGCATGCTCTGTATGGCAGGCTGCCTCACCAGCCTGGAGCGCAACTACTCGCGGCTTTGGTCGGAAACCTTCGCCGACGAGGCGTTTATTCGTGGCCTGGACACCTGGCTGCGCGACGGCCATCTCAGCCATAAGCTCGGCTATCTGCATCCTGTCGCGCCCAGCGCGCCGCTGCTGGCCAGCAAAGCCGGGCAGATTGGCGTGAAGGTTGGGCAGTCGATCCTCAAACACAAGGCCATTGTCGGGCTGTTCGATACCTTCTGTATGGGGATGATCAACGGCGTGTTCCCGCAAAAAGCGATGATCGACGTAGGGATGCCGGTGGAGTCGCTGTCGCAATCGGCGCTGCTGGTTGAAATGAACAAGGTGCCGACCGACCTGCGCGAAGCCTGTCTCGACTGGTATGAGACCCGCGGCATGCGCTTCCGGTTCGGCGCCGACGGGGCGAAGGATCTGACCCGGGAGCAGGTGCTGGAACAGTGCGCGATGATGATCGCCATGGCGCGCTTCGTGAAGCGCTTCGGCCTGACGGCGGTGGGCGTGCAGTATCAGCAGGGGCTCAAAGACAGCTGCGCCGCCTCGGATTTTGCCGAAGGCGCCATCGGTAACGCGGAACGTTTCCCGATCCCGGATGAGAATGGCGAGATCGTCTGTCCGGACGCGCCGATCCCCTGCATCAACGAGGTGGATATGGGCAGCGCCATCCCGCAGGTGATGCTGGCGAAGCTGCTCGGCGCGCTGGGCATGGCGAGCGAAACCACCCTTCACGATATCCGCTGGGGTAGCGAATACAACGGCACGTTCTACTGGGATCTGGAGATCTCCGGCGCTGTGCCGTTCGCCCATCTGAAAGGCGGGATCGCCGGGGCCACCGGCTATCGCCAGCCGGCGATGTTCTTCCCCTATGGCGGCTCGACCATTGCCGGTCAGGGCAAAGCCGGACGCTTTATCTGGGCGCGAGCGCACTACGAAGGCACCCAGGTGATCCTGCATATCGGCACCGGCACCGCCGTCGAACTACCGCATGACGAATTCGAACGCCGCCGCCGGGCGACCAACTACGAGTGGCCATTACTCAACGCCGTTCTCGACGGGGTTTCGCGCGACGATTTAATGGCGGGACACCAGAGCAACCATCTCAGTCTGGCTTACGTAGAGGAGGAGGTATTATCCGAAGTGCTGAACGCCTTTATTGCCCAGGCGCTGACGCAAAATATGAAAGTCTTTATCGCAGGCGATGCGCATTTATTAATGAAATAACAACTGATTCGCTTATGTAATTTTTACGTTGTTAGCGATCCTGGCAAACATCCGCTTCATTCGTCTCTTTATCGCCCATAAAGAGCGGATCAACGCGCATCTGTCCGGGCGGGCTCTCCGCCTGCCCGGATAAGAGAGGATTATATGTATCAGCAGCAACATATTGAATTTATTATCCAGAAGGCAAAGAAACGGCTCGATCTGCAGGAGGCCCCCGGCTGCACCAAAGCGGGATGGCTGATGATCACCGCATTATTAATTGAGTCATGGGATATTTATTCCATGGCGTTTATTTTATTCGCCCTGAAAGATATTTATGAGCCCAGCAGCTGGCTGCTCGGTTTTACCGCCGCCGGCACCCAGCTCGGCGCGGTGGTCGGCGCGCTGCTCGGCGGCTGGCTGACCGATAAGCTCGGACGGCGTAAAATTTTCCTCTGGTCGATGATCCTGTTCGCGATCTTCGCCGTTCTTCAGGGCCTGGCGCCCAATATGTACTGGCTGGCGATAATTCGCTGCCTCGCCGGGATCCCGGTGGGCGCGGACGTGGCTAACGGCTTTACCTACATCATGGAGGTGATGCCGAAGGGCAAGCGCGAAGTGATGGCTAACCGCTGGCAGTTTATGTTCGCGCTGGGGATTATCGCCGCCATTCTGCTGGTCACCACGCTGGTGGCGCTTGATGTTCACCCGGATATGATCTGGCGCATCGTGCTGGCGGTCCCGGCGATCCCGGCCTGCCTGCTGCTGTTTATGCGTCGGGAGCTGCCGGAGACGCCAGCGTGGTTCGTCGAACGCGGCCGCTTTATCGAAGCGAAAAAAGCCTCCCGTGAATATTACGGCGAACAGGATGGCCGTCTGCTGGACGACATTCTGCCCAATGAAAACGTCACTATCGCCGACCCAACGCTCAAAGAGACGCTGCACGATCTGTTCCGCCGTCCGTTTACCCGCCGCACCACCCTGTTCGGCTGGTTCTCCTGCGCCGTGCAGTCGTTTGAAAACTACGCCTTCTCCTTCTTCCTGCCGCTGATCCTCGTCACCATCGGGATTTCCGGGCAGATCCAGAATAACCTCGCCCTGCTGGCGGTGAACTGTATCGCCGCGCTCTCGGCATTTGTCGGCCCGCTGCTGTTGCCGAAGCTCGGGCATAAGGGACTGAGCAAATACGGCTTCCTGCTGGTCACCATCGGTATTTCGATATCGGCGTGGGGCGTCTACAGCAGCAGCTTCGCATTTATCATCTTCGGCGCGGCGCTAATGCTGTGGGGCCACTACTGGGATTCCGAAAGCGGCATGACGGTGATCTCGCTGGTGGCAAAACCGCGCTATCGCGGCGTGGCCTCCGGCATCGGCTACACCATCGTCAAGGTCACCGCCTTCGTTACCACCCTGGTCTTCCCGGCCCTGTTTGAAGCGGTCGGCGTACCGGTCGCCTCGATGATTATCGCTATCGCGCCGTTCTGCGCCTTCCTCGCCTCCATCTTCCTGCTGCCGGAAGTCTTCGGCCATGCGGTGGGCGACGAGAACGATCGAGAACATGACGCCAGCCCGGCAATCGCCCTGGAGGGGCATGAATCCCCGGCCTCCAAACATTAACCGCCCGGGCCGCAGGGGCGGCCCCCGCTGAACCCATAAAGGAAGGAATCAGATGAACAGCACAAAAATGCCCGTGATTGAAAATATCGAACTGATGACCGCCCGCGTTCCGCTGCCGGAAGGCCCGTGGGGGGATCAGATTCACCACGTCACCGATATCGAAGTGGCGATTGTTGACGTCTACGGTTCTAACGGCCACGTCGGCACCGGCTTTAGCCACACTTCCGGCTGGTGCGGGAAAACCATCTCCGCGCTGATTGCCGAGATTATCCCGGACGTTATTGGCCAGCCGCTCTCCCCGCGCGGCCTGTGGCATCGCTCGTATAAACACGTACACGACGTCGGCGGCGCGGGCGTCACCACCCATGCCCTGGCGGCGCTGGATATTGCCTACTGGGATCTGTTAGGTAAAACCCTCAATGCGCCGATTATCGACATTCTTGGCCGCGTACGCGATCGCGTTCCGCTGTACGGCAGCGGCATCAACCTGCATCTGTCCATTGAGGAAGTGATTGACCAGGTCAAACGCTGGAAAAGCACCGGCTACCTGGCGGCGAAAGTGAAAGTGGGCAAACCGACGCTGGAGGAGGACGTGGAGCGGCTGCGTAAGATTCAGGAAGCAGTGCCGGGCTTCCCGCTGGCGGTGGACGCCAACCAGGGCTGGAACTTCCCGCAGGCGCTGCGCGCGTTCAAGCTGTTCGAACCGCTCAACCTGCTGTGGATTGAGGAGCCGCTGCCCTCCGACGATATCGCCGGCCACCTGCGGCTGCGCGAACGCAGCGCCACGCCTATCGCGCTGGGAGAAAACGTCTATAACTTAAACCAGTTTACGCAGTACATCGAGAGCGGCAGCGCGGATTACATCCAGGCGGATCTCGGCCGCGTCGGCGGGATCACCGGCTATCTGGATATCGCCGCCGTCGCCCGCGCGCACAACCTGCCAATGACGCCGCATTTTGTCATGGAGCTCAGCGCCAGCCTGCTGGCAACGGTGCCGAATATCTCATACGCCGAGATGACCGACGGCGGGCGCTGGAAAGATCTGCGCATCATCGCCGAAGCGGGCGAAGAGGTGGACGGCTACTACGTGCCGAGCGAACGGCCGGGCCACGGCATTATTCTCGATCGTGATTACCTCGCAACCCACAAAATCTAACCACGCAGTGAGGGGAAAGAACAATGGAAGACACGTTATTCTCGGTTAAAGACAAGGTCATCATCGTGACCGGCGGCCTGGGACAGCTGGGGGCGCAGTACGTGAAGACGTTACACGACCGCGGCGCGAAGGTGGCGGCGCTGGCCACCCGCGTCGATGCCGCGCGCGTCGACCGCGTGCTGGGGGCGATTAAGGACTCCGACCGCCTGCTGTGCGCGGAAGTGAATATTACCGATAAAGCCAGCATTAACCGGGTGCTGGATAACATTGAAGCGAAGTGGGGCGTCCCGGATGGCCTGGTCAACAACGCGGGCGTCGACACCCAGCCCAGCGCGCCGCCGGAAGTCTCCGGCCCGTTTGAAGAGTTTCCGGAAGAGGTGTTCCGCGAGGTGGTGGAAGTGAACCTGGTCGGCACCTTCCTGATGACCCAGCAGGTCGGCAAGCGCATGAAACAGGCCGGCAAAGGCGGCTCGATCATCAACGTCGGTTCGATCTACGGCGTGGTCTCCCCTGTGCAGGATATCTATAGCTACAAAAAAGAGGACACCGGCATTCCGTTCGTCAAACCGGTGGCCTATTCGGCGGCAAAGTCCGGGCTGTATAACTTTACCCGCTACTGCGCCACCTACTGGGGGCGCGACGGCATTCGCGTCAATACTCTGACCCTCTCCGGCGTCGAGCGCAGCGATCAGGACCCGCGCTTCCAGAAAAACTACACCAACCGTATCCCCATCGGGCGGATGGCGAAAGCCCACGAGTACAACGGCACGGTGGTGTTTTTGCTCTCCGACGCCTCGGTCTATATGACCGGTTCCAACGTGGTGGTGGATGGAGGCTGGACCGCATGGTAAGCGATAAATGGCAGGTTTTTCGCGGCATTATCTCCGCCGTGGTGACGCCGATGCACGCCGATGAGTCGGTGAACTACGCGGCGCTGGACGCTCTCGCCCGCGCCCAGCTGGCGCGCGGGGTTGAGGGCTTTTACTGCTGCGGCTCCTCCGGGGAGGGGCCGTTGCTGCGTTTCGATGAGCGCCGGCAGGTGCTGGCAACGCTGGTGCAGTCGGCGGGCGGTCGCGTGCCGGTGATCGCCCACGTGGGGACGCCGCGCACCCGGGATGCCGTCGAGCTGGCGAAGCACGCCGAGCAGGACGGCGCCAGCGCGGTGTCGCTGGTGCCGCCCTACTACTACAAATATAGCCGCGAGGAGATTATCGCCTACTACCGTCGAGTGCTGGACGCCATTTCGATTCCGGTGATTTTGTATAATATTCCGCAGTTTACCGGCGTCGAGCTGGATGCCCAGAGCGCCGACGCGCTGCTCGGCGATGAGCAGGTTCTGGGGGTGAAGCATACTTCGCATAACCTCTATTCGCTGGAACGGATGATCGCCCGCTACCCGGAGAAAGTCTTTTTTAACGGTTTCGATGAGATCTTCCTTTCCAGCCTGGCGGCGGGCGCGACGGCCACGGTTGGCACCACGGTTAACCTGCAGCCGGAGCTGTTTCTCGCCCTGCGCAGCGCTTTTCAGCAGGGCGACATCGCCCGGGCGCAGCGCCTGCAGCAGCAGATCAACGAGGTGGTGGAGCAGCTGGTCGCGCGCGGCGTGTTCCAGTCGGCGAAGTATCTTGCCGCGAAAGAGAGCGTCGATACCGGCCCCACCCGCGAGCCGTTTGTGGCGCTGACGGCGGCGCAGAAAGGCGAGCTGGATGACCTCTATCTGCGCTTAAGGGGGTATATCGCCGATGCCGGACAATGACGCGCTCTGTCCCCAGATCCGTCTGAACGATAGCGTCGTGTGCCAGCAGGTCGCGCGGTTTTTACAGGAGACGGAAAGCGATGCGCGAACCCGGGGGCTGGCGGTGGCGGTTGTCGGGCCGGAGGGCGAGCTCATCGCCTTTGGCGCGCACGCTCGCTGCCCACCGCTACCGCGCCAGCTGGCACAGCGCAAGGCCTGGAGCGCCCTGCGCTTTCGCCGTCCGACGGCAACGCTGGCGCAAGAGGTCAGCGCCGGCGCCCTGCAGCTGGCGGTATTTAACGACCCGCAGCTGCTGGCGATGCCGGGCGGCGAGCCGGTGATCGTCGACGGGCTGGCCATTGGCGGCGTCGGGATCAGCGGCCTGCCGCCGGCGCTGGACGCCGGGCTGGCGGCGCAGTTTGTTCAGCGATTGACTTGATGAGGGATCGTTAAGGGTTCCCGGATTGCGGCGCCCGCGCCTTATCCGGGCTACCAGCGCGCGCAGGATGCGGTATCTGTAGCCCCGGCCAGCATAGCGCAGCCGGGGATTGACGTGTTCACACAAGCCGTGTCATTTACTGGCTCCGCTGCTTCTCCACCGACAGCGGGCGGTGAATCAGGGTCATCGGCACGGTGATCTTCACATCGGCATTTTCCCCCTGCAGCTTCTGCTGCATCAAATGAAACGCGTGCTGCGCCCAGGCGTCCTCATCCTGGCGCATCGACCACACCGCGTTCGGCAGAAATCCCAGCATCTGATGTTCATCGAAGGTGCCGATGGGAATATCCGACGGAATAAAGCCGTAGGTTTCCCGCAGCGCGCTCAGCGTCCCTTCCAGAATGGGCAGAGAGGAGGCGATAAACGCCTTCGGCGGCTCGCGGTGCTGACGGAGAAAATCGAGCATCAGCTGTTTGCCCTCTTCCTGACGGTTATGGCTGGCGGACAATATCCACTCCTTGCCGGCGGGCAGCTCGCTCAGGTAGCCCTGCAGACGACGCTGGATCGACGGCTGCTGGGTATCCCCGGCGATAAAAAAAATCGGCGAGACGTCCACCGCCTGGGTCATCGCCTGCACCAGCTTTTTGCTGCCGTTGTAGTTATCGCTCACCACCAGCGACACGTCGCTCTCGCCAAAATCGCGGTCAAGCAGCACCAGCGGCCGCTTGCGCGCTACCTTCTGGTGATGCAGCTGCGTTTCCCGGGTAGAGGGCACCACGAAGAGCCCGTCAACGTTGCGCGCCAGCAGCCCTTCAACCAGACTGTTTTCATGCTCGCTGTCGCTGTAGGTGCAGGCAATCATTAGCTGATACCCCGCCTGACGGCAGCAGGCTTCGAGCTTTTCCGCCAGGGTGGAGAAAAACAGGTTGGATAAACGCGGGATCACCAGCCCTAAGGTCTCGGTTTTATTGAGCTTCAGGCTGCGGGCGATATGGTTAACGACCAGCCCGTTCTCGGCGATGTAATCATTAATACGCTGCTGCGTTTTGGCGCTGATGCGATACTGCTCAGCTTTGCCACCCAGCACCAGGCGCACGGTGGTAATCGAGATTTCCAGCGCCCTGGCGACTTGCTCAACGGTTTTGGCCATAAACTCATTTTCCATAACGAACAGAACGGCTTAATCATAAACTAATTCGAGTTAGCAATACATTAGCCGCGCTGTTATTTTGAACAAGGCATCAGTTTTCTGACGCCACTGGCGCTGTCGATCGCGATCCCGCGACGCGGACGATCGTTAAGATCCTTCCCTGTCCTCTCTGTCGCCGTGTGTGCCGGGAGAGATTCTGGCCGCGCTATTTCATTTTGCCGGTTTAACCTCGGTCACCCAGGTGGGGAGATCCCATGTCCCGCCGAGGCGAAGATAGCGGCACATCCCGGTGGTCGCTTCACGGCTTTTGCGGAACGTTGTGCCATCCCAGAGCCAGCTCGCCGTCCCCCAGCAATCGCCGAGCCCTCGCCCTTTCTGGCTCATAAAAATCTCGCCGTCGCCATATTCAGAACCGGAAACCGTAATAAGCGTTGGATTACCCTCAAGTTTGCTATCCACAACCCAATAGCCGTATCCCTCGTTATAGGCCGCCCGCCAGCACAAGGCCGAAATCAGGGAATGCGCGTTATCCAGCGGCGTCAGGCTGATGGTTTCAGCCTCCTCCCCCTCCTCAGGCTGGAGGCGATCGCACCAATCATCGTTATTTAGCGTGGCCAGAAGCTTCGGCTTGAGCACCGCCAGCTCAGGCGCGGTTAACGCTCTCTCCTGCGCCTTCTCCGGCATGACCCGGTGAATGACCGGGGCGGGAATCGCCGCCCGGACGCTGCTTTCCGGCCTGTCGCCTTTTTTGGTCAACGCGTCCGGCGTGCCGATTCGCCCCTGAACATCGTCCATTTTCAGCAGTACCGCGTAAGCACCTTCGCCGGAAAGCTCAAACGGCGCCTCCCCGCCTGTAAATTCAACCTTCCCGCTGCCTTTGATGGCGTTAACGATCGCCCGGGCCTGTTTCTCCGACAGCGGCCAGCTCTCTTTTGCTGGCTTCACATCGCCTGCCGGCTGGCCGTTGATCCACAGCGTCAGTTTGCCCGGCAGAACGTCGCTGTCGGTCACCTCCGCCAGCATCAGCTCTCCCGAGACGGCGGTGCCCGCTCCGGCCTGGCGGGTCAGCAGCACCGAACCTCCGCTTCCTTCTTCAGCGCTGTATCCCGCCGCCCGGCAGGTCAGCGTGTTATCACACACCACTTCCCAGTCTTTGTGACTGAATGAAACGCCTGTTTTCGCCAGCGCGGGGAGACTAAGTACGGCCAGTGCCAGCACGCCTCTCCAGAGTTCCTTTTTCATACCTTCTCTCCTTAATCGGTCATCCGCGTAGTCTGAGTAATCCTCCTCGCAGAGAGAAGCGTTTTCCCCTGTCGCGACATTTTTTCAGACAACGACATGGATGCCGCACCGCTTTACGCGTCGTCGGGCATATTCCCGCCCGTTCAGCCCGGCTGAAAATAGCGGGTTTGAGAGTCTGGTCACCTCATTCAACATCATTTCTGGGTTCACAAAATAACATCCGCCGTGATGTTAAATCATCTTGTGATATTCCGCGCGGCTGCGACCGGCTAACTCTTTTTACGCTCTCACTTCATCTTTGCGATTCATAGCTGAATTCCGCTCTGGCTATTCAGGGGGTTCTTTTATGCATCGGTTCATCTTTTCTTTGACGTCATCAATAATATGAAGCTATCCCGAGTATTCAGCATTCTGCCGTCGCTATTTTTTGCCGTCGCGTGCGCTGCCGCATCATCCGGCGTGGATCATTGTGAAGTGGGCTGCCCGACCGGCGGAAGCGCGCAGACGCTGGTTCGCGAAGCCTATACGCTCAATAACAACAGCCAGCGCAAATTCGCTAATTGGGTGGCGTATAAAATCACCAAAGCCAGCCTGGCCAGCGGGCGTTCGCGCAGCTGGAAGCGCGATCCGGATTTACCCGCTGCGGATACCCTTGCACCCGCGGCATATAAAGGGGCCAGCGCAGCATTGGCGGTCGATCGCGGGCATCAGGCGCCGCTCGCCGGGCTGGGCGCCAGTGCAGACTGGCAGGCGTTAAACTATCTTTCCAATATCACCCCGCAGGCCTCCGACCTGAATCAGGGGGCGTGGGCGCGGCTGGAGGATAAGGAGCGCGCCCTCGCCGAGCGCCGCGACGTGGCGGCGGTGTGGTCCGTTACCGGGCCGCTGTTCGAACGGCATATCGCTACCCTGCCCGCCGCGCCCGAGGTGGAGATCCCCAGCGGCTACTGGAAGATTATTTTTATCGGCTCCAGTCCGGATAAAGGCGAATACGCGGCGTTTTTGCTGGATCAGGCGACGCCAAAAAGCGCCAGTTTTTGTGATTATCAAGTGACGGTGGAGGAGATTGAGCGGCGGACTCATCCGGCGCTCTCGTTCTGGTCCACCCTGCCGGCAAGTATCGCCCGCCGCCTGAAGTCCCGGAAGGGGACGCTGGCAAAAGAGATGGGGTGCCCGTAATTAGGCATGGGTATCCTGTTGCGTGCATTATCTGGTTTTTATTTTTTGAATCTGCTTTGCGGTTATTTCAGCAATATCAGGAAAGGCATTTTCCACAGGCGCTAATTAATAGCATCATGCATTCTGTTAATTCTTAATTCACGGTTAAAGACGTTTATTATGTCCGATTAAAGTCTGGACTTTATTTTTATTACTGGTTAGGTTTACAGGTGTTATTTAGCGCGGTGCGAATGTGCGCCAACACACCCGCACCGCTGATCACAATTACTATTTCGCGAGAATAGCAACCATGACTAATGCTGATTGTATTGTAGATTCGTTTGATCCAGAAGTGTCGCCGAAAAATAAGCGTCAGTTGACGGTGAGTTATGTGAGACGTTTGCCAGATCGTCGTCTTGTTCCGGCGCTGATCATGAAGGGCCAGTGGCTGGCGGCGGCAGGGTTTTCGACCGGCACCCGGGTGGAAGTGCGGGTGATGGAGGGCTGTATTGTGCTGACGGCGGTTGAGCCGGAACCGGAACTGGAAGCCGCGATGCGCAGGGTAGAGAAGCTGTCGGCCAGGAAGCAGAAGCAGGTCAGAGAGTTTATCGGGGTGATTGGGGGACGGGGTTGAGGGATCAGAATTGCGGTGACAGACAGGATTTTAATGCCATGCTCTATATCGCCACTCCGGACCTGTACTCATCCATCAAATCCCTACAACCTTCCTTTTAGATAACGGATAAATACCTGTTAATACGACTGAATGAGGAAACCATCATGGAGACTTACCGATTACATCGCGGCAGGCTTATCGACCATATCCAGCTTGTGGTAAATGATTTCGAGGCCAGCAAAGCGTTTTATACAGCCGTGCTGGCGGTCCTTGAGATCCCTGTCGTGAATACCTACGACGATTATTTTTGGGCTGATGAGCTTGTTGTTTCATCGATTAATAGCCCCGGTTCCGCCGGGAAGCCAACAGGACGGCATCACCTGGCTTTCCAGGCCAGGGATCGTGAGACGGTGGATGCTTTTTACCAGGCGGCGCTGGCACACGGCGGCAGTGATAACGGCGCACCCGGTGAGCGAACTTATCACCCGGGGTACTACGCGGCCTTTGTACTCGATCCCGATGGTAACAACATCGAAGCGGTTTACCATGGCGAGGGGGAACGCAGTGCGGCATCGGTGGAAATTGGCTTCAGTCTTTAAGTATAACGGCCTCCGGGCAGGGGCCGTATTGGGCGGTTGGCATTAAGTCAGACCAGGAGCCAGCCCAGGAATTCGCCATATCGAAGCCCTCATAATAATGAGGGCTACATAAAATAAATTCAGTGTTGTAAATTCATTGCGTATTCATTTTATAAAGGAATAACGATGGGAGCCATTAACGAGATAGATATTGCAAAGCTGGTTTTGCTACCCGCGATTTTATATGTGGCTAAAAAGATCATCGACTGGGCGGGAAAAGTGATGTCCAGCCCGCCAGCAAAGCGAAAAATCCGCTTCGAAAAGGTACCTATTGAAACCAAAATAGAGGTGCTGAATAAAATCGCTGAGATAGCGAACGCTGAAATACCCGACACTAAACTCTCGAGGACGCATCAGACAGTACAAATGAAATTTTTGTATGAGCAGATCGGGATAACTCTTCCTGTCTGGCACGCCCATCAGCTGATCGCGTTTATCGCTGATAAAAATATCGGCTCATATGATGTACGATTAATGAGTTTCCTTAAAAACCCATCCTTTTATCGTTGTGAAGAAAACCATTTTTCTGTCGATGCTGAAAAAATTAAAAAATTTCACATCGTTAGCGGGGTTTTCTGGCTAATTTCAATTGTCATTTTTGCCTGCGCCTGGTGGACAACAATACAATCGTTACTGGCCAGCGGGGGCGTAAATTCAGCTATCGCATTTTCACTGTTTTACTTTATTTCCGCTATTGTGGTCACTGGCTTTATCTTGAGCCAGGTTGGAGAAACCTGGCAAAGCGTCAGATTCGCCAAGCTGTTTGAAAGGTGGTGTGAGGAGGAAGCGCGGGTGGAAAGTGGGGAGCGTGCTGTGCTAGCCGCATCGGAGCCAGAAGAACAAACGCCTCAACAGGAGGTTTTCAAATGATGAAATGCAGATACAAAAAAGTATTTTAGTGGACTGATTGGGGGATTTGGTGCGAAGGCCGGACTCGCCTTTTCGTTTAATTCATTGAAAATTAATGGGTTGTTAGATTTTATTTTGAGGATTTGCCCCCAAAATGGGACATAAAATTGAATACTGGGTGGAAGATCACAACGTTGCGTGATTATCACTCATCGACAATTCCTATCCTAACCCTAAATTGCCTCATCAGCTCTCCACATCACACATGATGTGTTTATTGCTGTTCTGAAGACACCACAACCTCGGTATGCTAAAATTTAACCAAGAACTGAGGATGGCCACATGACCCATAAAACTATCGTTAGTGTCGCTAGTTATGTTCAACAGCTGGCAAAAGATAACAATGTTACAGCTAACCGTGATGGCATGAGCCGCGTTGCTGTGACCATTACCGCACTTGCCGATGACTCTGTCGAGCTGGATAACGTTGAGCAATTACTGGTAAACCTTAAAAAGAAAGGTGTACTCAGTAAAGCTGAAATTTTACAGCTTCAGGGACGTTACTTCCGCGAACAAAAGCACTGTCATAAAAAAGCCACTGCATGAGTTTTGATCCATTTGGCGATTTCGATACTGCAGGCTATCTTCAAAATGCCCTTCAGCTCAAGGAGCCTGAAGAGGTCAAACGGGCAGAACATCTTGCTTTTGAAGCAAGTATTGAAATCGCATTCAACTACTTAGCTCAAACAGAAATTATAGATTACCAGGCTGTACTTAAAGTCCATGAGATCCTTTTCTCCGATTTTTATCCCTGGGCAGGAAAAGACCGTAACGAACTCGTTCCCCATCTTGCCGTTTTCAAAGGTTCTCAGGATAACCCCCGTCACACGGTCTTCGAGCGACCTGACTCCATCCGTATGGCTGTCGAATACGCCCTTTATTTGGCCAATAACAAGCAACGTTTCCGGGAAAGGCCTGGAGAAGTCATGGGGTTATTAGCCTTTGCACATCCTTTCCTCGATGGTAATGGGCGTACTATTTTGCTTGTGTTTATGGAACTCGCCTTTCGAGCCGGTTTTGCCATTGACTGGTCACAGACAAGCAAGAATGACTATTTGAAGGCACTCAGCGACGAAATCGGAGAACCATCTAAAAAGCACCTTGATCGTTACCTGGAACCATTCGTAGTGAACATTACAAACCGGGATGCCTGGCCAGCTATTATTGGCGGGATTAAGGGGCTAGATGGTTTAGATAAAGAGAACATCTCTTATGAAAGCCTGGATGACCCCGAAGTACAAAAGATTTATATGACTTACCGTTCAGAATGAGTCAACTGCTATAAAGTGCCAATATTCTGTCACTTTTGATGCATTATCGCTGTAATATTAGCACTATTTCAACCAGTCACAACATTCATATAACCCACATAATAGATCAATTCACCATGAAGAAATCCCTGAACGCAGGTTGTCAATCGTAAGGCAATGGTTTTATCTCAATAGATAACGAGCTTCACAAGAAGAAATGTCTGCGCAGACATTTCTTCAACACTCTCAAAAAACATGAGTCCTATCGGACTCAATAGCCCTGGCAGTAAAAAAACAACCTACTACCTTAAACAATTATCCCGATGCCACTCCAGATAACAATACGATTCAACAGAAAACGCCTTTATTTTCTCTGGCAACAAATACTGCTCTTTAACGCTAATATCCAGTTCAGCACTAATTAATAAACGTCCATCGTTTTCAAACGAAATCCACCCCTGATCGAATAAAATATCAATATGTGCGGCCAGTATAATTCCATTATAAGGATCAAGACGTTCATTCCCATTCTCGCAGGCAGCCCACGGTTTTATATGGCTGGCACGGAGTAACGGCGCAAACGTCGTTCCCGTAACAGGGCATGCCGGATAGAGCATGAGACAATTTTTCCGAAAGGTACCCTGCCCCAGTCGTGCCGCAATCAACTGCTCGCGTATAGTATCTTCAATACTTTTATCCTGCTGGATAGCAAGGCAATCACGTTGTGCCTGTTCCTCTCCATTAGAAGATATTAACGAAAGAACGCGCTGCTCAATCGCACTGTCTGAAAGCCGACTCAATCGCTGATGCACACGCTGCGCTGAATGAGAAAGCGCAGCAGGAGCGCCCTGCTCGTCAAGCCAGCCGACACGCACATCACTAAGCCAGGAATCAAAACGGTCACGACTATTTTTCAGACTATTGCGAAACTCGCTGGCGGTTTTGCCCGCCCCGAAACGGGGATAAAACAAATCATAAGCCTCTTTCCATTTCAGAACACCCAGTCCCACAGGTGGTTGAGATTTACCGTACTTCGACAAATACCATGCTACTTCAAGCAAATCGTCTTCCGAACTATTCAATGTTACATCCTGTTTTTCCAGCGTAATTCATCACCAGATTATGTCTGAAAAGATCGTTAACTAAACTGATCAGGTTAGTTGTTTTAGCAAAAACATCTCACACCGGTTTTCACCATCAACAAGCACTACACGCAACCCACAACACAAAAAGGAACGCCCCATGCCCCCACACAAAATCCGCCAGGAGTGGCTGACGCTAGATGAGGCCGCAGAAGTCATCCGGCAGCACAACATCACATTGCTGCCTGCCGATCTGATCCGCCATGCCCTGCACGGCGATCTGCCTCTCTCGGTCTACTTCCCCTCGCCCGTACTTCTGAGACCACTCAATCCTCCTTGCCACTTTGCCTGCCGATTCAGCAAGCCACCCTTTCCACCTTCGCAATGCAACAAACCCGGCAACCGCAAAGTGATGGCCAACTCGCCGCCATGCAGACGCGACCCGACTCTACAACTGACCACCAGCCATCTGTGGAATTTGCCGTTAATCGGCCTTGAGCGCCTGCTGCTCCATCAGCAACTGGCGAAAACGTTGAATCGCCCTTGCCCCAATGATACCCATTGCTGCAACCAGATTGGCATCGTGGTCTGCGATGAAAACGACAGCTACTACCAACTCTGTTGCCGCAAATCGTTGCGGGAGCTTCTACTGGAACTGCTCGCCACGCAAAACAACCTTCAGGAAGAGCTACATCTGCTGATTGGCCAGCTGTATGGCAACGGTCGCAATGACCTTAAATCCCGGCTCAATCTGCCAGTCTGCTACTTGCAGGACACATTGCCTCCTGACGCATTATTTGTTATTCGCCGCCCCCATCTCGAGGACTTCCTGACCCGTCATCAGCCGGAATCAAAGGAGCGGATCACCTCCGCGCTTTCCCGTTTACTGTGGCTGGCATGCAAGCACAACCCGCAATTAGACGATGAAATGCTGGAGCATCCCTACAAACTGCTGAACATTTTCGAATGCTGGGCGCGCGAGGAAGGTATGCACCTGCCGCTGAGCCCCGAAACGTTGAAAACCGCACTCCAGCGCGGCGCACCGCCGTAACGCGATCAACTAACCCTTTCAACTAACAACTCTCACTAACCCAGATAAGGATTTTTACTGCCTGGCAGGGACGCTGCTGCTTTGATAACCACGCCCATCGTGCTGATGTGAACGACTCTGGACACAGGAGGAATGGTTATGAATAGCGACAGATTTTTACGCTTACGCCAGGTGGAAGACAAAATCGGCTTCGGTAAATCGTGGATTTATCGACAAATACAGCTGCAACAGTTTCCACCGTCCATTCGACTCAACAGCCGCCACGTCGCCTGGCTGGAAAGCGAGGTGGATGCCTGGATCCACCAGCGCATCCGGCTTACCCGCGATGTCTGAATGCCGGAGGAAGATTATGTGCGCTTCACACCTGCTCAACCGCTGGCTTCACGGTGCCAGCACTACCGGAGAACAGGAGATGGTCCAGGTCGGTCTGGAGCAAATCCAGCCGTTCTCCCTCAATCCCCGCGTCACCCGCAACCCCGGCTATGACGTGCTGAAAGCGTCAATTCTTGCCCGCGGGCTGGATAACCCGCCGGTGTTGACCCGTCGCCCCGGTGATGAAAAATATATGCTCGCCAGCGGCGGGAATACGCGCCTCGCGATCCTCAATGAACTGTGGCAGGAGACGCAGGATGAACGTTACCACCGCGTCTGCTGGCCATTCAGACCATGGCCGGAAACGCTGTCACCGCAGCAAGGCGAAGTCCAGTGCCTGATCGGCCATCTGGCGGAAAGCGACCTGCATAACGGATTGATGTTTATCGAACGCGCGGAAGGGATCCTGCACCTGCGCGATCTTTACCTCGAGGCAGGTATTGAATGCCCGACGCAACTGGCGCTGGCGGAGCAACTCACCCGCGACGGCTATCCCGTCAGCCAGTCACAAATCAGCCGGATGCTACAGACCGTCGACTGCCTGCTGCCCTGCATCCCTAACGCGCTATACGGCGGCCTTACCCGAAAGGTTATCGATCGCCTGCTGTCACTACGCAGCGCGGCGGAACAGGTCTGGGTAAAGCTGATGCCGATGGAACGCCAGCCGGAATTTGCCGACCTGTTCAGCACCGCCCTTGCCACCTTCAATGGCGAGCCGGAAGGCGTGGTACCGCAACTGGTGCAGGACGAACTGCTCGGCGAGATGAGCTGTCGCAGCGGCATGAGCTGGAATACGTTGCTGGCGGAACTGACCGATGGACAGAGCAAGCGGCAGGCTCTGCTGGGGCCCCCGGTCGAAAAGGTCCTCTGGCCGCCACCATCGGAAGTGGAAAAAGCACCACTACCAGAGCCTGAGCTACCGACTGAACCCGCCAAGCCAAGGCCCTCACCGCTGGTGCATACGGCACGGTCGCTGTGTGCCTGCTGGGGACTGGACGCCTGTATCCAGCCGGACGACAGCGCTCCGGCGGGTTTCACCCTCGCACCCTGCGACGAATTTCCCCATCCGGCGGCGCAGCGCTGCTATCAGGTGCTGGCAGCCCTGAATGGCGACACCAGAACGCCGATGCCCGCCCTCGAATTGCTGTTGTCGCCGGACTACGACAACGCTCAGATCCAGCAACTGATGCAGCTTATCAACCTGTGCCGCCAGCGGCGGCTGCGGGAGGTTCGCCATGACGCCCTCAGTTAACCAGGCGGTGCTCACTCATATCGTCCAGGCGCTGAAGGAGGGACAGATCCGCTACTGCGAATCGCTCGGCTTCAGCCCGCAGGAGCTGTGCGAGCTGACGCGGCTCACCGCCGATGACATCCTGTTTCTCAGCAACAGCGCGGTGCAATTCATCACCACCCACATTGACCACGAGATGCTGGGCCGGATGCTGGCGAGGATGGAGCAGGAGCGGCTGTTCCAGCAGCGTCTGGAGGAAGCCCTGTCGCTGGGCGCGTCCATCGAGTTCATCAACCACTACTTTGGCCTTTCCACGCCGGAGGTCTGCGCCCGGCGACGGCTGATTGGCCTGTTTGTCCGACAAGGGCGCAACAATGCTCCGGATGAGCAGGTGGAGACGCTAGTGTGGAACGAGTGGCAGAAAACCGGCGTGAAAAAGCTCGACTCACCCGAAGCGCTGACCGCCATGATGGCGATGGCCCGCGAACACGACCTGTCGCTGACGGTTATCTGGAACCTGCTGCGCCAGTGGACTCAGGAGAAGCTGCTGTATGAAGAGTGACGACAGGCTGCTGTTTCTTGGCAACCCACAGCAGAGCGTGCCGAAGCGCCTGCTGCTGGCGCGCAACCTCTCCCCGCGCGACAAGTTCACGTGGCAACTGCTGCGCCTGCACGCCCGCGACGACGGCAGCGGCGTCTTTCCCTCCTACAACGACCTGCAGGGCTGGCTTTCTGACCAGCCTGAAGACGAGAAGGCCTCGCGCAGTACCGTCAGCAATGCGCTGATGATGTTGCGGATCACCCGCTGGCTGAGCCTGTGCCAGCGACTGCGCGACGAGCAAAGCGGCAGGATCACCGGCAACCTCTACGCCCTGCATGATGCGCCACTGACTCATGCCGATGCCTGCCGGATGGACAGCGAATATCTGGCGCTGCTTACGGCCTGTTCCCGCCACCGCAACCGGCGTATCCGCAACATCGCCATCGGACTGCTGCTCACCCTGCAACAACCTGTGGATAGTGGACGAACCTGCACTGAGTCTCCATTGAAGACCGCCCCTGGTCTTAATCGAGGACTCAATAAAAAATGCCCTAGTCTTCAATTAAGACTCAGTGATGTGGCGGGGGCTGGCGGGCAGCCGGAGCCGCATTGCGTACATACTGGTACAGATTTAAACAATAAACATCAAAAGCGTACGCAACTGCTGCACTGGCCTGTGGATAATCCCTTCAGCGCCAGCGAGCGCCGCGCCGCCGAACGCGCGATGCGCAATCTGGATCTCTCCCTCTGCCAACAGGTGCTGGACGACTGTCTGTGGCGGATCGCCGCCCACGATATCCACCGCCCCCTCGCTTATCTGCTGGCAACACTGGAGAAGGCCAGGCGGGGCGAGTTCAATCAGCTTCGGCGCAGGCGCAGATAGCCCCGATTTTATGCGCGCCGCATAAAGCCTGTGTACCAGCTATCAATCAAACCTCATTCATCGGCGATATTAACTTTCTGCGGACCAGATGGGTTTCCCGTCGCCTGACTCATTGCGCGGACCGACACTGCAGGCATCTGAACTCGTGGAGAATTTCCGATGCCTGGCACAACCCTGATCAGTGATATCCGCATCACCCTGCACACCCGCGTCGCCGCCCGGCTGTGGCAGGCGCATCCCACTGGCATGCTGCTCTGTCTGGCGTTACTCAGGCGTCTGCTGCGCGCCGAAGAGGCTGACGATCCGTGGGCCGCCCACTGGCTGAAGCAACTGCGCATCCGCCTGAATCTGATCGCGCACCTGCTGAAGCAAAAAAATCGTCGGCTGGACCAAGCCTTCGCCAGCCTGCCGGGCGCTATCCACACCACGCAGGTCAGTAACCCGTCCCCGACCGAATTCATCCTGCCGCTGGCGCTGTTCTCGCCACCCGGTTCGCGCCTGCTGCAACAGTTGATTGATTACGATCTGCTGGTCCGCCGCACCCTGCTTGCCTGGCACCTCGGCCTTATCACCCAGGCGGAGAAGCGCGATTTCATTGCCACCATCCCACGGCTAATGCTCCAGGTGTTCAGCTTCGTGAACCGCTTTCGCACCACTGGCGTGACCCGCGCCGACGTGAGGGCGAACAGTCCGCTGGCGCAGTCGATGGCGCATAAGCTCGGGAATTTGCCCAAAAAGATGCTTGCGGAGATCCTGCGTGATGAACAATGACGACGACGAAGAAAGCGCCGCCCGCAAAAGCTCGCTAAAGGGCCTTTTAAAGGCCTTTAAGGGTAAGGGAGAGCTGCGAGCGCTGGTGCGGGAATTACAGACGCTGCGCATACAGTTGCAACTACGCCAGCCGATGCTGAAACAGGCGGTGTATGAATTGCCGGGGCGTAACGTACCGCTGATCCTGTGCAGCAACCCGGCGCGCTCCGGCGTCAGCTATCTGCGCTGGCGTAATCTGGACAACAACCGTTCGGGAGGCGTGGCGTTGCAGGAGGCCATTCAACAGCCTGACGTAAGCGATGAACTGCGCGACGCGCTGATGGCGCTCGAATGGCGGCGGCAGGTGCTGAATACGCAGCTTTCGGTGGTGATGTTTATGCTGCGGCGGATACAGCCGTTAACCACGCAGGTTTAAAATTTTGCGCAAAGTTAAATCCTGAGTGTCACTTTAGCGAAAATTTTAAACTCACCTCATGCACCTTAAAACATGCACTATCCGCTTAATGCGCGTTTTAAGGTGCAATTTTTACCTTCTCCCTCCAGTTTCCCCTGTCGCCTTACCCCTCCGGCACACCAAGCTGAACTCCCTTTCACCGGAGACAGCCCATGCAACTTTACCTGTGCGAAAAACCCTCTCAGGCGCGCGATATCGCCCGTGTTCTTGACGCTCGTAACCGCAGCGACGGCTACCTGCATAACGCCACCGTGACCATCACCTGGTGCTTCGGCCATCTGCTGAGCATGGCCGCGCCGGAGGATTACGATCCGGCGCTGAAACACTGGCGGGCAGAGCATCTGCCGTTTATTCCCCCGGCATGGCGGCTGGTGATCCGCCCGGAGGTGCGCAAGCAGTTCCGTATCATCGAAAAGCTGCTGAAACAGGCGGATGCAGTGGTGATTGCCACCGACGCCGACCGCGAAGGCGAAACCATCGCCCGCGAAATTCTGGAACAATGCCGCTGGCGCGGTCCGGTCCAGCGGCTGTGGCTGTCGGCGCTGGATGACGCCAGTATCCACAAGGCGCTTGCTGCGATGCGACCCGGTGACAGTACGTTTCCGCTGTACCAGGCTGGACTGGCGCGCGCCCGCGCCGACTGGCTGGTCGGCATCAACATGACCCGCGCCTGCACGCTGATGAACCGGCGGCACAAAGGCGTGCTCTCCGTGGGTCGGGTGCAGACACCGACCCTGCGTCTGGTGGTGGAACGCGACCGGGAGATCACCCGTTTCACGCCCCGCCCCTGGTGGCGGGTGGACGCCCGACTGCATGCAGAGGGAGCTTCGTTTCTGGCGCAGTGGCAACCGGATAAAGCGTACTGCGACGACGAAGGCCGCTGTATCCGTGAATCCGCCGCCCGCGAGGCCACTGCGCGCCTGCAACAAACCGGAACCGCGCTGGTAATGGACGTGACAACCCGGCGGGAGAAAACGCCGCCACCACTGGCCTTCACCCTCAGCGCCCTGCAGCAGGCCTGCTCAAAACAGTGGGGCATGGGCGCACAGGAGGTACTGGATATCGCCCAGCGCCTGTATGAAACCCATAAGGCCACCACCTACCCGCGCACCGACTGTGGCTGGCTGCCGCTCTCCATGCACGCTGAAGCGCCGCAGGTGCTGGCCGCGCTCGTTGCCAGCGACACCTCACTTCAGCCCCTCGCCACGCAGCTAAATCTACAGCAACGCTCCCGGCTGTGGGACGACAGTAAAATCACCGCCCACCACGGTATTATCCCGACCCGTAAAACGGTAGATCTGACGCAGATGAATGACAGCGAGCGCAAGGTCTACGGCCTGGTACGCAGCCATTTTCTGGCGCAGTTTCTACCGGACCATGAGGTGGATAAAACAGAGTTGCGCCTGAACTGCGCCGGGGAAACGCTGGTTGCCCGTGGCTCAGTGGTGATTGTCAGCGGCTGGCGACAACTGTTTTTACGCGAGATGGCAACCCAATCGCCGGAAGAAACGCAGGCACTTCCCGCTCTGCAACAGGGACAAACCTGCGAGGTGGAACAGGTGGACGTTCGCGCCCGCCAGACCCAGCCACCGGAGCACTACACCGAAGGAACGCTGATTGCAGCGATGAAAAACGCCGCCCGCTTTGTCAGCGATGAGCACCTGAAGCAGCGGCTGAAAGAGAACGCCGGTATTGGCACTGAAGCCACCCGTGCCGGGATTATCCAGACGCTCCTTAAGCGCGGTTATCTGATTAAGCAGCGTCGCTTTCTGCTGGCAACGGATACCGCCAGCACACTGATTAACGCCCTGCCGGAAACGCTGAAAGATCCGGGCACTACTGCGCTATGGGAGCAGATGCTGGATGACATCGCGACGGGGAAAATGGGGCTGGAGGCGTTCCTGGTGCAGCAGCAAGAGGCCGTTACAGCGCTCACGGCTCAAATAGTCAGAGGTCAGAAAAGTGCCTCATCAGGTTAGCAAAACGCCCAGCGTTTGCCGGGCGTGAAAACAACGTCAGTCAACGATTACGGCTTATGTTCAATCGCCGGGTTGTTGTTGATGGCGATGCGCTGCGGTTTCTCTTCTTCCGGGATATCCTGGTGTAATTCAATTGCCAGTAAGCCGTTTTCCAGCGAAGCGCCGGTCACTTTCACATGCTCCGGCAGACTATAGCTGGCCCGGAAGTCGCTGCGGCTGATACCCCGATGGATCCATCCTTCTTCGCCGTTTTCGGTTTTCTCCTCTTCACGTTTACCGCTAATGTTCAGCTGACCGCCGACGGTTTCAATTTCCAGTTCGCTCTCTTTCCAGCCCGGCACGCTGAGCGTCAGTTCATAGCGGTTATCGCCCAGCCGCCGGATATTGTAAGAAGGCGTGGAGGGCAACGGCGTACTGCCGGTTAGCTGGCTAAAGAGGCGATCGATGCGGTTAAAACGGTCCGCAAACAGAGAATCGGAGAGATCGTGTAATACAGGAAAAGTTCTGAGAGTCATCATGTACCTCCTGAACAGTAAAAAAGAATATTCAAAAAGTTCATGTCTTATGGGCAGGTGTTCCTTACCCGCTTTCTATGTAAGGTTACTGGGCTACTTTTCAACTCACCGAAGCGAAATTTTGTGATGAAAATCACATATCCTCCTCCCGGCCTGTCACGGAAATTATTCAGCCACCGGTAACAAATCTCGCTGTCCTCTCACCCCGAAAGCTGTTGCTGTAATGCCGTTATCACAAAGTCCGCCATGCATTCCTGAAAAGCGGAGGCGCACAGCGCGGAATGCCCGTACTGCCAGTAACTCAGAGGCCTTGCAGCCCATGAGCCAAACCCGAAGCGGGGCATCCCCGCGCATGGGGCCTCCGCACCTTTCAACACGGAGATACCACCATGAACGATACCTACTACTTCAACCTGTACACCAGCGGTCTGGGCTACCTCAACCGGATCCGGGAAGTGACCCCGAAAAAAGGCGAACCGTTCCTGTGTTGCGACATTGCCGCACTACGGGGCGAAGCCAGCAACGCGGAGCACACCTGGTTCGACTGCCGCGTCAGCGGCAAGGAAGCGCAGAAACTGGTGCGCCGCTGTATCGACGCCTGCGAGCAGAAACGCAAGGTGCTGATCCAGTTCCGCCTCGGCGATCTGTATGCCGACACCTTTGTCTACAGCAAAGGCGACCGTAAAGGCGAAACCGGTGTCAGCCTGAAAGCCCATCTGCTGCACATCGGGCTCATCAAAATTGACGGTGAAGAGGTTTACCGGGCAGAGCGCGAAGCTGAATCCCAGCCAGCGCCAGCCGCACCGCCAGCAGAGCCTGTAGCGCAGTTCTGACGCACAGCATTCACCCTGCCGGGGAAATTCCCCGCCGGGGCGTTTCCCTGGCCTTTTACCGGAGAGACGCATGATGAATACCGCATTGAATTCACGCGAAGAAGCCCTTAACCAGGGCAAACTGATTAACCTTGATGACAAGGCGCTGGACGCTGGCTTACCGCTGGATCTGGCCATTACCCTTTCGGCCCACAAGCACTGTCTTGAAGACCGGAATGACAACGCCATCAGGGACTTGCTGAAAGGTGTTGAAATGGCGGTGATAGTGGCCTTTATCGCCCACCAACCGCCGCAGCGCACCATTCGTATCGATTACCGCTCGGTGCTGTCGCAGAAAACCAACGGCAGCACGCAGCAGCAAACCGTCAGGCTAACGTTACGCGTTCATTTTTCTGAGCAAGGCATCCCCATCGCCGCCACGCTGGGGCTGATGGGTGAAAGATTCCCTTACTGAATCGATTTCGCGCCCTTAACCGGGCGCTATTTTTTGACGCCGCAAACAGTTGTCGGTATTCCCCAACCCTCTCATCCGGCACGCTCCTGTCAAAGCACTGTGGAGGATGCGATGAAACGACTATTAATAACCCTGCTCCTGTTCATTTTCATCGGCGTGGCCACCGCCTCCCCAGCCACGCCAGAAGTCGTCCGCTACGACCGCTATCTGCTGGTCAGCACATCACCGCAACAGCCGCCACTCGAACAGCTTACCGCCCTGTCCGTGCCGCCCGGTTTTCACCCGACGGTAGGGGAAGCGTTGCAATACCTGCTGCGCGACAGCGGCTGGTCTTTGTGTCTCGCCGATGCGCACCGGGCGCAGCTTTATGGGCTCCCATTACCGCTGAGCCAGTACAACACCGGCCCGCTGCGCCTGAAGAGCGCCCTGCAACTGCTGGCGGGCCCGGCGTGGCGGATGACCACCGACGAAAACCGCCGTGAAATCTGTTTCACCAGCGACCATTCTCTCCCGCCAACGGTGGCTTACCGTCATCCCGTGTCCATCCGCCCTTTGGGGCCGTTAACGGCCCCGTTTTTTCTCGCCGGGACCTTACAGCGCGGAGATATCCGCCTGGTGGTGATCGTGCCGCCGGAGGCTGTTTACCTCCATCAGGTGGTGTGGCTGCGCAGGGAGGAACAGTGGCAAGGCTGGCAGCTGGAACGGTTTGATGAGCGTCGGTCGGTATTCCGCCACGGCAAGCATCAGCTGACGCTGAAAGTACCGGAGTAAGCGATGAAACGCCTGATTCTCCTGTTACTGTTCACCGCCAGCGTGCTAGCGCAACCGCTTCAGGTGCAAACCAGCCAGAACGCGGGCTCTGCTCTCAGACCGCTGACCACGCAACAGCAGGCCACCGTCTGGGGTATCACGCCGGAGGAGTGGCAGCGCTACCTCACGCTGAAACAGCAGGCACGCGGCGTCTGGTCGCCGGGGCTCGATCCACTGACCACGCTGGGCGTCGAAGCCGACACTGACCACGAACGCCAGCACTTCGCCGAACTGCTGGTCAGCCAGGAGTACCAACGGCTGGAGAAAGAACTCGCCTTTCAGCGCGCCTATGACGCGGCCTGGCAACGCCTCTATCCGGGCCTGACACCGCTGAAAACCACCTCTGCCAACACTTCCCGCGTTTCGTTGTTCGTCCAGGATGACTGTCCGCCCTGCGACAGTCTGCTGCGTACCCTACTGGCGCAACAGCGTCCGCTGGATATCTGGCTGGTCAACAGCGAAGGTGATGATAACCGGGTGCGCCGCTGGGCGATGGCGCACGGCATCGACACAAAGCTGGTGAGTGAACACAGCATCACGCTTAACCATGATGCGGGCCGATGGCTGATGCTGAGCCAAAGCAAAATCCCGGTGGCGCTGGAACGTAAGGGGGAACAATGGCGCGAGGTCCTGCCCTGATCCTGCTGCTGCCCTGCCTGGCGCTGGCACAGCCGCTGCCGGAAGCGTACTTGCGCGCCGCAAAAAATTACCGCGTGCCGCCGGAACTGCTGTGGGCCGTCACACAAACCGAAAGCGGGGCGAACCTGAGCGGCAGGCATCTCCCATGGCCGTGGACGCTCAATATCAAAGGTACCGGCTACCGCTACGCCAGCCGGGAGCAGGCCTGTCAGGCGCTGCTGGCCGCCATCCGCCGTACCAGCCCGAAGCGCATTGACGTGGGGCTCGGGCAGATCAATATCGGCTGGCACCGGGCGTATTTTGACTCTCCCTGCGACGCCCTGCATCCCCTGCAGAACCTGTCGCTCACCGCGCAACTGCTGCGTAAGCGCTACGATGAACGCCCCGGAAGCTGGCTCAATGCCGCAGCCCGCTATCACCGCCCTGCAGGCGGCGCGCCCGCTGCACGCTACCGCAAGCTGGTCAGCCGCCACCTGCAACAGGCCGCTCCGCCATGAGCCGTTACGCGCTGGAAGCGCTGCTTCGCCCGCCCGTGGAGTTTTACAGCACCGTCACCGCTGGCTGTGGTGCATTAATATGCCTGACGCAGGCCCCGCTGCTGATGCTGACACCGTGGCAGGCCCACCTGCTTGCATGCGCCCTGTTGCTGCTGGCCCTGCGACGTGGTTGGCAGGGCTGGCACATCGTGCGCTACCACCGTAACCTCCTGCGCCTGCCGCGTTACGCGCTCACTAGCCGGAAAGTCCCGGTTAGCCGCCAGAGGCTGTTTCTCGGTAAAGGCTTCCGCTGGCAGCCCATCCACACCCAGCGTCTGTACGATTGCCTGCAACCGGAAGCCGCACGCTGGCTGCGCCCGGGATGGTGTTACCGTCTGGCAAGACACATCGAAAAACGCAGCGAACATACTCTGCCCGGCCTTGCCCGCCTGCTCAGCGCCGATCGCTGGCTGAACCCGGTGCGCCCGCTGCCGCCCGTCGGCGGCAATCCGTGGCTGCATGGAGTAGAACTGAAAGAGTACGACGTCACCCTACCGCTCAGCGAACGCCCCGGCCACACGCTGGTGCTTGGCACCACCCGCGTCGGCAAAACCCGGCTGGCGGAACTGCTTGCCACTCAGGACATCCGCCGCGGTGAGGTGGTAATCGTTTTCGATCCGAAGGGCGATGCCGACCTGCTGAAGCGTCTGTGGACAGAGGCGCAGCGCGCCGGACGCGGCGACCGCTTTATCCTGTTCCATCTGGCATATCCGGAGATCTCCGCCCGCTATAACGCCATCGGGCGCTTTGGCCGCATCTCGGAAGTGGCATCGCGCCTCACCGGACAGCTTTCCGGCGAAGGTAACTCGGCAGCCTTCCGCGAGTTCGCCTGGCGCTTTGTCAACATCATCGCCCGCGCCCTGGTGGCGCTCGGACAGCGCCCCGACTATCAGTTAATTTCCCGCCACGTGGTCAATATCGACGCCCTGTTTATCGACTATGCCCGCATCGTGCTGCCGCGCCACAACGCTCGGGCGTGGGAAGTGGTGGCGCAACTGGCGGAGCGCGTTAACGACAAAAACACGCCGCGCCATATGCTGGGACGCGATCCTCACGTAGTGGCGCTGGAACAGTACCTCAACGCGGAGAAATTCTACGATCCGATCCTCGACGGTCTGCTCTCGGCGGTGCGCTATGACAAAACCTACTTCGACAAGATTGTCGCTTCGCTGCTGCCGCTGCTGGAAAAGCTGACCACCGGTACGCTCGCCGCCCTGCTCGCCCCGGACTACCACGATCTGGACGACACGCGTCCGATCCTTGACTGGCAGCAGGCGATCCGCCAGAAAGCGGTGGTGTATGTCGGGCTGGACGCGCTCTCAGATGCAGTGGTCGCTGCCGCTGTCGGTAACTCGATGTTTGCCGATCTGGTGAGCGTCGCCGGGCATCTCTACAAATTTGGCCTCAACGAAGGATTACCCACCAGCAGTGAAAAACCTCCGCCCATCAGCCTGCACTGCGATGAGTTTAACGAACTGATGGGCGACGAATTTACTCCACTGGTCAACAAAGGCGGCGGCGCGGGCATTCAGGTCACCGCCTACACCCAGACGCTGAGTGATATTCAGGCCCGCATCGGCAGCGCGCCCAAGGCAGGCCAGGTGGTGGGTAACTTCAACAACCTGATTATGCTGCGGGTGCGCGAAACCGCCACCGCCGAACTGCTGACAAAGCAGCTGCCGCAGGTGGAAGTGCGCAGCCGCCAGGTTAGCTCCGGCGTCACCGACACGCCTGGCGGCATCAACAGCTTTACCAGCAATACTCGCGAGCAGGTAACCACCAGTAATATGCCACTGCTCGATACCGCCGCGCTGATCCAGCTTCCCAAAGGCCATGCTTTTGCCCTGCTCGAAGGCGGGCAGCTGTGGAAAATCCGTCTGCCGCTGCCCGTAGCGGATAAGCACAGCCCACTACCGGAGTCCGTCACGCAACTGGCGAACTGGATGCAAGCACGCCAGCAGGGGCTGCCGGAATGAGTGAGCAACGACCTCCTCCGTCACGCCCGGCACAGGGGCCGGTCGGCTGGCTGCTGTCGCTGACCGGGCGGCTCATCGGGCTGGTTATTGGTGCGCTGGTGCTGCGGGTAATGCTGGAACTGGCGGGGCTGTATTTCTGGTGGCCTCAGGAAGGGAGCAGACATGTTTTTATGGTGATGAAGCAGGAGCAGGCTGAACTGGTTATTGCGTTGCAGCCGCATACGCTGAGGAATGAAATGGTGATGTTGCTGGAGAACGGGACAACTCACGGGCTTTTGGCTAACAGGTTCCTGCAGAAACCGTTCACCACCCTGGCCTATACGCTGGTGAGTTTTATGCAGCGCCTGGTATGGCTCGTCGCCATACTTCCTCTGCTCTGCCTGTGTGTTTTAATCGGGTTAACAGAAGGTCTGGTGCGGCGAGATATAAGGCGCTTTGGCTCCGGGCTGGAATCCGTTTTTCTCCACCGTTACGTCATCAGGTCCGGCAGTTCCGTCACCACCACGCTGTGGGTCTTTTATCTGGCACAGCCGCTGTTTCTGCCCGCAATGCTGATTTTATTACCTACCGCCTTATGGTTTGGGATAACGGTATGGATGGCAGTGAACAGCTTCAAACGCTGGTTTTAAACAACTCGATTTTATTAACCCCAATTATTGAACAGCAACTACACGAATTAATTATTTACATAAAAAGTGCTCTTTTCATCATAAGTAAAACCATCATATAAATTAACTTGATTCTGAACTAACCTGCCAAACCGCTTTGTACCAAAGAATACATAGCTAACAGGCTTGTATCATCGTTTACATCCCCACATCTTTGTCGTACTTTTAATGTTCCACACAGCGAAGGGATGAACTGCATGACACTTAAATATGAAAGATTTCAGGAAGTTAACCTTCAGGACCCGTTTTTCGATTCCTTGAAGCAAGATTATCCCGGTTTTGAAGGATGGTTCGAGAGCAAAGGAACTGCAGAGGCTTATGTCTCTTATAATGATCAAAATATGATAGATGGTTTTTTATATCTGAAACTTGAAAATGAGGCGATCAACGATACAACCCCGTCCTACCCACTTCGTAATAGAGTTAAATGTGGTACATTTAAAATTGTTGCCCACGGAACAAAGCTTGGTGAACGTTTTGTACGTAAAATATTTGATTTTGCTTTGACGCATGACGTGGATGAGATTTATGTAACGATATTTGATAAGCACCAAGGATTAATTAGTCTTTTAACTCGTTACGGCTTCAGATTATGTGCAAGGAAAAATGCTCAAACGGCCAACGGGCAAGAGGGTGTTTACTTTAAAGACTTTGTATGGAGAGACTAGCTATGTCATTTATCAATTATCCATTAATCCGAATGAATAATCGAAATTTCTTATTGAGCATCTATCCAATATGGCATACACGGCTTTTCCCTGAGTCAATATTAAATAATGAAGATAACTCCTTAATTAAGGATGTTTCTCATTCAAATAGTATACATAAGGTATATTTGACTTCAATGAGAGGTATCGATGGGCTTCGTGCCGGTGACAATATATTAATTTACAGAACTACAGATAATCAAGGACCTGCGGCATTTCGTTCTGTCGCGACATCAGTGTGTGTTGTGGAAGAGTACCGTAATATCCGTGAATTTCCATCACTACAAGATTTCAAAAACTATTGTGGTCCACTCAGTGTTTTCACCGATGATGAGCTAGCAAATCTTTATGCCAGGAAAAATTATCCTCACATTATTAAATTCTCCTATAATTTTCCGCTAAAAAGACGTATCATTCGAAGAGATTTGATGGCTATCACCGGTTATACGGATGAAGATTATTGGGGTTTTATGCGTTTAAGTGATGCTCATTTAAGAGCAATACTTCAAGCTGGAGGAGTAAATGAAAGTCTTATTGTCAATTAAACCTGAGTTTGCTGAATCTATTCTTGAAGGAGAGAAGCGGTTCGAATTCAGAAAAACCATCTTTAAAAATAAAGATGTTAAGACTGTTGTCATTTACGCGACAATGCCAGTTGGAAAGGTAATCGGTGAATTTGATATTGCAGAAATTTTATCGTCTGAACCTTCAGATTTGTGGAAAGTCACTAAAAAATATGCTGGCATAACACGCTGTTTCTTTGATGAGTATTTCGCTGAAAAAAATAAGGCATTTGCTATAGCAGTTAAAGATCCAAAGCGTTACGAAAAACCGTTACATCTTTCAGAATTGCTTCCTGGCGCAGTACCTCCACAATCATTTAGATACATTTAGATTAAGAGCAGGTGCTTAGCACCTGCTTTATTTCTATTTTTTGAACGTTTCAATCACGGCCTTAAATTCACCAATACTAGGCTCCTTTAAAATCGATAAAGGTATTTTTAATGATGAGCAAATTTTTTGAGCATTCATGTTTTCAAAAGAGCGTAGTTTTTCAGGAGAATAATTAAGTTCCGCCCCCCTTAACTTAAATCGCTCTTCGATCTTTGAGTCCTCACATTCTATCAAAACCACTCCATCAAGTTTCATTTCTGCAAACACATCCTCTGATAACTCGATATATTCACCTTTACTGTTAATTAGAACAAAATGACCATCAAGTAGCAAGTCAGCGCCCAAAGTTCTAATTTTTTCTAATTGCTGTAACAGGACAATTTGATTATCGATGGGCGACTCCGTTTTTTTGTCCATCCCCCAATTCTGAATTTTCCCCTCAGATATTAACTGGCTTGCACTTCTATGAATACAGTCATTATCTGCAATATATGCATTGCATAAGGTACTTTTACCCACAGCATGGGCACCTGCAATAAAAATTATCATTAATTCATCCTTTTTATGGCAACTTGATGATTCTAGTAGTATCATATCTTTTATTCATAAGGCAATCATTTAGATGCGTATCGTTATGAAATATAAAGCACTTTCAATCGTTTATCCTGCTGTCGAGAATATCCTTAATGGTTCAAAGGATGTCGAAATTCGATCTTGGATGCCTCCAGATATTCCTATGAGGAATCTCGTACTTATCGAAAACAGTCGTTATCTTAACGATGGAGAAGTAGAGCCGTATGCCTACGCTCGAGCAATCGTTGATATCCTTGATGTTAAAGAATGGACCTACGAAGATTATTTAGCCCAAGCTGAAACTGTTAGAATAGGCCGAAAGTGGAAACCTGGTTACTATATCTGGTTGCTTTCAAATGTTCGAGAAATAAAGAATAAAGCGCCCTGTGAAGCCAAAAAAGGTATTTATGAAATTGATATCTGAAACTGTATTTGTGCAGTTGGTTGTATGTTATTGCAATTACAGAAACAGATAAGTTATAGATAAAAAGAGACTAGACATTTTGTACTGGAACTGATCAAAGGGCTTAAAATCGGAACTGATATAAATCAGTTTTCCTATATGGTGATAAAAGCGACCATTGAAGTTCTTAGCCAACCAACCATCCAGGACATGGGTGAAATGAGCCCCAGAAAGATTTAATATACGCAACAGATATTTGTTATAAACGCGACAGTGTGATGACCGAGAGATCGAACTGGACATGTTATAGTATCGTAAAAGAAGATACATTAATGTCCCAAGTGATTAAAAGAACCGAGCGCGTATCGCATAGATGGACCGCTATATTTTATCTACCATACCAAAGACATAATCACCACAAAAGCAGAATACGACCAAAAAAAAATTCGAGCTAGCGCAAATAACAGTGCATATTTCCCATACTTCAAATATTAGCTTTGAACAATGGGGAAATTTTACTTGGTACAAACAGTTCATCGCTGATCTTTCTCTAACACATACACTACTCTCTCCTGAATATATTTTGGGAGAATGATGCCATGCGCCATAGTCCATTATTTCTGTTACCGACATTGCTCATTTGGTCGCAGGCATTCGCCTCCCCGGAATCCACCCAGCTCGCCCTCGCGCTGAAGCAACTCGACGGCGTAAAAACCTCGCTGGCGCGAGCCCAAACCAGCTCCAGCACCGACCCGCAGTCGCGCTACTTCTTCGACTACTTACAGGCGCAGCAGGACATCTCTGCCGTTGAACAGGGCATCCGCCGCTACCTTAGCCCGGCAAGAGCGCAGCCACGCGCCGTCCAACCCCTGAGCGCCAGCTACCAGCGGGAGAACCCCGATGACTGACTCGCAACTCGCCGCCTTCCAGGCCGCTAGCCTGAGCAAACCGGAAACCGTCAGCCTGCTGGTACTCGGCCTGTTTACCAGCGTCCTACTGCTGTGGTGCGCCTGGACGCTTCTGGTCGCCTGGCAGGGCGTCTGCCGCCAGCGCCTGAGCTGGCAGAGTTTTGGCGCGGTGGCGGCCCGTTCACTGTTACTGGTGCTGGTCAGTTTCTGGCTGGTACTAAGCTGAGGAGGAACCATGCGCTGGCTGTTGCTGCTGTTACTTACTACGTTTGATGCACTTGCCGATCTGCCGACGATGGAGGATCCATCACGCGGCCAAGGTCAGGGCATTATGGAGACGCTACAAAACTACGGTTTTGATATTGTGGTGTTGCTGGCGCTGGCCATCTGCGCCGTCGGTTTTCTGGTGGTGGCGAACAACTGCATTGCCACCTACTCGGAGATCCAGAGCGGGCGCAAGCAGTGGAAAGATCTGGGCTCGATGGCGGGCATCGGCAGCATTCTTCTGGTGGTCATCATCTGGCTGCTCAACCAGGCTTCGGATGTCCTGTAATATGGCGACCATCCCTTTTCTCCCCGACCGCCTCAACCGCGAGCCCGTGGTCTGGCGCGGCCTGACCACCCGCGAACTGTTTCTGGCACTGGCAAGCGGTCTTGGTGGTGGTTGCATATCCGGCATTCTGCTGGCCCTGCTCAGCGGTTACTGGCCGTTGATCCCCGGCTCGGCGCTGGCAGGCGCGGCGTTGCTGATTCAGGGCGGTGGGCGCATTCTGGCGCGAGCCAAACGCGGTAAGCCCGACAGTTGGCTGCCGCAGGCGATCCTCGCCTGGCTGGAGCGCCATCACCTCCGGGGCGCACAACTGGTCCAGCACAGTACCGTATGGGTGGTGCGCAGGAGTCCGCGATGAGCCGTTTTCGCCATGCGCTGGCCGAGCGCGATAACCATATTCTGACACTGCGGGCGGTGATTATTCTGCTATGTCTGTGTCTGGCGGGCGTCAGCTACGGTTGGTACAGCGCCCCGCAGAAGCTCACCCTCTGGTTCCCGCCGGACCTGCGCAGCGGCAGTACCCGCCCGTGGTGGGAAGTGCCGCCCGCCAGCATCTACGCCTTCACTTTTTATATCTTCCAGCAGTTTAATCGCTGGCCGGATAACGGTGAGGAAGACTATTCCCGCAACCTCCGTTCGCTGCGCGCCTACCTGACGCCCGCCTGTTACACCCGGCTGGAGCACGATTTCCAGGTACGGCGCAACGGTGGTGAACTGCGCGAACGCACGCGCGGCGTGTATGAACTTCCCGGCCACGGTTACAGCAGCCTTGTACACGACGGCGATAAACGCCCCTTTCCGCGCGTCGAGACCTTAAGCCGTGACGCCTGGCGGGTGACGCTGGACGTGGCGGTTGAGGAGTATTACCAGAACGAACCGGTGAAAAAGGCGCTGGTGCGCTACCCGTTGCAGGTGGTGCGCTACGCCATTGATGCGGAGAAAAACCCGTGGGGGCTGGCAATCGACTGTACCGACGCCGCGCCGCAGCGTCTGGTGGCGGAGGAGAAACCATGAAGCCAGTCCTCTTTGCTTTATTGTTCAGTTTCCCGGTCTTCGCCACGGAAGTGGTGCAGTGGGAAAACATCCCCCTGCCCGTCACGCTGCATATCGGGCAGGAGCGGATTGTCGATGTGGGTAAATCGGTGCGCATCGGTTATCCCGCCACGCTGGAAGGTAAAGTGCGCCTGCAAAGCGCGGGCGGGAAGGTCTTCCTGCTGGCAAATACGGCGTTCCCGCCCACCCGCATTCAACTACGAGATACCGGCAGCGGCGAGCTGATCCTGTTGGATATTCAGGCAACCCAAAGCAATTCGTCACTTGAACCCGTGCAAATTAGCTATGCGCCACAGACGCCTGCCACAGCCAAAACGCCCGTCCCGGTGACAGCATCAACAGAACCTCTGCCCGTTCTGCTGGTACGCTATGCCGCGCAGAACCTGTATGCGCCGCTGCGCACCGTCGAAGCCCTGCCAGGCGTGACGCCCGCCCCCGTCCGGCTGGCGAAACGCATCACCACCTTACTGCCTCAGCAGCCGGTTACCGCCATCCCGCTGGCGTCATGGCAGGTTAATGCCACCACCGTCACCGCCATCCGCCTGCAAAACCGCAGCGGGAAGCGCATCACGCTCGATCCGCGCGAGCTTCAGGGGCAGTTCACCGCCTCCGCATTCCAGCATGACTGGCTCGGCCCGCGTGGTCTGGCAGAAGATACCACCGTGGTGTACCTGGTGACGGAAGGCCCGGTTTCCCGCGCTCTGCTGCCGGAGCCGAAACCATGATGCCGCGCCAGAGCATTCTGCTGAAAATCCTGCTGTCTGTGATTGTGCTGGTGACGGTATGGCTGCTGCTGCGCCCGGCCAGCAAAAACACCGCTGAGAAATCCCCCTCCCGCATCGTGGCAGCATTAACGCCGCAGGAACTGCGCGATCTGGGTATCGACGGCGACACGCCTGCCGATACCGTCGCCACGCTGGTAGGCCAGATGAAGCAGTACCGCCGGGAGCTTCAGACGATTCAGAACGATAACGAAAGCCAGCAGGCGCGCGAGAAGCGGCTGAAAGCCCAGCAGGCGACGCTGGTATCGGAGTTACGCGGGGATATGCGCAGGCAACAGGACCAGATGCGCGACGAACTGCTGAAAAGCCAGCGGGGGCTGCTGGATAAGCTCGATCGCCTGATGGCGAAACGTCCGGACGATATCCCGCCCGGTCTGGGGCTGACGTCCGGTGAATTTCCTGCCGATGTACAGCCGGATATCCGCTGGCTGGAGCCGCTGGATGCGCCCCCGCCCATGGATGAAAAGCTGCTGCGCGTCCCTCTGAAAGCGGCGGACAAACCGCCGCCAAAACCTGATGTGAAGATCTACACCCTGCCGCAGAACGCCACGCTGACCGGATCGGTCGCCATGACGGCACTGATTGGCCGCGTGCCGCTTAACGGCACCGTCAGCGATCCCTATCCGTTCAAATTGCTGATTGGCGAGGACAACCTCACCGCCAACGGCATCGAACTGCCGGACGTGGCGGGCGCGGTGGTCTCCGGCATCGCTTCCGGCGACTGGACACTCTCCTGCGTGCGCGGGCAAATCACCTCCATGACCTTTGTGTTCCACGACGGCACCATCCGCACCGTCCCGCATGGCGGCAAATCCGGCAACAAACAGCAGGAGATCGGCTGGCTTTCGGATAACCAGGGACTGCCGTGTATTCCCGGCGAGCGCAAAAGCAACGCGAAGGAGTACCTGACCTCGCAGTTCCTGCTGGCGGGTTCCGGCGCGGCGGCGCAGGCCTTCGCCAATGGTGAAAGCACCACCGTGGTGGAGGACGGGAGCATCACCAGCGCGGTGACGGGCAACAACGGCCAGTACGTGCTCGGCCAGGCTATTGGCGGCGGGCTGAAAGAAACCGCCGACTGGATGAAACAGCACTACGGCCAGATGTTCGACGCTGTGTATGTGCCGCCAGGCCACAAGGTGGCGGTACATCTCACCGAACCGCTGACCATCGACTACGAGCCGGAAGGCCGCCACGTGAAATACCAGCAGGTCAGCACGCCGGGGGGACTGGAATGATACGCGCTATATTGATGTTGCTGTTTTTGTTGGCCGGATGCAGCACCTCGCAGGAAGAGCTGATGCCGGTCGATCCTGATGCCAGCATGCTCTCACTGTGGCAGCAGCAAAGCGGCGGCAGTGCCGCCCTGCTGGATGCCCGCGCCCGGTTGCGCCGCCCGCCAGATGGTCCGGTGACACAACCCGAAGCGGACACCATCCGCAGCCAGTTCCCGCGCCTGCCCAATCCGGATCTTGTGTTGTACGTTTTCCCGCACCTTAACGGCAATACACCGGTACCCGGCTACAGCACCGTCTTCCCCTTCTACACCCGCCCGCAGTATGCGCTGCCGGGCGAGCGCCTGACTCCACCATGACGGAACGCCACGGTCTCCCGCAACAGGCTCTGGACGCCAGCTACCGCAAAGGCCCGTCCTTTGTCGACTGGCTGCCGTGGGTGGAGTTTTTTCCGGAGTCGCAGACGCTGCTGCTGGAGGATGGCCGTTCGGTGGGTGCGGTGTTTGAACTGACGCCTGTTGGCACCGAAGGCCGCTCGATGGCGTTTCTGGAGCAGGTCCGCGATACCGTCACTGACGCATTGCAGGATGCCTTTGATGAGCACGAACGTGCGCCATGGGTAGTACAGTTTTTCTGTCAGGACGAGGACGACAGTGAAGCGTGGCTGGCATCACTTGCCTCTTACGCCGCACCGGAAATCCGCGACTCCGCCTTTACCCGAGAATGGCTTGCGCAGATGATAAACCATATGACCGCCCTCACCCGCGATGAAGGGCTGTTTCTCGATAACACCGTCACCCGTACCCGCTGGCGGGCGACGTGGCAGCGCACGCGGATGGTAATCTACCGCTGGCTGCCCGGCCTTTCGCCGGATGAACCGTCACCGGAAGAGACGCTGAGCCATATCTGTGAACGGCTCACCGCTGGGCTGAAGGCGGCAGGCATCAGCGCGGTCCGCCAGAATGAACAAGCCATTCACCGCTGGCTGGTGCGCTGGTTTAACCCTGCGCCTCCAGTGGAAGATAAAAAAGCCTTCTGGCGACAACTGGATTTACCGGAAGCTGAATCCCAGCCCGTCATCACCGATTTCGCCGAACGACTGCTGACAAGCGAGCCGCGCTCAGATGCGGAGAACGGTGTCTGGTGGCTGGATAACCGCCCACATAAAGTGGTGGTGGTCGACCGCCTGCGCAAAGCGCCGCCACCCGGCCTGTTGACCGGAGAAACCACGCGCGGTGACGGTATCAACGCCCTGTTCGACCTGTTACCAGCAGGCACTATCATGAACCTGACGGTGGTGGTGTATCCGCAGGACAAACTGGAGCAGCACATCAGCCACCTTTCCGACCGGGCGATTGGCGACAATACCGATTCGGAATACACCCGCCGCGACTGCCGCGATGTGCGCAGCTACCTGAAGGACGGGCATAAGCTTTACCGCAGTACGCTGGCGTTTTACCTGCATGCGCCCGACACCGATACCCTGTTTCGCCAGCAGCGCCAGTTGCACAGCCTGTTGCTGAATGCCGGACTGGTGCCAGTGCAGGAACAGCATGAAGTCGCCCCGCTCAGCCACTGGTTACGCTGGCTGCCAATGTGTTTCGATCCCCTGCGCGATCCGCACGGGCTGTATACCCGGCTCAACTTTGTGCAGCATATCGCCGGGCTGCTGCCGGTGTACGGACGGGAAACCGGCACCGGGCATCCGGGGATTTGCTACTTCAACCGTGGCGGCGCGCCGCTATGCTTCGATCCGCTGAATAAGCTGGATCGTGCCCAGAACGGCCACCTTTTACTTCTTGGGCCAACCGGAGCGGGCAAATCCGCCACCCTCAACGCCAAAATCGCGCAACTGATGGCGCTCCATCGCCCGCGCCTGTTTATCATTGAGGCCGGAAACTCATTTGGCCTGATGGCCGACTACGCCGCCGCCCACGGCCTGACGGTGAACAAAATCAGCCTGCGTCCCGGCTCCGGCGTTACCCTGCCCCTGTTCGCCGATGCCTGGCGACTGGTGGAACAGGCGGTTACCGACGCCGAACCGCCGGAGGACGAAGAGAGCGAGGGCGACGACCAGCGAGACGTGCTCGGCGAAATGGAGATCACCGCCCGGCTGATGATCACCGGCGGCGAAGCAAAGGAGGATGCGCGCCTCACCCGGCCAGACAGGGCGATGATCCGCCAGGCGATTATCGCTGCCGCGCATACCTGCTACGAGGAAAAACGCCAGACGCTGACGCAAGATATCCGTGACGCACTATTCACTCTTTCCCGCGACAGCAGCCTGCCGGAAGTCCGCCGCCAGCGGGCATATGAAATGGCGGAATCCATCAACCTGTTCTGCGCGGGGTTTGAAGGCGAACTGTTTAACCGCGAAGGTCAGATGTGGCCGGAGGCGGATATCACTCTGGTGGATCTCGCCACCTTTGCCCGTGAGGGTTACGAAGCCCAGCTTGCCATCAGCTATATCTCGCTGATTAACCATATCAACAACCTTGGTGAGCGCGACCAGCATCTGGCCCGCCCTATCGTCAACATCACCGATGAGGCGCATATCATTACCGTTAACCCGCTGCTGGCGCGCTTTCTGACCAAGGGTTCGAAGATGTGGCGCAAGCTCGGCATCTGGCTGTGGCTGGCGACCCAGAACCTGGCGGATTTTCCTGACGAGGCGAAGAAACTGCTGAATATGATCGAGTGGTGGGAGCTGCTGGTAATGCCGCCGGAGGAGATTGAACAAGTGTGTCGGTTTAAGGCGCTGACGGAAGAACAGCAGCAACTGCTGCGCTCGGCAGTGACGTCGCCGGGGCAGTATACCGAGGGCGTGGTGTTGTCGCCTCGGGTTGAGGCGCTGTTTCGGGTGGTGCCGCCAGCGCTGTATCTGGCACTGGCAATGACCGAGAAGCATGAGAAGGCGGAAAGAATGCGAATTATGAAGGAGACGGGGTGTAGTGAGGTGGAGGCGGCGATCTTAATATCACGGGCTGGCACCGCTGCCCCCAAATGAAATAAATATTGGCACTAACATCTCTCAATATGTCTTAAAGTAGTCATTTAAATCTACTCTGAATATATCTTATCATTTCAATACCTGTTAAACATGGAGACGAAGTATCCGTTCTCACATGGAATTTCTCATTATCCAGAAAAACAGGAAATGATGAAGGTCGACAATCTATTTTCGCGACAATGACCCCATCAACTTTAACGCCTGTTAACTTGCAGTAATGGTGATAATCTTGAAAAAGACGACTTCCAAGTTGAGCGCCTAACTCTTGGAAATAATTATCTATCTTCTTAAATTTAAACCTTGCCATTTCACGTTCAATACCAATTACTTTACCTTTATCATTTACCCCTATAAGTAAAGTACCACCATCGGTATTCATAAAGGATGCAATATCTTTTATGACTTCATGCTGAACACTCGAGTTTTTTTCAATATTTCTTTCATTGCCAATAATTTTATCAACGTTAGCAAAGAAGGATTGTTTAAATTCCACATATCTTGTTTCACCCATACTAATGATATGTTTCAAATGTATTTCGTCGCTTAAACTAGATAATGAGTAAACCATTTCATCTGTAATATTCTCAATAAACTTATATTGCTTGGGTTCAGTGGTTAGCTGAGAGAAAAAAGAACTAATACTTTCTTTAGCTATTTCTAATTTCTTGGCAACTCTAACTACCTCTTCCTGTATTTTAATTGGGGGAACAGGCATTTCCAAGTTTTTCACATAATCCATAGATAAAATAGGCAAGCTAGTACCCATAGGTAAATGGGACAACGTCAATCGTCCTAATTCTGATTGAAAATAAAGACCTGCATATTCTTTTATCAATAGCTCAGGATTTATCTCCACTCTAAAATAAGTTCTTGGATTTTTTATATCAGACGTAAGTTTATATTGCAAGCGCTGAACTTTAGAGCTCCTATGGATGTAAATCACGTTAACATCATCATTATCTATTCTCTTTGGTATTGTGATTGATAATATTAAATCAGAGTCAGAAAATGAATATTTTTTGAAATCAGAATGATGACGCAGCAAATCTTTAATTTTTTTTGATACTTCTGAGTCATCTACATAGCTACGAACATTTAAATTAGAATTATTTTTTACGAGTGTGGCATTATCAATTAATTTACAGAACGTACCTTTAGTTGAAAAAATCTCATAGGCATGTACAATTTTCTCAGCATCAGAATCTCTTAGGCTATTCATTTTACGCGATGATTCAAAGTTATTTGAAGCATCGATAAACAAAACACTACCTTTATGAGACTTTGGTTTTTTCTTATTCACAATGAGGATACAAACAGGAATTCCAGTATCATAGAGCAAACCTGGAGGTAAAGCTATTGCAGCATCAATTAAGTCTTGTTTAATTAATTCTTCTCTTATTTCCCTTTCTGCATTGCCTCGAACAAGGGCTGATTGAGATAATAAAACCCCAACTCGACCATCCTCATTTGCACTAGCAATCATGTGTGATAAAAATGCATAATCTCCATTATTTTGTGGTGGAATACCATAAGCGAATCGTCGAAAATGATCATAACATATATCCTCCCTGCCCCAATTTCTCAAAGAGAATGGTGGGTTACCTAATACAACATCAAACTTTCTAAGTTGTTTGTCAGCTTGACTCCAAAATGGCCCTGCATTTCCGACAATGTATTTGGGTTCTAATAAACTATTGCCATGTTGTATTGTAAATTGGCTAATCCCATGCATGAACAAATTAATTCGACTTATTACAGCTGTCCTGATATTTATCTCCTGACCAAACAATTGAAATGATGGTTTTTTATTATAGCGCTCATAAAAATAATTCAAAGTCTGAACCAACATACCACCACTGCCTGATACAGGATCATATACGGACATGTTTTCGGTAGGTTTTAACAAGCTAATGAGTAACTTCGAAATACTCGAAGGTGTATAAGGAACGACACCTCTAACGCCTGAATAATCAGCGATATTATCTAATAAAGCTTCAAAAAAAAGAGCGAACATATTTTGGTGGTTATCTTTTAAACTCCATTCGAGATCGTTGATACTCCATATCAATTGATGAATGACTTTTTCAGAAATTCCATGACGATTTATATGTATAAGCTCGGATAATCCTTCAAAAATCGGAATTTTCCTTTCTAAAAAGGATACTTCATAAGAAAGTAAGGAAAAAGTAAAATATTGCGGTGACAATATAGCATCCCAGCGATTACTTTCAGAATCAATATCATTTATATTCTCCGAATCTATTTTCAGGTCAAAATCGGAAGTGGCGTTTATATACTTAATTAAATCATCATAACACCCAAAGGATTCAGAAAGATATTTAAAAAGAATCAGCACAATAATAAGATCAGATATCACATTGAAATCACAATATCCCCTTAGTGATTTTGCTGAGTTCAAAATAACATTAATCTTCTTTTCAACACTCCCATCCAAATCCATAAAACGGCCTTCTCTCTCGTTAACCATATAAAAAGACAGCTTAATTTTCTTTATTATATTCAAAATAAAGTTTTAATATTTCTTCAGCAAACCTATCATCCACAGTATAAAAATAACACTCTGGCACATCCAGCACTCGAGCAAACTCGCACACCAGCTCAAATGTCGGCTTATGCGTACCATTCTCATAGTGTGACAAGCGTGAGTAAGCAGTAGCTTCTTCTATACCAGCGAGTACACCAAGCTTTTCCTGGGTCAGCTTTGCTCGCAAACGAGCTTCTTTTAGTCTCTTGGGGATCATACCGTGTGTCCTGTAAGGATTTCACGGTAATCTTTAGCATTGCTCAAGAACGTTTATCTTTAGACTTCATAAAGATAGATAACCATAACATCAAAGAGAGCGTTAACAAGACCAATTAACTTAAGCACCTCTTTTTCCACTGGACCCGTTTCCCGTCGTAAAGCTTCAGCATCGCATCAGCAAAGCTGTCATCCTGTGTATAGAAGTAGCCTTCAGGCACATTAAGAACTTCAGCAAATCGACAAACCAGCTCGAATTTAGGTTTATGCCTGCCATTTTCGTAATGGGACATTCTCGAATAGCCCGTTTCTTCAGAAAGCCCTGCTGCAATAGCCAATTCTTCTTGCGACATATCGGCTAACTCTCTCGCAATCCTCAGACGTTTCGGAACCATAACCCTGTCCTGTTAGTGGTTATATTGACAGCATCTTTAGCATTCCTTAAGATGAGTTATCTTTAGACTTCCTAAAGTACGGATAACGTACTGTCTTAACTGGTTTTAGACCTGAGAGAGGTAAACGGAATGGCTAAAAAAGACTGGCACCCCGCCGACATCGTTGCCGCCTTACACAAGCGCGGTACCAGTCTGGCGAAACTGTCGCGGGAAGCGGGGCTGGCCTCGTCAACGCTGTCGAATACCCTGACGCGCCCGTGGCCGAAAGGCGAGTGGCTGATTGCCATCGCGCTCGACGTTCATCCGTCTGAAATCTGGCCCGGCCGTTACCTCAATGCCAGTAACAAACGCGAACCCCGAAAACCGCTTCAACCCATGACAACAACCGACAACTCCGGGACATAACGACCCGCGCAGTGAGTGGCAGGACGCATTAACCAACGATACCTGACAGGAGAGTTGTTTATGCACACCAAACCACAACCATGCACCATCGCACCACTCGCAGGAGGCCGCCATGTTTCTGGTCTCCCTGGCTGAAGGCTTTATTCACCTGTTCCAGGCCGCAGGCAAAATCTTCCTCGACATGATGACCGGGCTAATCCCGATGCTCATCTGCCTGCTGCTGGCCATCAACTTCCTGATGAAGCTGGTCGGCACCGTGCGGATGGAGAAAGTCGCCGCCCTGCTCGGCCGCTCGCGCATCCTCACCTACGGCGTGCTGCCGGTGCTCGGCTGGTTCTTTATGAGCAGCCCCGGCGCGCTCACTTTAGGCAAGCTCTTACCCGAGAAGAGCAAGCCCGGTTACGAGGATGCGCTCGGCACCACCGCTCATCCGCTCACCAGCCTGTTTCCCCACGTGGTGCCGTCGGAGCTGTTCGTCTGGCTCGGCGTGGCCGCCGGGGTTAAGGCGCTCGGCCTGCCCGTTACCTCACTGGCGCTGCGCTATATCGCCGCTGCCATGCTGATTGGTTTAATCCGCGGGATTATCACCGAGTACCTGTTCCTGCGGCTCAGTAAACGGGGGAACGAACCATGATGACCTACTGCGCGCGTATCGTCGCCATCGGCCTGTTTGTCGCCGACGGCCTCACCGACAAAATGCTCATCACCTTCGACAGCAACGGGCCGAAGGACTGTCTCGATTACTCCCTGTCGCTGGAGCCGTCGTTCCGGGAAGAGAGCCTGATGATACTCCCCGGCGACCGCCTGCTGCTGGCGGGCCATGATTATCTGGTGACCAGTGTTGGCAAAGGTGCACAGCAGGCGCTGTTTGAACTCGGCCACCTGACGCTGGTGTTCAATGGTGACCTGAATCCCTGCCACGTCGGGGCGGTTCACCTCTCCGGCCCGGTGCCGAACCTCCGTGACCTCCACGGCAATCTGGTGATTGAGGAGGGACGCCCATGAACACGGTGCTTATTCCACCCGGTCCCGGCGGATACGGTAAAGGGCTGTGGCTGCCTGTCGCCAGTGGCAAAAAAGTGCTGTCGCTCACCGGGCGCGAAATCCATCCCGTCGCCATCGAAATCGGCGCACTGACCGAATCAGAAATCATCAATGGCTTTGCCAGTATTCCCCCGGATGAGGAACTGCTGTGCGTGGTGATTAACTGCGCCGGGTCCCTGCGCTGTGGCCTGTATCCGCAGAAGGGTATCCCGACCATCAACGTGCTCCCCACCTGGCGGGCCGGACCGCTGGCGCACTTTATTACCGAGGATAACTACGTCTCCGGCGTGACGATGGAGCAGCTGGTTCTGGTGGATACCGCCGAAGCCCCGGACATTAAACCTGAAACGACTCAGGAGCCTGCGCCACGGATTGTCACCACTCCGCCACCCGCGCGTGGCGCGGAGAAACTGGTGCGCATGGTCGAGCAGACCGGCACCGCCGTCGGCCACGTTATCGCCCTGCTGTTCGCCGCCAGCCGTGAGGCGGTGGACGTGTCTCTGCGCAACGTTATCCCGTTTATGGCCTTTGTCTCGCTGCTGATAGCCCTGGTGCAGGAGACCGCACTCGGCAGCCTGATTGCCCACGCCCTGACGCCGCTGGCGAACTCGCTGTGGGGGCTGGTGCTGCTGTCGCTCATCTGTGGCATTCCGTTCCTCTCCCCGGTGCTCGGACCGGGCGCGGCCATCTCGCAGGTGATTGGCGTGATGATAGGCACACAGATTGGCGCAGGGGCGATATCTCCGGCCTTCGCCCTGCCCGCGCTGTTCGCCATCAACGTACAGGTCGGCTGCGACTTCGTGCCGGTCGGCCTTTCGATGCAGGAGGCGAAGCCGGAGACCATTGCGAAGGGCGTCCCTGCCTTTCTGCTCTCACGTCAGTTAACCGGGCCGCTGGCGGTAATAGTCGGCTGGCTGTTTTCCCTGGGCTTATTCTGAGGACATCATCATGAACAAAATCAGAGCCGCCGTGGTCGGCGCGGGTATCTACGGCAAACACCATATGAACGCGTATCGCCATAACCCGGACACGGTGCTGGTCGCCATCTGCGACACCGACACAGAGCGCTGTGACGACCTTGCCATGGCCTACGGCGTAATCGGCTATACCCGGCTGGATGTCCTGCTGCAGGAGGAAGCCGTCGATGTGGTCTCGGTGGCGACACCGGATCCGTACCACACCGAATCCATCCTCGCCGCCCTGCGCCACGGCAAACATGTGCTGGCGGAGAAACCGCTCGCCACCTCAGTACGCGAGTGCGAGCTTATCGTGGAGATGGCGCAGCAGCGGGACCTGCTGGTCGGCGTCGATTTCCACAAACGCTGGGACCCGGCAGTAATGCGCATTAAAGCCGAACTGGAAAATCCGGAGACCGGATGCATTTTGCGCGGCCATATCAGCATGGACGACGTGATAACGGTCCCGACGCAGTGGCTGAACTGGGCGGGCGCAAGCTCCCCGGTGTGGTTTCTCGGTTCCCACTGCTTTGACCTGGTGCGCTACCTATCCGGTCAGGAGGTTGCATCGGTGTACGCGGTAGGACAAAAACAACTGCTGGACATATGGGGGATAGACACTTATGACAGTGTACAGAGCCTGCTGACAATGGCCGACGGCAGTTCATGGGTGGTCGAGAATTCGTGGGTATTGCCGGAGGGGTTCCCAAAGGATAATGACGGACGCATTGAGATCCTCTGCGGGACGACCTGGATCCGAAGCTCTTCACAGCATCGGGGGCTGGAAATCACCACCCCGGATAAGACACTCACACCCAACAGCTATTTCATCAACTACCGCAACGGTGTCGCCAGCGGTTTCGGGATCGACCCCATCAATGACTTTGTGCGGGCGGTCAGGCATAAAGCGCCGTACTCGGTCACCGCAGAGGACGGGCTGGCGGTCAGCCGGATTTGCGAGGCGGTACACAAGAGTCTCGAGAGTCAAAAACCAGTGTCATTAAAATAGTCGCCAGCAGGGATGCTGGTATCCGCAAGCCCGTTTACTCTGTATTCCCTAAAGAATGCCGCCATTTGTTATCCTTAATTCAACATTCATCGTTAACACCATTCAGTATCCTGTCCCGATAGCCTTCCAACTGATGCCGTTGCAGATAACTTTCTAACTCCTGCGCCCAACGCGTTCCTTCGCCAAGCGTCGCGCGGCTATGGGTTGAGGCATAAAGATAGCGTGTATCATAAAGATTAATCAGCGTCTGATTTACACCATCGATTTTGCACTGAGGATTTTTGAGCTGCTGTTCTAAAGCCCGGACAATACGGGCCCGATGGTCTTGATCGGTAGCAAAATCCCGTTCCTGCAATTCGCTGAGCACCAGAAATGAAGGTGGAATTTCTTCTGCAATCGATGCCTGTAAACGATAATGGCCATCAAGAATAACAAATGATCCCAGCCCTGCTATATACCAGACAAGTACTGGAGGCAGCGCACCCTCACGGCATTTTTTACGCCACCATTTCAACCTTCCGGCATCAGGTTGTATCGGATAACGTCCGAGTAGCAGGCTACCACCCCACCACCAATCCACTAATCTGACTTTGTCAGGATTAACCAAATCAGGAAAATCTTCGCCGTAGAGCGCCCAGCTACAGCCGATATCCTCGCTGCTTTCTGGAGACTCAAAACGCCAGCTATTTGCAGGAACACGCTGTCCGGATAATTTCGGTAATGAATATTTGGCCTCCATCGGCCTTATCAGCCATCGGCAAGGAGACAGAAGAGGCACTGGCGCATTCATTAATTGCTGGGAAAAATAGCGACACCATTCACCTGTCCAGGCCCGTTCGCCTTTGCTTTTAATGCCTTCAATATCTTCAGATGTGACAGCCGGTAATAATGTCTGGCAAGCGGAATGATCGGCATTAAACACCAACCAGACACCGGAATGATCTTTCAAAATTGATGCCCAGAATAATGTCTCCCCGGAGACCTGCAGCGCCATCCGCCCATAACGACCACTCAGCATTTCCATTGCCACGTCGGTCCTCTGGCTGCTCTTGAGTGTCAACTCCAGACCCTGCCAGTTATTATTGCGATCAAAAAGATCTTTCCACCAATATTGGGACATTATCATCTTCCCTAATAAACAAAGAGTTAGTCTAAAACCTTTAAAATTGTTCAGGTAGCTATTTATACGTCAGCGTAAACGTCGCCGTGGCATTGGCGGGCCCTGCCGTCACCGCTGAAGCCGTCTGGTAATAACGCGCCTTGAGCTGAACGGTCTCCATCCCGCCATTTGGCGAAGTATAATAATCCTTTACCTGCCCGAACTGCGCCGCGCTGTTGTCCGGCGCGAAGTAAAGCTGAACCCCAACGCCCGTCGCCGCGGTACTGCCGCTTTCGGAATCAATGGCCATCACGCCTGGCGCATTTGACGCATCTTTCGTGGCATCAATCTGCACATAAATATGCGCGCTTTTATTGCAGTCCAACACGATATTAAACGCCTTCCACTCCGTGGTGTAGCCCACGCCGCTGAACTCCTGCCTGTTGTGATCGCCAAGCTGGACCGGTTCATCCACCGAGGTTACCGAGCAGGCGGCAGAGGTGACGGTGTTCGTTCCATTCAGCGTGATGTTAGCAAAGTAAAACTGGTTGACGACCGAGGCGCGCGCCAGCATCCCGTCGGTCAGAGTACCGCTGGTGATATCTCCGGTTTTTATCAGTTCACCCTTGATACCATCGCCAGGAATGGAGGCCCATGAGCCCCCGGCATTGTAGGGATAGCTGGCTTCATACGGCAGAACTTTGCCCGATTGAGCAGTGGTCAGGCGTAAACCGACGCCCGCGAGATTGGTATTGTAAACGCCGTCACCATATCCGCTCAGCGTCCCCCATTGCGTTAGCTCCCAGCGGGCAGTCCAGGCTTCCCGGGTACATCCGGCGATGGCATTGCCATTGTTATAAGCCCCGGTGACCGTTGTTGCCAGAACGCTACCAATCGGCGTATCGCGCTGGGCAACCACATTGCCGAAGTTCAGATAGCCGGGCACTTCTCCGGACACGCCGCTGTAAAAGGAACAGCTGGCCTGTGCCGACGGTGAAACAGCCACTATCAGGAATAATAAAAAGATGATTTTTTTCATATGATGGCCCCGGGCGATTACTGGTAAGTCAGCGTGAAGGTCGCCGTGGCGTTAGCCTCACCAGCCGTAATCGCGGAGGTCGTCTGGTAGTAACGAGCCTTAAGCTGCACCGTTTCAAAACCGCCATTCGGCGAGGTGTAATAGAATTTCGTTTGCCCGAACTGCACCGCGCTGTTATCCGGCGCAAAGTACAGCTGGACGCCGATCCCCGTTGCCGCCAGATCGCCAGCCGCGCTATCCAGCTTCATCACACCAGCGATATTCGACGGATCCTGTGTGGCATCGATCCGGACGTTGATTCGGGAACTTTTGTCACAATCCAGTTCGATATTGAAGGCTTTCCATTCAGTCGCCGAACCAGCTCCGGTAAATTCCGATTTTTTGTGTTGGTCCAGATTCACGTCTACATCAGGGGTATTCACCGTACAGGCGACGGTGGTGATTTGTCCCCCGGAAAAAGCGATAGGGATCTCCGTTGACCACTGCGCATTTTCCCGTGTCCCGGCAATAAAACGGCCAAGGTTACCGCTCAGGGTACCCGGCGTAATATTGCCGGTTTTGATCAGCCGGATCCGCGCCTGATCGTTAATCGAAGGGTGGTACCCCGAACTGTGGCTGGTCTGGGTGGTGGAGACCTGTGACTGGCCGCTGGCAATACCGGTCCAGTTATCGGGTAAAGGGTTGCTGTCGAATGACGTGCGGCCTTCAAAAACGAATCCTACCCCCGCTACATTGGTGTTAAACACCGCCTCACCATTCCAGGTGACGCTGGCCTTTGAACCCGTATTTTTAATACCCGCCACAATAAGATATTGCGTTGTGCTGTCGTAATTACAGTTCTGGTAGGCCACGCCCTGGTTAGACATCAGCCAGTCACTGATAGGCTGCCCAACTACCGCGTCCCGCTGAACCACTATGCTACCGGGGCTTATTGAGAAGCTCCCCGATGCGGAACACAGCGCCCATGAAGCCTGGCTAACCGTCAGCCCGACCAGAATAATCATCCATCGCCACATGTTCATTTTCCGACCTCAAGGCATTCCTGACTCGCCGCCAATACCGGTGGCTGGTTTTCCTGTTCCGGCAGCCGGTAATGCACCACGCACTGCTGCGCCCCGTTCCAGCTCACCGCGATCTCACCTTCATCCGGCACGCCCGTGAGGTACACCTGGCCGTCGTCGCCGACAATGCCGCTGCCCCCCTCTTTCAGCTTCGCCTGCGCGCCGAACGGTACCGGCAGCCCGCGATACAGCAGCGTCATCAGCACCCGTCGTCCGACGCGCGTGTTGAACTCCGCCATCACCACTGCACCCTGCGTTGGCGTCACGGTCTGCACGGCGGTGTCGATATCCACCTCATCGCCCAGCGTGCTGGTATCCAGCGCAATACGGTTTTTCTTGTACGGGTTAACATACGGCACCACCGCATAGCCGCGTCCGTCGGTGTAAACGCCGGTGTTGTTCTGCACCTTCGCCTCATCCGCGCCTGGGGCGCTGACCACCGCCAGCGACTCGCCAAGTGGCTGGGAAAGCGTGAGCCCGTGCGGATGAACCACCACGCCGCCCTTCAGGCCATAGTTGATCTGCTGCGTATCGTCGTCATAGTTGTAGCCGCCGGTGATTTCCCCCTGCCCGCCCTTGTAATCGGCATTGATATTGCCGGAACCACCGACGCCATGGTTGGTGTAGCTCTGCTGGAGGCTGTAGCTTAAGTTGTTGTCAGCAAGCAGGGTGCCGTTGAGCCCGGCCTGCTGGCGGGTATCACCATGTTTAGCGGTATTGACGCTGTAGCTGGCCCAGGCGTTATTTGCCGCCTCGCCGGAGAGGAATTTGCTGAGCGGCACCTGGATGTTAAAAGCCAGTTGCTGATCGGCAGGCTGGGTGCTTTCCGGGTAATCGCTGTAGCTGTAGGTGATGCTGTAGCTGATCCCGTTAATATTCCCGTTCCAGCCGGTGCTCAGGGTGCGTTCATAACCGTCCTCTTTCCAGTAATCCTGCTGATAGCCGGAGACAAAAATCGATCCGTAGCTGCCTACGCTCTGGCTGAGATCCAGCTGAAGCCGCTGGCGTTTGTTGTATGTCATCCGCCAGCCATCATCGCTGTCCGAACGCAGATCGTTCGCCTCCTGGAAGGTGTAGAAACCCTCCGTGGAATAGCGGTAGGCCGCGAGCGTGAAGCTGGTATCGGTGGTCTGAAAATCCTTCGAGTACTGAACCCGATACGACTGGCCGTCGTGGGTTTCATCGTTATTGAGAGTGGTATGCGCGGCGGTAATATCAGCCGAAAGCGAACCCAGCTCACCAAGACCAAAACCCAGCCCCGCCGCGCCGGACTGGTAATCCTCCGAGTACAGCGTACCGCCATAAACGGTGATGGCATGCGGCAGGCCGTAAATCGCGGTCACCTGGCCGAACTGCGGTTCGTCGCTGTCTTCATTGCCGCTCCGGTACTTCCCGGCGGTGAGGGCATATTTCAGATGCCCTTCACGCTGCATAATCGGTACCGCAGAAAAAGGCTGAATGAAGGTACGTTCGCTGCCGTCGGCTTCTTTGATGGTCACTTCCAGGTCACCGCTGCCCGAGGTCGGGTACAGGTCGGTGATGGTAAACGCCCCCGGCGCGACATAGCTCTGATAGATGATGTAGCCATTCTGCTTAATGGTCACCTGGGCGTTCGACTGCGCAATACCGCGGATCACCGGAGCAAATCCGCGCAGGCTGTCCGGTAGCATGTTGTCGTCAGAGGCGAGCTGCGCGCCGCGAAACTGCACGCTGTCAAAAATATCCGATGGCGTGTAGCTGTCGCCGAGCGTGAGCTGCCCTTTCAGGCGCTGGATATCCCGCTGGAGATAAGTGTTCACCGAATCCCAGTGGCTGCCGTTTTCGTCATCATAATTCCAGGTGGAATAGTTGCGCAGCCGCCACGCACCGAGGTTCAGGCCGCCTTGCAGGTTAGCGTAGTAGTTGTCATCAGAACCGTTTTCTCCGTTACGCCAGGTATTGCTGCCGCTGAGGTTATAGTTCAGTAGCGCGGCAGGCACCCCTTCGTCCCATTCAGACGGATCCACCGCGCCTCTGGCGCTGGCATCCATTGCCGCCTGCGGGATACTCACATTCAGCTGCAACTGACTGAAACGCAGATCGGTGGTGGCCATCGGGATATAGTGGCCAATATTTTCCAGCGGCTTCTCAGGAGGCAGCGCCGCCAGCGCGGGAAAGACGTCCGTTTTGACGCCCCAGGCTTTCAGCATCGCGGGCGTGACCTGCGCGCTGAGCTTTTTGTCCGGCCCGGAGATAAAGGCAATATCCTGCGCCTGTCCCTGCCGTTCACCATTCACATAAACCGTGACCCGGTAGGTGCCAGGCAACTGGCCGTCGGCTTCGGCAAAGGTGGATAAATCCGCCACCGGCTGGCCGGGATTGTCGATTTCCAGCGCATGAATATTAAAGGTCTCGCGGGCCTCCGCGTGGCGGAGATACCCCAGCAGCAGGACCATCACCAGCAGCAGCGCCAGAAGAAATGCCATCAGATTTTTCATCTCTTGTCCCTCACAGCCTGCGGCTTTCAGTCTGGCTGACACCGCCGTAGTCACTGATGGCCTGCCAGCTCACACTGGAGACAGATGCCGAGGGTAGCGTGAAACTCACGCTGCCTTTCGGCGGCACCATGTCCGCGTCTTTAATCTCCTGCCCGTCCACCTTGAGGGTAAATAGCGTGACGTAATAAGAGGTAGGGTTACTGATGGTAAGGCGGTTGCCGCTGCGGGCGACGGAGAGCTGGTGATAAGCGGTCTCGGGCCGACCTTCCAGCCCGGCGGGACGGTAGAACAGCTTCAGGCGCGACTTCACCACCACCTGCAGCACATTGGTGCGGGGTTTACTGTCATCAGTCGCGGGGATGGATTTTACATTGAGCCAGAAGACCGACTCCCGGTCCTGCGGCAGATTTCCCCCGGTACGCACAATGCGCAGGATATTCTCTTCACCCGGGTTAATACGAAACAGAGGCGGGGTAACGATAAACGGCGCTTTCGCATTTTGCTCACCGCTGTCCACCCAGCTTTGTACCAGATAAACACTGGATTTCTCGGGATTACGAATGGATGCGGAGGTCTCTTTTTTATCTCCGTCATAAATGACGCGTGTGCCGCCAATCACTATTCCGGCCTGCGCCTGCACGGTAAAGGAGGCCAGCAATAGCGCCAGCGCAACGTCTGCATACCTGTTCATCTTGTTATCTCCGGGCGAAAAATACGCATCCCTGCGAAACGTTCCCTGTTATGCGGCGGTACACCGGGTAGGATGGGAGGAGGAATGTACCCCGCGACGGCACAGCGTTATTTGTAGTTAATGGTGAACTGCGAGGTACCGTTCGCCGTGCCGGTTGTGACCGCGGTGCCGGTAGAGACATAGCGAGCGATAAAGTCCAACGAATTGGTGCCTTCTGCCAGCGGGTAATCCGTCGATGCCGTATGCAGCGGGATCGCGGTGCCATTTCTGTCGGCAATTTCGATACCCACGCCGGTAGCGATCCCGGTGCCGCTATCCAGCGCCAGCAGATTCTGGTTTACGCCATCAGAGGTACCGTCAAATTTCACATTTGCCCCCGTTACGGTGTCAGGGCAATCACTCAGGCTGAGCGTGAAACGCGTAGGTGCCGCCTTCATCCCTGCAGCACCGTTAAGAGCGGTCTGCGCGACGTTGCCTAAATCAACCGGTAGATTTTGTGAGCCGGTATCGACGGTACAGGTTTGATCGGTAATGCTTCCGGTAAAATGAATGGTTCCGTCAGCGGCTAAAGCGTTACCCGCCACCAGCAAAAAACACGCGCTTAACATCATTTGTTTCATACAGTTCTCCTTGTGAACAATCGTTCAGGGCTCAGCCCTGCTTCACTCTGGCGGTGAAAAAACCTACGGGAGACTTTCCCGTTAGTGCCAGAGTGGTGAGTTCAGAAGAAAATCTGGTGGAAGATGACAGTGAAAAATAAAATGTCAGCGCTGGCTGAAAAGAACGGTCGGAATGGCATAAAACAGTAAAGCGGTGAGCGAATGAAAACTGGCAACGTGAACCTCTAAAGCACGTTGCCAGCAAGGGCCAGAGGAACATCATATATCTGCTACGTTTTATTTTTATTTAAAAACAGAGAGATAATCCGTTATCAAAAGGGGTCTCAGAAAAATTTTGACACTTTGCTAAATTTTTCTGATACTACTTTACATTCTGGCACTAATTGTGTGGTTTTCTCTCATATTCCCCCAGACATTCATAAATCTCTGCGTATTTGTCGCTGTATAAATCACCGTATGCCGGATGTTCCGGTGCCCCAGATAATCCTGTATCAAACGCGTATCACGTCCCAGGTCCGCCAGCGCGTAGCCGCATCCGTGCCTCAGCATATGGGGATATGCGGAAATGCTGACGCCGCCCAGTTCGCCATAACGTCTGAGCAATAACCTGACCTGGTGGCGCGACAACGGGCCTCCTTTCTGCGACAGAAAAAGCCAGTCGCTGTCTGCCTCCCGCCAGCGGCGGCGCACCTTCAGCCAGCGCATCAACGCGGGCAATTCGGCATCAAACAGCGGATGCTGCGTTGAGAGACTGTTTTTCAGCCGTCGGACATAGACCGAACGCCCTACCAAATCGATATCCGACAGGCGCATCCCACACAGTTCACTGACCCGCAGACCGTGTAAAAAACACATCTGAATCAGGCAGTAATCCCGCTCAAAATGGATCCCTCTGTCCGCTGCAAGCAGTATCTGTCCCACTTCATGGCGGGTCAGATGTTTTCGTTTTACTGGCATAAGTCTTGCTCCTTAAACACAATAAAAAATGAAGAAAAAAACAGGCCGGAACCACTTTCGTAGCCCGGCCTGAACCACAGAATAGCACCAGAAAGCCCGGCAAAGGTTGATGACAGACTCAACAATTTTCACGGGCTGACTCCAGTTTTCAGCAGTGATCGTATGAGCATTGCGCTACACCCGGCAGAAGAAAACTCTGTTGCCGGAGGCGTTATGCCAGACCGTTTTACTCTTCTGTTGCCACTCTTCCTGTGCGCCGCTTTCCCGCTCAGAGCCATTACCACGCCGGAAATTGCAACCTCCGCCCTGTCGCCGGACTGCGTGAGCTACCGGGTTGTCGGCCTGTGCTACTGGCTCTATTGCACGCCGTTCGGCTGTACGGTGCGCACGTCAGTGAAGGTCAGTCATTTCCGCCCGGATCTGGTGGTGTCGGCTTACAGCAACACCGGGCAGAATCCGTGGGCGGAGATGTCGTTACTCAGCCCACCGTTGCCCGGTGTTGCCGAAGGCGGCGGCGATACTAATCCTCGTTCTGCAAGCCAGCACAGCAAGATCCGTTTTAAAAATGCCGATGCTATCGGCTTCCCGGCAGGCGATGAACTGGCAAAGTTTTTCACCCAGTTTGGTTATATCTGCTCGCCGTCATCGCAGCCTTTTGAACCGTATTTCCTGAGTCAACTAGATGTGCTGGCCTGGCGCAGTGGCGTACCGGAGATGACATGGCCAGAAGCGCTGACGCCGGGCCTGCGTGAAGTGGGCAAGAGCGGTGATATGTGGGGCAATATCTATCCCCGAGCCGGAGCCATCAGCCAGACGCACGACTATAAAGCCGCCGCCGTTATCGCCCAGCGCGTGGCCGATCTGGTGACCCGTACCGGACAACCGCATATCTACACACCGCTGACGGCCTCATCCCGCGCCGGGTACTGGCCGCCCTCCCCAGTTATCGAAGGCGACAGCGATAACCATCGCTGGCAGATGCTCACGCCGAAAAAATCCGCCGCCTGTTCGGTGTTCCCGGATGGCAGCGCCACCGACACTTACGCCGACAAGCTGGCCGAGGATGGTGCGTACGCCTGGACGCTGTGGCGGCCTTACAAATGCTGTCCGCGCCGGGGGCAAACCTTCCTCGGCAGTACGGGTTAACGGAGGCGGCGATGAGAGTCCTTTGCCTGGTCTTACTGTTTTTCGCCTGGGTTTGCGTGGCGGCAGACGACTACAGCTTCCGCACGCGAGGCGCGGTTGACGACCTGCTTTACTACCAGATTGGCGGCGGCGAGGCGGTAATGCCGCCACCCGTGCGCCGCAGCCCCTCGCCGCTCAGTGTGGGCATTGGCTGGAATGCCGATATGATGTGCGGCAATTTCGACATCGACACCACGGTGCGCAACCAGCTAAACGGGATCACCGACGGCTTCCAGCAGCTGATGGGCAACGTTATCCAGAGTGCCACCGGGGCGGTTGCCAGCCTACCCGCGATGATTATCCAGCGCGCCAATCCGCAGCTTTATGATCTGCTGACCAACGGCGTGCTGCAGGGGCGGCTGGATTTTGATAAGTCGCTGCTGAACTGCCAGAAAATGGCGGAGAAGATGACCGATTTGGCGGCAGACTCCGCCTGGTTTTCCGGAGCCAAAGCGGAGAATTACCAGTCCCTCGCCGCCAGCGATAATGACGCCATCCGCACCGACCAGAAAGCGGCAAAAGAGGCAGCCGAAAAGGGTAAACGCTGGATAGGTGGCGAAAAGCGCGGCGGCAAAGGTCAGCCGCCGATTAAGATAGTCCATGACGCCACCGCCGCAGGCTGGAATATTCTCAACCAGCAGCCCGCCACCAGCACCACGTCTCTTACCTCCTCCGAATGCGACGGGGAACTTTGTAGCACCTGGACATCCCCTGAAGAGGCCGCCGGATGGATGACCCGCGTGCTGGGCGAGCAGACCATCAGCGTGGCGCAGGCCACCGACGATCCGGACGCACGCTCCGGCGCACAGGCAGGGATCGGTCTACATCCGCTGATCGACGAAGAAAAGGCGAGGATCCTGCCCCTCCTGACAGATCTGGTTAATGGCAGTCAGAAACCCGGCTTCGACAATTTGGCGAAAGCCTCCGGCGGATCCATGCAACTGACCCGCGGCGTGGTCGAGGCACTGCGCGACGATCCGGACGCCACCGTCCTCACCGAACGGCTGGCGGGAGAACTGGCGCTGGCCCGCGTCACCGAACAGGCGCTGCTGGCCCGGCGCACGCTGCTCGCAGGTATGCGTGAACCCAATATCGCCAACGTCAAAGAAGCGCAGGACAGCTTAGGCAAAACCACCACCCAACTGGATGAAGAGCTGAGCCAGCTTAAGCTGGAACTCGATTTCCGCCAGGCGCTGACGCGCAATACCGCCAGCCAGATCCTACAACGCAAACAGCAGCGCGATCAGCTTCAGGGACAGGCGGTGGAGGTGCCGGACGATAGCGACCGCCGCTTACATCAATTGAATAACCCGCAGCCGGACAGCCCGCGATGACCGCCAACAGCTATTTCGAGTATGTGCTCACCCTGCTCGGCTGGCTGGTGAACAACGGCGTGTGGCAGACGCTGACCGCCACCGGGCTGTTCGCCCTGCCCCTGCTGGCAAAACTGATTGCCCTGTGGCTGAAAGCACGCGGCCAGGGGGCGGACGAAGGCAACGTCGCCCGCCTGCTGGTCGTCTGGGTGGAGCACTCACTCTACAGCGCCCTGCTGGTGATCTTCTTCGCGGGTGTGCCGTTCCTCAATGTAGATATCAATACCATTACATACGACAGCCAGCGCGCGAAGCAGTGCGGCTGGTCGGTGGTACAGCCCGGCGATTCCGGCTATGCACCTTTGATTAATGAACTCAGCGGCCAGAGCGCTTCCGTTCCGGTGTGGTGGTACTTCACTCATGCGCTTGGCAAAGGCATCACCAGCGCCGCCGTCGCCGTCTTGCCCTGCAAGCCGGACCTGCGCCAGTTGCGCTTTGAAGTGCAGCACACCCGGATCGTTGATCCAGCGCTGGCACAGGAATTACAGGATTTCGTTAACGACTGCTATGGGCCATCGCGCACGCGCCTGAAACGGCTGGGTAGCGATATCAGTGAGGAGCAAAGCCGGGAAGTGGACTGGGTGGGATCGTCTTTTTACCTCTCCACGCCAGGCTATTACGACCATGATCATTCCCGCTCACCCCGTGCCGCCTGGCCTTATGACGCCAGCCGCGATGATGGCCTGAGCAATACAGGTGGCGGAGGCTATCCCGCGTGTAAAGAGTGGTGGTCCGATGGTGATGCGGGGCTGAAAAACCGCCTACTGAAGCAGGTCGATACCACGCTCTGGCAGCGTCTGCAAAAACTGGGGCAGTCGAAAGAGGAGTACGAAGAAGCGGTACTGCGCTCGCTGGTGAGCCCGCGCAATATGCAGGTGTCACAGGGCGGGCTGGTGTACAACGGGTTTGGCGGGAATGCGGGAGATAACTTGAATGCATCGCAAGCGTTAAGCCGGTTGGGGAGTATCGCCGGAATGTCGGTTTCCAGCCTCGCGCTGTTCCCTGCCTTCGATGGCGTGCGCCAGGCGTTGCCGATGGTGCAGGCATTCCTCGAAATGGCGTTGGTCGTTCTTATACCGGTGATCCTGTTATTTTCCGCCTGGGAGCTAAAGAGCGTGATCACGCTGAGCTTTGTCCAGTTTGCCCTGTTTTTCCTCTCCTTCTGGTGGGAGCTGGCCCGCTGGCTGGATAGCTGGCTGATGGAAATTATCTACAACGCAGAAGGTGCTTCGCACTTCAACCTGTATGGGTTGCAGAACGCTTCTGATGATTTGATCGTCAATGTGGTGATGGGGACGATGTTTGTGGTGCTGCCTGCGTTCTGGCTTGGGGCGCTGACGTGGGCGGGAGTGAGGGTTGGCGGGGTTGTGGCCGGGGTTGTGTCTGCGGGCGCGGGGGATGTTAAGGGAGGTGGGAGTCGTGCTTCCCACCTGTTGATGAAAACTACAGGTCTAAGCTAGCGCCATGTTTACGCAGCCACTCTTTGCGCTCTCTCCAGTCAGGCATCACCTTATCCACTTCATTCCAGAAAGCGTCCGTATGGTTGCGATGGTGAAAATGACATAGCTCGTGGACCACGATGTAATCCAGGATCTTCGCGGGGGCCATCATACATTTCCAGTGGAAATTCAGCGTACCGCTATGACCGCAACTGGCCCAGCGATATCCCATTTCCTTCACCCGGATTGTTTCTGCCTTCACTCCGACTTTGGGCGCAAAAAACAGAGTGCGTTCTCTGATGCGCTGCTGGCCTTTAGTTATATAAAAGTCTTCAAACGCGCCTTTCGCTGCGGCTATGCCGCCTTTTTCAATAAGTTGCCGATTAAGGCAGAAGCGTCCATCTTTCAGGAGTAACGGTAGATGTTGATCGGAAACCAGAGATAAGCGATACATGCTCCCCAGATAGAGAAAGGTCTCGCCGTTTACCCATTCACGCGCCACCGTAGTGGCATTAAGATCTTTCCACTCAGCCAGGTTACGATAAATCCACATGCGTTTCTGAAAAACAACGGTATCCGCCTGTTCAGGAGTAAAGTGTACTGGCGGGCGAACAATGACCTGACCGTCTCTTTCGATAACGATATCCGTTGTACGCCGGGTGGTACCTGGCGCGAGATGATAGTCGATGTCCTTCACCCGTCTGTACATCATGGTTTTTTGCTCTCCGCTGAGTTCTGGAGTAACGCACTATGTCGGTTTTTTGCCAGTTTCATAATTTCTACCGCAATTCGTTCTCTTGCCTGTTTTAATTCAGGAACTCCGGTTAGCGTCAGAGCCGTTTTGATCTCACTGCGCGTTTTCTTTTGTTTGCTGCTGTTGTGCCAGTAATCGATGCTGCCGATGCTTTGTTGCAGAAGTTCAACAATTGCTTCCATCAGCGCTTTAATTTTGGGTTTTACTGACACGGGTATCTCTCCGCCCGGGAACGCTTCATGAGCAATATGTTCATAAAACGTAGTGGCCTCCCGGCTCATCCCCTCTTCCCCATCCTGGCGCCCGGTAATCGCAACGTTACGCAGTTTCTCTAACTCTTCCGCCAGCTTCTTCCATTGATCCTGATACAGGTCGATCAATTGTTCCACTTTTTCCGAAAGACTCTTATAAAAAGCTGGATCTTCATCATGGTGAACAGTGCAATGCTTACGAATTGCATGCTCCATTTCGCTGGCTTTCGCCTCATCATTGCCGTTGGTATGCTGGTTTAGCTGTTCAATGAAGTTATCTGAGAGCAATTCAACGGGAGGAACCGTAGGGTTAATCCCCAGACTGATGAGGTGCTGATTAATCAGATCGCGTACCTTCTGGCCAGCATCTCCCAAATCCAGCAAATCGTCTTTATAACGCTCTTTGGTCACTCGCTGGATATATCCCAGACGCTTTGCCGGAATACGATAAACTTGACCCGCACTATGCGGCAGGATGATATCCAGACTGCTGAGGAATTTTTTCAGGTACACATCAAAATCCGCCCGCAGTTTCTCGTCTTTCAGCAAACGAACAGCATCATTTACCACAGCTGCTTCTGCTGCTATGTCGGGTAATCGTCCCTCAAGGAAATCATGGATGCCATTAACATGATGGTACGAGAACAAACTCAACAAGCGCTGATAGCGCTCCTGCAGCACCGGAACTTCTGAATTAATATTTTTTAATCCTTCGGCCAGCTCCTGGCGCTCGTCGCTGGCTGCATAAAGAGTTAATGCCTCAGTAAGATGGTGAGTAAGGCCGATATAATCCACAACAAAACCACGTTGTTTCCCTTTTTTTACCCGGTTTGTACGGGCAATTGCCTGTAGTAACGTATGCTCGCGGATTTTTTTATCCAGGTACATAACCTGCTCTATCGGCGCATCAAAACCGGTTAATAACATGTCACAGACAACCAGGAAGGCGATTCCTGTATAAGGTTTATCAGGATCATCAAATGCAAATGGCTTACAGAAATTTTCTACCGCATTCCAGGCGCGGGCTTGTTTACGTGTCTCGGTAATAAATGCCGCTTCATTGGTGCCATCACTGGATATCACGACCGCAGCTTTGGGGAACTTGATCCGATTAATTAATTCGTGGTCAGGTACGTCTGCAGATTCAAGCTCATCCATTTTCTCTTTTAATGCCTGATGGATCGCCTTCTGGTAACGAACTGCCGCCAGTTTGGAGTGACATACCACCTGAGCTTTAAAGCCATTAGGAAAAATATGCTCCAGATAGTGTTTCACCATATCGCGCGCGATAGCGGCAATACGTTGCTCTGCTTCCAGAATGTCGCCAGTGGCGCCATACTTTTTCTTAATAGCGTCTAATTCTTCTTCCGTTCTGTCTTTAAAGAGATTCTCAAACTGCGTTTCAAAGCCATATTTATCGTTCAACGCGGCATCAGCAGTCCTGCCTTCATAAAGGATCTGCAATGTGGTGCCATCTTCAACGGCATCCATCAATTTGTACTTATCGATATATTCGCCAAAGCGTTTGACGGTACGTTTCTCACCGTGGCGTTCTGTAATCAGTGGCGTTCCGGTAAAGGCAATGCGGGCCGCATTGGGGAAGGCCTCAAAAATATTACTCCCCAGGTCTGAACTCTGAGTACGGTGTGCTTCATCGATCATTAACACAATTCGCGAAGAGGTATTCACTACGCCAAATGTTTTGCCCGTTGGAATGGCCTGGTAGGTTCCCAGCGCTTTAGCAACGGATACGGGGAGGCTTTCCTGCGTGACCAGAAACTTATGGGCCATCACCATATTGATATCGGAAGTGTTGGTGGCTAATTCTTTTCGTAGCGTATTGTTGCTTTCAATAACATTGACTCGTCCACCAATCAGTTGTGCCGTCGCTGTTAACTGCTCCTCCAGATCGAGACGATCGTTGATCAGTATGATTTTATAATCGTTAAGATCGTTTGAAACGCGCAGCATTCGGGCAACAAAAACCATCGTCAGGCTCTTACCCGACCCCTGGGTATGCCAGACTACACCACTTTTTTCTTCTGTGGTTTTACCTTCACGTAAACGCTGTAAGATCTTATTAGCGGCGCGAAATTGCTGATAACGGCAGACAACCTTGATGCGCGGGCCAGCATCGGTATCCATAAATACAGAGCATGTACGCAGGATGGATAGCAGATTCGCTTTATTTAACATGCCTTTGATTAGCTGTTGTTGCGCATTCATATCGCTGGCAACATTGTCCTCCTGTGGCCATTGTGTCTTCCAGGGATAAAAATGCTCCTCTCCAGAAGTAATCGTGCCGTAATCCGCTTCAACGCCTGTCGTTCTGACCGAAAATAAATTACTGTGGAATAAACGCGGCTCTCCCTCCTTTAACCCCTGCAGCGCTGTTGCTTTACGGTCATTCATATAACGCTGGAGCTGAATATATGCCTCCGCCATAGGATTAGAACAGGTTGGACCACCCTTTTTACACTCCACAACAATCAGCGGGATACCATTGATAAATAAAACAATATCGGGAATGATAAATTGTTTTACGCAACCCGGGGTATCAATCCGGAACTGGTTTATCGCCAGAAAGTGATTATTTCCAGGGTGTTCGAAATCGATTAATTTTACTATCGGGTCAGACTCACCGGTGACATTATTAATATCCACCTGTGTTTTAAACAGTAGCTTTTGGATCGCCTCATTAGCTTCCAGTAAAGTACGGTTGGGTTGTCGCAGGATCTGCTCTTGCAGATCCTGTAACTGTTTGTCAGTTAACCATGTTTTTCCGTCTGATCCGGCATTTAAGTGCGCTACTGAGTTAGTAAAAATCTGCGGCAGCAGCCACTGTCGGAAGCTGCTACGCATACTTTTAGCCGGATCGGAGGGAATGTCCTGTCCCTGGTCAATAATCGTCCAGCCCAGTGATTGCAATTGCTGCAAAAAGGGCTGTTCAACTTCCGTGTATTCAGACATGGGGGGCCTCTGTGTCTTTTGAATGTACAGGAACTTTACCAGTGAGGAGATCGTGCATTAAACCATTTTTTTCTTTTATTAGTTTTTTCAAGCTAATTTCTTCTGTCTTTAATTTTTTTGTAACTAAGGAATATTTTTCATACAATTGTAATTGTTCTTCTTTTCCAGGCAGAGGAAGTTCTAGCGAACGTAATGTTTTTGATTGTATCGCATCCATTATTCCTCCTTGTGTTTCTTTTCTAAACCAAGCTTTAACCCATGGAGCATGATTCAATTGCCAGCATACTAGCTCAGGGACAATCAGAGATTCATTGAAGGTCATTGTCCATAAATGTTTAGATGATAATGCTCGCTCAATGTCACTAGGTATTACAGCTGCTCTTCCTACTGTTCCCATGATAGTTATAACCACATCTCTGGGTCGAACAGCATATTTTAGCAATTCATTAAATTTTCTTTCCGAAACAAAGCGCCTGAACGTATTATCAAAATACTCAACATGAATATTATCAATTCCTAAAAAAGGAATCCCCTTTTCAACCAACTCTGATTTTAATAAAGCACTTCCAAAAGGGCCACTTCTGAAGTTGTTTGCTATTGGTGACAGCAATTCTTCAAGTTTGACAACAGACCAGTTTTTTGGAATATACCCAAGGGATGACATTTTATATAAATGCGGTGCACTCCTATAACTCTCCCGTAATTCACCAGAAGCATTAACGCCCCGCGTTAATAAGTCAAGCATCATACCATTTTTTATTTTCTTATATTTTCGTATTAAGCATTGAGTTTTCTCAATGGCATCATCAACTAAAGTTAATATCTGTGATATTCTTTCCTGAATACTTTTATTCTCGGGGTAAGAAATAGGTAGGCGTCGAACAATACCTGCATTGAGGTTCGACTGTGTGGTTTGAGTAGTATACCGCCAGACCGACGGTTTAATATATTCCAGCCAATAGAACAAATAATTATCATGAACTTTATCATTTGCTTTTAAAGCTATGATAGCTTGATTGGTCGCACAATCTATTTTGTTTATTACAGGTTTTCCTACAGTGGCATACATTGAATACAATATATGTTCTTTAGGTACCAACCACGCAGAACTATTATTTAAGCCCTCTAATGTTAATGTCTTCCCTGTTTTTGTTAAAAACCGATAAGAATTTGTCATATCCTCAATAAGGACAAAAGGAATATCGCCATCATAAAAAGCTGGATTAGATACACTCGGCGTACCTCCTGCCTTTTGGTAAGAGGTTACATCATCCAAAAACCCATGAATCCATTTACTCATATCCCAGCTCCGCTAAGATTCTACGCAATTGCTGAGAAGCCTTATCCCTCTTCTCCTCGATTTCTTTAGCAGTTACCGCATATTTAAACCACAAATTTTCAATTGCAGTAATACAAGCTCGCTGTTCTGCCCGTAGATAACGATTATAAGTAGTTAACAATAACTGTTTTAATCGCGCAAGAATAACCACACGAGCCTCATCCTGTGATATTTTCTCACGAGCGCTTAAAACCAGCTCATCACGCTTATTCTCTATTGCCTTAATCACTTTCTTCAGTTCTTTGGCTTCATCTTCCAGTTCTTTATGGCGTTTCAACTGGGCTTCGATTTGGGAAACCTTTTCCTGATATTCTTCAGCACTTCCCAATCCCGGATCGCGTTTGCACAGTTTCACCATGCCTTTAGCATCTTTCAACTTTGCTTTTAGCTCTTTCACCTGCTCAGAGGTCATCACACCAGTATCATCGGTGTCTTCAAAGTCCTCATCATCCGCCGCGGCAAATAACGCCTGCAGCTCGGCTAAACGGGCCAGTGCATTTGCCTGCTCTTCCAGTACCTCAGGGAACTGACTTTGAAGAATATCCTCATCGGGGATCAGTTCAGCTCCCCAACCACTGGCAGCAATAGATTTGAAATCCGCCTTCAAGTAATTCACATAGCTGGCAAAAGCACCACGCACCTGGAAGGAAGTTAACAAGTTTTGCTGCGCAAATGCGTCATGAATGCTGTCCATCAACTGGCTGCGCATTACATAAACATTACGTGGCCGGGCCTGCTGATTGGCAGCGTCAGGGGCTAACGCTTCCACAATCGGGAGATTCTGCTCCCACCACGCCTCAAGTTGCGTCATGAACGTCTGATTCGCTTGTAGTACACCCGCATTTCGGGTAACAAACTCAGCAATATCACGCTCTTCAGTCAAAGTGGGGCCGAAATTCATATACTCAGCATCACGGGGTGCAAAAATATCTGCACGTAACCCGGCATAGTTTTGCCAGAAATGGCCAAGACTTTCGATTTCCGCCAGCGGAATACCACCATGTAAATGCGCACGAACATCGTGGGGTTCCGGCGGCGGCGCATTGTCCACGTAGCGACGAATATTACAGTTGTAATCTTCTTTGATAATCTCATCAGTTGGAACAACGCGCGCATAGCCCGGGATCGTTTTTCCGTTGCGATACGCGTTGATAATTTTATCAATATCCTCCGGACGCAGATGATTCTGTGCTTTGTCTTCGCTGTATTCACGATCGGCGTTGATAAACAGAACTGACTTACGCTTTGCAGCACCTTCTTTATTCATCACTAAAATACAGGCCGGTATCCCCGTACCGTAAAACAGGTTGCTAGGTAAGCCAATGATGGCCTGCAGATAACCGTGATCGATAAAGTATTTACGCGCTTCGCGTTCATCACCGCTACGGAACAACACACCATGAGGCATAACGGTCGCCATACGCCCATCATGTTTCAGCACAGACAACATATGCTGAACAAACATCAGGTCCGCTTTCTTACCTTTCTCTGGCAGCCAAATGGCAAAACGTCCGGGGTGTTTAATATCTTTCTTAATATAGTTCTGGCTGAATGGCGGGTTAGCCACCACACGGTCAAAACGTCTTAATTCACCCTTTTCATCCAGATGCTGTGGTTCACGCAGGGTGTCTTCCTGACGAATATCAGCATGCGAAATTCCATGCAGCAGCATGTTCATTTTGCAAATAGACCAAGTGGTGCCGATCTTTTCTTGGCCGTAGAGCGCGATTTCATCCGCATCACCGCCTTTTTCACGCAGGTAGTCACGCATCTGAATCAGCATGCCGCCCGAGCCAACGGTCGGGTCATAAACGCTCATGCCCTCTTCAGGATCGCAGATCTCAACACAGATCCGCACGACTTCCGCCGGGGTATAAAACTCTCCAGCCTTTTTACCCGCAGAGTCAGCAAAGAATTTAATCAACCATTCATATGCTGCCCCAAGCAGATCGGGGAACTCAAAATCCTCATCTTTAAGCGGAATTTTCTCGAAGTTCTGTACAAAATCAGCCAAGGTATCGTCATCCAGAGTACGCTGGCCAATCTTGCGGTTGAAGTTAATGCCTTTCAATACGTCCTGTAAAACATCGATATTAGCTTCTTCGATCGCTTCCAGCGCTTTATTCAACGCGCCGCCAACCCCAACTTTCACATGCTTCAGGGCCGGTCGGATGACCGCTTTTTTAGTGCCATCCTTCTCTTCTACAATCTCTTCCCACTCTTCGTTCCAGCGTGCGCGCGGAGGAACATAGAAATACTTACCTGAGTAGTTGTCGGGATCTTCAAGAGCCAGCTCGATGTCCAGTTTGGACATCCCTTGATCTTCAAACTGCTTACGTAGTTCAGCCTGACGCTGATCGAACAGGTCGCTGGCACGCTTAAGGAACAACATGCCGAAAATATATTCTTTGTATTCACTGGCATCCATGCTGCCACGCAGGTCATCACAAGCGCGGAGCAGCAATGTTTCAAGCTGGGTAAGGGTTAATTTCATGTGTTTCTCAGAATACTGCCTCGTTAACTACAGTCTTACCTGCTTGTAAGCCATAGCCTCGTAAATTTATTGTTTAACTGCTATGAATTATTTGTTCCACAACGAATTATGAATCTTTCCTGTCTGGTGATACTCGCCCACCAGTTCAATAAAATCTTTAAAATCCCGATTCTCTTCCACCAGACGGTTTACTGACTGCCAGTCGACACTGGTACGTTCCCGCGCCGGGATCAACGTCTGGCTGTTACTGAAGTCATGTGGATCGAGGAGGATCACACCAATACCATGCAGCGCACAGAGCATCTGCAACTCACGCTCCACACTACGTTGCTTATCTTCGTTAATTTCAGTCGCCACCAAATAGCCGAAATGCGCCCAACTGGAGTTGCTGACCGCCTGGAAGAAACATTCACGCACGTTGCTACGGTTTAGCTGCTTTTTCACCTCAAAAGACCACAGCCGAGTTAAACGTCCTTCACTATGACGAACGCAGTTTTGCACCACATCATCCCATTCTTTATCCAGAGGCTCCAATGCGACGATATCGGGATAAAGCCAATGGTTGCCACCCAACCCTTTGTTATTGCTGGAGCGCTTTTCGTCAATACGACGGCACAACAGCCCTTCTTCCTGTGAAAGGTAATCAATCAGGATCGGATATAACGAGTGCTCGGTAAGGCTTACAGTTTCAACTGTTGGTTCGGGTGCCACATTGGAATCTGTTTTTTCAACCACAGATTCCCCCCAGTAAAACAGGCGCGGCCTTGGCTTATCACGAGTCATCACCTGCGGACACATCGCCTTCGCTTTAACAGTCCGGCTACCGCCTACCTCTGCGGTTATCTGACTTAAAAAATCTTCGTCGCTAGCAAAACGCGGATTTTTGCGCTTTTCAGCCAGTTCTGCGCTGTAGTGATCGATAATTTTCTGCGCCAGTTGGCGGACAGTGAACTGCTGGCCGGGATTAGCCTGTAACACGTTGATTATCATCTGGGGACGACTGGTCATATGCCTTCCTGCGTTTGTACGCACGGCTTTACGTATCAGCTTTTAAGCGATGCGTGATTTACAACTCCTGTGGATGAGCTCAGTTTACCTTTCAGTGTTACAGACATAAAGCATCGATTTCTCTCTCACCAACGTGACGAACCGCAATTGAATTTCACCGCTTTTGCGAGCATGATCGCAATAACATCAGCCTGTTACCCGGTTCATTCTTATGCTCTCTTCAGAAATGCTGCAATCCGCCATCTCCAACGTCTCTGTCTGGCATCAGGGTGACGTATGCGCGCCGCATAAACCGCTACTGCTGTTGTATGTACTGTCGCAGTACAAAGCAGGCCATCCACGCCTGTTTAACTACGGTCTGGAAATCCACGAACCGCTTACTCGCCAGCTGAAAGAGTTTGGTCCCAAGCGACGCACCGACTATCCCAATATGCCTTTCTGGCGACTGCGAACCGACGGCTTCTGGGAGATCGCTCACGCAGAAGGTTGCAAACCGCGCAAGGGCAATACTCAGCCGACAAAGAAAGAACTGATTGATAACCAGGTGGCGGGCGGCTTCGATGAGGCGGCTTACCAACAATTGCTGGCCCACCCTGAGATGATCGACCAGTTGGCCCAGAAGATCCTCACCGATCGCTTCCCGGAAAGTATTCAGCGGATCCTTGCCAACCAGTTGGGATTCGATTTTATCGATCGCTCCAGAAACCGCGATCCGCGTTTCAGGGATATCGTTCTTCGCGCTTACCACTCACGGTGCGCGTTCTGTGGTTACGATCTCAGACTCGATGGCGCGCTGGTTGGTATTGAAGCGGCGCATATTCACTGGAAAGCATATGGCGGTCCGTGCGTGGTGAACAATGGACTGGCGCTCTGTACATTACACCATGACGCGTTTGATATGGGGGCGTTCGGGCTGGATGAGAGTATGACCATCCGCATCTCCGGCGGCGTCAGTCGTAGTCCGGTGGTAGACCATCTGTTCTGGCATCGGGACGGCCAGCAGTTATTCCTCCCTTATGACAAAACGCAGTGGCCTGCTGAACAGTATGTCGGCTGGCACCGGAAGCAGATTTTCAAAGCCTGAAAATACGCAACGGGCCGTTAGGCCCGTTGTTCGTTATATCACCGCAGTTCTATCACTCTCGCCCGCTCAGCCTGCTTTCGGTAGTGGTCGTATCGCTCCCGGAACCATGCTTGCTGTTCATCACTCATATTGCCGGTCACGGCATCGATATCCACTGGTTGGCCCAGGGCGTGCATACGGGCAAAACTGCGTGCCAGAAAATCAAAATTCTTCAATGCGTTTATATCTTGTTGGTTCATTAGCATATCCCTCCAGTCATTGTGCTTACTGTTCAAGGTCATATGCTTTTCTGATTTCAGTATCCGCCTGAAAAAGATCATTTTTTGAGCGATGCGTGCGCATCAATCTGCCTGCGTTCACATTTCAGGAACGACAAAACTCTTCAGCCCCGGTAATGATTTTCCCCTCCCTTTTATCACCCGCGCAGAAAACACTACCGCCAGCCATGCAGTAAGTTCGCCATGTATCCGGAAGGCGCGAACGGCGCAGATGCGCAGGATACCCGTACCATTCCATCCCGCAGGGAAACGCCCTGCGAAGGGTGTTCCCTGCTCATTTACAGGAGAAACACCATGTCGCTTTTCGATAAAAAACCGTCGTTAATGCCGGTGGTTATCGCCCCTGATGTCTGGCAATCCGCTGTGGAGTTTCCCGCCGACCCGCAGCAGGTGGAAGAACGGCTGGGCAATCTGTTGCTCGCCGTACTGCTGACCCTGCGCACCGCCGGGACGTCCCGCAAGAAAGTCACCTTTACGATCTACTGCCAGCCGCCGCAGGGCGATATGAAAGTCCCTGTCGCATTACCGCTGTCGCTCAACTATCACGGCCACTATGTGCAGGTCTCGATGGCTGAACAGGCATAACCTCTCTCCGCCGGAGTCACTTCCGGACGGAGGTGGTTCCGGCTTCTTCCATGAGGATCGCACAATGGACAGAAGCAACGATATCTACCAGAAAGTCACCGACCAGATTATTGCTGAGCTGGAAAACGGCAATGTGCCGTGGATCCGCCCGTGGCGCGATGGCGAGCCGCCGTTCCCGATCAATGCGTTATCCGGTCGTCCGTATCACGGCATTAACGTGCCGCTGCTGTGGAACAGCGCCGACAAGCAGAGCTTCGCCAGCGACCGCTGGCTGACGTTCCATCAGGTCAGCGCGCTCGGCGGGCAGGTGCGCCGGGGGGAGAAATCCTCTCTGGCGGTGTTGTATCTGCCGCGCACACAGGAAGAGACCGATGCACTCGGCCAGCCGTTGCTGGATAAAGACGGCGAGCCGAAGGTGCGGCATTTCGGGATCATTCGTGAATTTCGGCTGTTTAACCTATCGCAGTGCGACGGCCTGCCGCAGTCGCTGTCCGAGCCGTTTACCCGGCCCGCAGAGCCTGTGGAGATGGCCGAAGCCATTGCAATGAACAGCGGAGTGACGCTGCGCCATCGCCGTCAGTCGAAAGCGTATTACAAACCCGCGACCGACCTGGTGATGATGCCGCACCCGCAACAGTTTGAAAGCAGCGAGGCGTACTACGCCACGCTGCTGCATGAACTGACGCACGCTACCGGACACGCTTCACGCCTGAACCGCCCCGGTATTGCCGAAGCGGAACGCACCGAAGCGCTCTACGCCGCTGAAGAATTAGTGGCGGAGATGGGTAGCGCCTTCCTGTGCGCCCATTGCGGCATTCAGGGCAGGCTCCAGCACGCCAGCTATATCGGCTACTGGCTGGATATTCTGCGCCAGGACAAGCGGGCAGTGATCCGCGCCAGCGGTATGGCGCGCCACGCCAGTGAATGGCTGCTCAACGCTGTACCACAACCCTGTCAGCTTAGCGCCTGACAGCCCACCCGCACGGGGAGTCTTCCCCGTCGGGGAGTTGCTCCCCTTTTTTTCTGGAGTGAGATATGGGACTCGATCTTTTCTTTTTCGAACGGGCAAAAAACGCGCCCGATGAAAGCCAGTACGCCAGAGTGGGTTATTTCCGCAAGGTGAACCCATTACTCAAATGGGTGGATAAACACGTTGGGCTGGTGCGTAACCAGGTGCTGTTAGAAATCACAAAAGCACACATGCAGGCGCTTCTGAGTGACCTGCAGAGCCTGACGCCGGATAACTGCGGCGCGGTTTATCCCACGATTGACGGCTTTTTCTATGGTTATACCGATTATGGAGAACACTACTGGAAAGATGTCCGCGCCGTCACCCACTGGGTGAAGGAGACGCTGGAGACGTTTGATTTTGAACGAGACAGGTTGATGTTTTATGCCTGGTGGTAGTTTTAAAGTGGCCGACAATATGTCGGTCACTTTTCCTCGTCGATCAGAAATATAGCGCTAGATATGCACATCAGAGCATACTGTTTTTACTAATAAAATATAAAAGGCCTAAAGGGAGAAACTGCAAAGGAAGGGCGACAAGGGCAAAGGGGCCTGCCCGGAAAGGGGAAATATGCTGAAGTGGCTACAAAGACCATCCCAGAGCCAGCCACCTGCGCCAGACGCTGCGCTGCCGGAGGGCTGGTATGCACCACAATCCGCAGAACAGTTACTGGCGACACCGTTACGCCAGTCCTGTTTGCACCAGTTACGGCAACTGACCCCGCTGCCGGATACCCTGTTTGATAGCTGGATCCTCACGGCGATTCATCGCTTCGCCGCGTTGGTACAACTGCTGCCCGCCTCACAAAGTCATCACCATTCCACTCCCGGCGGGTTGCTGGATCATTCGCTGGAAGTTGCCTGCAACGCCATCCGGCTGCGCCAAGGTTATCTGCTGCCACCGGAAGCGGGTGCGGAAGAACAGGCCCGGCAGGCCAGCGCATGGACGGTCACGGTGGTCTGCGCGGCATTACTGCACGATACGGGAAAAATCGCCGTGGATATGGAGATTCATCAACGTGATGGCACCCGCTGGCATCCGTGGCAGGGTAATCTGGCACAGCCTTATCGCTGGCAGTACCAGAGCCACGGTCGCGACTATCATCTGCATCCGGCGGCTAGCGCAATGCTGATTAATCAGTTGATACCCTCGCCATTACTGGACTGGCTGGCCGGATATCCCACGGTTTTTGCGTCCCTGATTTATCAGATCACCGGACACTACGAACGCGCTGGCGCGCTGGCGGAACTGGTACAGCAGGCCGATAAAGCCTCTGTCGCCCGATACCTCGGCGGCGATATCAAAACTGCGCTGGCACAAAAGCCCTCTTCCTTTCCCCAGCAGCTTCTTACAGCCCTACGGTCGCTGGTGCAGAACGATTATCGACTGAATAATCCCGAATGCGGATCCGATGGCTGGCTGACGGAGGATGCGCTGTGGCTTATCAGCAAAACCACCGCCGACCGGGTTCGCGCCTGGCTGCTCCAGCATGGCGTATCTAGCGTGCCGGAAAACAATAACCGCCTGTTTGACGAACTGCTGACGCATCAGCTTATTGTTGCCAATGAGGATAAAGCGATCTGGCGCTGCATTATTCGATCGGATAAGGGTTGGTCGCCCGTTGAACCGCTGACGCTGCTGCGCCTAACAACGTCTGCAATATGGGAGCCAGGCGAACAACGTCCCGCCTGTTTTGCCGGTAATGTGACGCCGGTAAGCGAAGCTGAACCCGTCCCTGAACTTAGCGCCCCCACTCAACCGCTGCCGGAAATAGCAGACGACCCGAGGCTTGGTGACAATAACAACTTCCTGCAGTGGCTGAAGAACCACACCAGCCCTTCAGGCACGGTGAATACCCGGAACGGCAAGATACATGTGGTGGAAAACCATCTTTTCTTGATTTCACCGGGGATCTTTAAGATATACGCATCAGAAACCACTGGAGACACCGGCGACGGCTGGAAGCTGGCACAGCGAATGTTTCAGGAGTCAGGGCTGGCCCTGCGCAGTAATGATGACAGTTTTATCTGGACCTGCGAGGTTCGCGCGCCACAAAAGAAAAGTAGTCAGTTGAAAGGGTTTCTGATGGAAGATCCGGGGCTGGTGTTTGGGGAGAAAGTGCCGGCGAATAATCCGTGGCTGAAGTTGCTGCGCGAATAGCAATTTATATCAAAATACTCTCTTCCACCGAGCTACAGCGAATGGGCTTTAATACCTAAAGAGCCGCATGATATTCAATAATTGATTTCAATTCTTCAGGCGAAAAAGGCGGATTACGCCGATGCAACATGGCGTGGCAATTAGGGCAGACGGGAATAAGATCTTTTTTGGGATCCAGAGAGTAATTATCTTTGATGTCTGATAGCGGAATCAGGTGGTGTATATGGATAAAACCTTTTGCTATCTCACCATACACCCTCATCATATCAATGTCGCATACTTTGCACAGACAACCATGCCAGGCTAATGCGGCCTGGCGGGCCTTGCGGTCGCGTTCATAGCGGTTAACCGTTACCTGCGTAGCTGCACCTTCATTAAATACGCTCTGCGGCGGCAGTTCATCAGGAAAAATACTGATGGCAGGCTGCTCGTTACCCAAATTTTTCTCAACGATCTGAAACCCTTGATCGGTAAGCAACTTGACGCATTTCGACTTGATACCACCACTAAAATCTTCAGGGGAAAACTCAACGCCTGTCATATTTGAAGCAGCAATACCGACTATAGCTTTCGGTGGATAACTGCGCCCTTCAAAGATCACATCATACAGCCGGGACTCGCTGAACTGGTGGCGTACACCTTCATCATAGGCGCGCATAGCCGCAATAATGCATTCCCTGGTAAGCTGGTCTGGCAGTTTCTTCTTCATTTACAACTCATCATCCCTGAAACGACATATGCTAACTCTTTATTTTATAGCATATTAATTTATCCGGGGATAAACAGCACTCTTCAATTTCGCGTTACCGGGATACGGACATCAGTGCAGCGGCAGCGTAACGTAGCGGCAGAGAAACCGCGCTTCATGCTGATTGTCCAGCCGCACCTGAAAGACATCGTGTGTATCCTGCTCGAATGCGTATTCGCGCCACGCCAGCAGCCCCTGTTGGTTCATGCGGATAATAATCTGATCGGGCGTTTCGCCCTGATTCAATGCTTCGACTACCTGTTGCAGGGGAAGCGGTAGCGTCTGAGCAGGCCACATCACTTCAACGCTTACGAGCTGGCGGTGTGTCCGGGGTAACATCGGTAGTTTCCTCCATGGCAGAATTTAGCGGTTAATTAGCCATGAAATAGGGGCATTTTTTGCAGTTGCAAGGTTGCCGAGAGACCTCATTTAAAGGTTAATACATCTCAGGTAGTGAAGTCTCTTCCGAGACAAATCCAGATTGTCTGCGCCAAGCGTCTGAGGATATGTCGATAAAAAGCATTTTTTTAAACATATTGCCAAAACATGTTTATGCCATCGACACGTTGCGGCGATATGTCGATAAAACACGATTTTTTAAACATGATGCCGTGACATGCTTATAGCATCGACATATGATGTCTATATGTCGATGAAATCGGTTTTTATAAACATATGAGCTGGAATCCCGAAGCCCCTTACAACGATCTGCCAAAACTGCCGCCTGATCTGCAGCAGATAGAAACACGTAATGTACTAAAAGCGTGTATAAATGCGCGCGCGGCAATTGCAGAGCTGAAAACGGCGGGTGAGTTGATCCCCGATCAGGGATTGTTGATTAACATTCTCCCGATGCTGGAAGCGAAAGATTCCTCACGCATTGAGAACATCGTAACGACCAGCGATCAGCTCTTTCAGTATGCTGATCGTGCAGACGGAGCAGATCCAGCAACCAAAGAAGCATTGCGCTATCGTACGGCGCTTTATGATGGTTATACCCATCTTGAGACCTATCCACTTTGCACAAACACCGCAATCGCTATCTGCACCAAATTACGCGCAATTCAGACCGATATCAGGAAAACACCGGGCACAGTACTGCGCGATCAGAATAACAGCGTGGTATATACCCCCCCGGTGGGTGAAGATACCATCCGTAACTTATTGGCGAACTGGGAGCAGTTCATACATGGCGATGATGATTTAGACCCATTGGTGAAAATGGCTATTGCACACTATCAATTTGAGTGCATCCACCCTTTTCCGGACGGGAATGGGCGAACAGGTCGTATCCTGAATATTCTTTACCTGATTCAAAATGAATTACTTTCACTGCCTATCCTGTACCTGTCCCGCTTTATTCTGGAGAGACGTAGTGATTACTACATGCTCTTGCGTAGGGTAACAGATGAAGGAGACTGGGAATCGTGGATATTATTTATGCTGGAGGCCGTAGAAAACACGTCCCGATGGACGACTGACAAGATTGCGGTTGTTCGGGCATTGATGGCAGAAACGACCGAGTATGTACGTGAGAAGCTACCAAAAATATATACCTATGAACTCATCCAGGTGCTCTATGCGCAACCGTATTGCCGGATCGATAACCTTGTTGAACGAGGTATCGCTAAACGCCAGACGGCATCAGCGTATCTCAAACAGTTAGTCGAGATAGGCGTGCTGGAAGAAATGAGCGTTGGTCGAGAAAAGCTGTATATCAACACCAGGTTGGTTCAGGAATTGAATCAGTAAAGTGTATTAATTAGTGTTAGCTCAGATTTTTCCAGAACTAATGATGACCTTAGCAAAACCTGACATTAATGGCGATGTGATAGCTGAAGCAGGCATGATTAATATCTTATTGTATTGATAATCATTTTATCATACAAAGCTAAGTCAATTAGATTGAAAACCATATTAACATTAGATGATATATGAATAAAATCCATAGAGATTTATATTCTAGGAACCAATAAGAAATTCATATAAAAGCAGCTCCTTTCAAAGCTGCTTTATACACTTAGTTTTTTGGGAGCTTGCTTAAAATATCTTCAATCCCTGATTGCTTATACCTAACATTATCAAAAAGGTCATTAAGGACAGAAAATCTTTCTTTATACTTCCATACCTCAAGATTATTATCATCAAGGATGCAAAGAACGATTTGAGACGTCCAGTAAAACTCATCGACATCTGTGTAATATCTATACTTCTCTTCATAGATCCCAAACTTAGTTCCATTGAAATTAACGCTAAAAAATAGAGGTATATATGAATCCGAACCATGAATGATATTATAAGGAGCATCATCCCTCCTCCAAGATATACTTCCATTCAAGGTGTATCTATTTAATTGCGTGATCAACTGTATAATATTATCACTCATGATCTCGTCCATCCTAAATCTAAATTTATTTGTTCTAAGTGCATAATTACACTGCTTAACTCTGATTGGATTCCCCATAATCCTTCAATGTCGAGATGTCTGGAGCTAAGCATTCTAGATAATTTTTCATCTGTTACTGAAAGTAACCATTTTGATATTGGAGGGCTTGAATATTTAAACTGATTTTTATCAAGTTCCAACTTCCGTTTAACATCTTCCAATATTATTATTGTTGAGTGAACAGAAGCGGATACTGCGCTTTTTTTCTTATTACTAGTATTGTCTTGTTCAAATTCAGAAAGAAGTTTTGGTAAATCTTTATTTTGATCCTGAAGCTTTGAAATCAGTTCAGGAAGTCTAACTTTAACGAGATATTTATTTTCTATATCTGCCACTCTGATATATACCAAGATTGTGTATATGCCACCAACGATCGATGCAAATACTGACAACCAAGTTAGAACATTTCCGAAATTTGCCCACGAAAAGATTTCCATTTTATTGTCCATAAATTAACCACGCCAATAAGCCTTGTACAATTTGAACTAAAATACCCTCTTCATAATAGTACAGAAACCAATATCCAAAGGTGATTGTAACGACACTAAAACCAAATAATATCACATGTATAAAAAAGCGCCAAGAATTTAATAGAAATATTTCAAATGATTTTATCTAAATATTTTTTTGATACTGCCTCAGAATAAAAAAACCTCGGCAAATATAATATTACCAGAGATCCTTAGAGGGCCATACAAGCATCCTAATAATAAATACACCGAATATTCTAAATATTTATTCACTCTTATTTAATAAGTATTTATTCTTAAAGAAAGATTTGCTTCAACAAAATGAATTCTCGACTTTTATTAATCTGTAAAAATAATCCAACAACAGAAACAATTAGGCCAAATCTTTTGCAACGTTTAATGATTTTCAAATCAAAGAATTCGAACTCATTCAATTGTTCCTATTGTCAACCCCCCAGCAAAAACAGCCCAAATCTAGTAATAACTAAATACCACCATCATTCCTACTCCCCCGACTCCACCTCATCCTGCGCCGCCATCAGAACCAACTCTGACTTCGAAATCAGCAAATCTTTCGGCTTCCCTCCTCTCAACCTGCGATTTGCCGAGCCGAACCAGATTGCTAGCCCCCACGGGGTCTTACGTTCTTTGAACAGCGAGAGAATCAGCCTGACAACCTTGAGGGGCCTCATTTTCTCATCCAGAACATAATCCGGGTACAAATCCTCACCATCGACCTTCAGCGAGAATATCTTCCCGGCGGCTTTCCAGCCTTTCGGGCCAGCATCAGGATCGGCGGAACGAAAGCCCGCTTTTGCGGATAATTCAGACGCCGTCAGCCATTCCGAGTCAGCCAGTATTCTGGCTTTCAGCTCCTCTAGCTGCCGGTCATTGCGCTCCTGGAAACTCATATGGTCGAGTGCGCCTCCCGGCGACTTTTTGAAGCCATACGGCACAACGTGCCTGAACCGGTTTGCATCCAGATAATCCGCCCACCACTGCATCATCTCCCGACGTTCTTCGAGATGCTGCGCCTTGTGGATATACGCCGCCCGCACGCGCTTGCGCTCCTGATGGCTCATCTGGCGCTCTACCGCGTCGCTTGACCACAGGCCCGACTCCACCAGCGCGCTACAGGCCATAGTGCGAAAACCGTGGCCGCAGACGTCTTTCTGGGTGTCGTAGCCCATCACCCGCAGCGCTTTGTTGATGGTGTTTTCGCTCATCGGTTTGCGGTAGTTATGATCGCCGGGGAATACCAGTTCAGTTCCCGGTCGGCAGTGCTGTCGCACCTCGTGGAGCAGTTCGATGGCCTGATGTGATAGAGGGACCAGGTGAGGAGAACGCATCTTCGCACCGCGCGCAGAGTACTTAACGCCGGGGATCGGCTCACGCTCAGCGGGGATGGTCCACATGGCGTTATGCAGGTCAATTTCATCCCAGCGGGCAAAGCGCAGTTCGCTGGAGCGAATAAACAGCAACAGCGCCAGCTTTACCGCCAGTTGAGTCAGCTTACGTCCTTTGAAATCGTCGACTCTTTCCAGAAAATCAGGGATAAGATTCAAATCCAGCGCTGGATGGTGACGTACTTTGGGCGTGGAGACCGCGCCAGTTAAATCTGATGCAGGGTTATGATCGATAATGCCGTTCTGGACAGCATAGCGCATCACGCAGGCGGTGCGTTGTTGAAGCCGGGAAGCGACATCCAGTTTGCCCGCTTTCTCCACCTCTTTGATGGGCACCAGCAGATCTTTAACCTTCAGTTTGGTGATGTCGCAACTGCCGTTCGTGGGAAAGACGTAAAGCTCAAAATAACGCAGCACCCGCTTCATATGTTCCGCCGACCAGTTTATGTTACTGGAGACCCATTCGCGCGCCACGGACTCGAACGTATAAAGGGGCTCTCCACCCCGCTTGTCCTCTCTGCGTTTTTCCGCCGGATTAATACCTTCTAAAATAAGCCTTCTTATATCCGCTTGCTTCTCCCTTGCCAGAGCGAGAGAAATGAGCGGATAAGGGCCTAATGCCATACGGTTCTCTTTGTTTCCAAAGCGAAACTTCAGATACCACAGCTTAGATCCGCTGGGGTTCACCTGAATGTAAAGACCGTGACAGTCAGAGAGCCTGTATGCCTTGCCAAGCGGCCTGGCATGCCGGATTGCGAGATCTGTAAGCGCCATTTGGGGGTCACTCCTCTATCGAACCGGGTTTGCCCCCTTTTTTGCCCCCAAATCGAGTGGATGTCAATGGATGAAAAACGACCAACACGGAAAGACCACGAAATAAAAATGGTTATTGGCGAAAAATAAATTATCTTTGAATTACAGACGGATACGGACGAATTTGGACGGAAATGGACACAAAAAAAGCCACCCTTAGGTAGCTAATTATTGCATCACTTGGTGCCGAAGGCCGGACTCGAACCGGCACGTATTTCTACGGTTGATTTTGAATCAACTGCGTCTACCGATTTCGCCACTCCGGCACGGAAAGGATACGGAAAACGTTCTGGATTATACCTGTCACTGGCTGCTGCGCAAGCGGCAGAGTGCGATCGCCACGCTAAGTGTTGAAAAAAACAGCGCAAGCCGCATTTCGGCCAACATTCAATACGTTCCAGATATAAACCCCTCGTTCTCACCTTTCCCACTCGCGGTTTCCTCTTTCTCCGAGCCTGCTCGCAAAATCCTGCAAACGGCTCAATTCGGTTTACATTTTCGGCAATTTGTTATCAGATCCTGTTATTAGCACGCGTAATAACGCCGGTACCTTCCCAAAACAGGATTTCCGCAATGCGCTTCTATCAGATCGAACCGACGCTGGAGAACTACTGGCGCGGCATTATTCTTTTTGGCAAAAACGTCGCCTCCTATAAGTTTGCGCTGGCGCATGCGCTGTACGATATCCGCCGCGACGGTAGCGATCTGATACGCCTCGAGGAGCTGGCGGTGCCGTTCAGCCAGCATCTGTGTCGCCATCTTGAGCAGGCCCCCAAACAGATCACGTCCTCAAAAAGCCAGTTTCTCAGCGCCTGTAGCCGCTTCAATCGCCAGGAGATAACCCAGGATCAGCTCATCGCGGCAACGGTTAAGCTCGGCTTTAGCGTGGTGCTGGATAAATTTCATAACGTGAATCAGGGCGAAATCGCCAGGCGCTTTTTTATCGACGAGCGTAAAACGCATCAAGGCATCCGTCTGACCGACGACTTTTATTCTCTGACGGAGCGCCAGCAGTACCAGAACCTGATCCACGAAACGGATGCCCGCTGGCGTCTGGTGGAGCAGGCGTGGGCAATGAACATCGCCAGCAGCCTGATCGCCGTGGAATATGATGCCGCCGAACAGCAGCTCTTCAGCACCCTGAATACCCGACGAGTTGCCATCTCCAGCTGTCGCGACAGCCTGAACGGCTACCAAAAAGGCCGCTGCTTTTACTGCTATGCGCCGATCAGTCTCGAAAGCGGGGATGAGAACCTGGCCGACGTTGACCACTTTATCCCGTGGGCGGCGCGCGGCGAAGTGGCGAATATCAACGGCGTCTGGAACCTGGTTCTCGCCTGCAAGAGCTGCAACCGCGGGGAGAAAGGCAAGTTTATGCGGGTACCGTCGGCAAAACTGCTGCGCCGCCTGCGCGACAGAAACGAATATTTTATTACCAGCCACCTTCCCTTGCGTGAAACCTTAATCCGTCAGACCGGCAACACGACCGCCCGCCGCGATGACTTCCTCGCCAAAATCTGGAACACTGCGCGCATTACGCTCCTTCATGAATGGGAACCTCAGGCCGCCGGAACGGATATATTCTGATGACAATCAACTACTACCAGCAGAACGCTGACAGCTTTGTGGCTTCAACCGTCGCTGTCGATATGACCTCTCTGTACGCGCCTTTTATCGGGGCGATTGAACCGAACGGGCTGATCCTCGATGCGGGATGCGGCTCCGGACGCGATGCCAAAGCCTTTGCCGATATGGGCTACCGGGTCGAGGCGTTTGACGCCTCACCGGCCATGGTCGAGCGGGCTGCGCAACACAGCGGGCTGGCCGTGCGTCAGGCGACCTTTCAAAGTATCAGCGAAAGCGCGCGGTATGACGGCATCTGGTGCTGCGCTTCGCTGCTGCACGTTCCCGCCGCGGAGCTGCCGGGAGTGATGCACAAACTGGCTATGGCCCTCAAACCCGGCGGCGTCTGGTACGCCTCATTTAAATACGGTTCAGGCGAGCGAGAAAAAGAGGGGCGGCGGTTTACCGATCTCGACGAAGCAGAGCTGACGGCGCTGATCGAACCGCTGGCGGATATCCGTCTCGCCAACATGTGGCAGACGGTGGATAAGCGCCCGGAGCGGAGCGAAATCTGGCTCAACGCGCTGTTGCTCAAAAGCTGAACTATCGCGATGGCTTCTCTCTCGCGGAGAAGCCGGCTTGCGCAAGCTTCCCCCCTCCTTCTGCCAAGCGTCCCCTCGCCCCATGCTCTACACTTCCTTCTTAACTACGCCAAACCCAAGGAAACTGTCATGAGCACTATTAAAAGTTACGCCGCCAAAGAAGCGGGCGCCGATCTGTTGCTGTGGGAGTACGATGCCGGTGACCTTAAGCCGGAAGATGTCGAAGTGCAGGTGGAGTACTGCGGGATCTGCCACTCCGACCTGTCGATGATCGACAACGAATGGGGCATGTCGAGCTATCCGCTGGTGGCCGGTCACGAGGTGATTGGCCGGGTGGCGGCGCTGGGCAGCGCGGCGCAGGATAAAGGGCTGAAGGTTGGCCAGAAGGTCGGCATTGGCTGGACGGCGCGCAGCTGCGGCCACTGCGACGCCTGTATCAGCGGCAACCACGTGAACTGTCTGGAAGGCTCGGTGCCCACCATCATCAACCGCGGCGGCTTCGCCGATAAGCTGCGCGCCGACTGGCAATGGGTGATCCCGCTACCAGAAAACGTCGATCTCGAATCTGCCGGGCCGATGCTCTGCGGCGGCATTACCGTCTTCAAACCGCTGCTGATGCATCACGTCACGGCCAACAGCCGCGTCGGCGTCATCGGCATTGGCGGCCTCGGCCATATCGCCATCAAGCTGCTGCACGCGATGGGCGCGGAAGTCACCGCCTTTAGCTCCAATCCGGCGAAAGAGCAGGAAGTGCTGGCAATGGGCGCCGATCGCGTGGTGAACAGCCGCGATCCCGAAGCCTTAAAGGCGCTGGCTGGCCAGTTCGACCTGATTATCAACACCGTCGCCGTCGACCTCGACTGGCAGCCGTACTTTGAAGCGCTGGCGTACGGCGGCAACTTCCACACCGTCGGCGCGGTAATGAAGCCGTTCCCGGTCCCCGCTTTTACCCTGATTGGCGGCGACCGCAGCATCTCCGGTTCGGCCACCGGCAACCCGGCCGAGCTGCGCAAGCTGATGAAATTTGCCGGACGCAGCAAAGTCGCGCCGACCACCGAGCTGTTCCCGATGTCGCAGATCAACGAGGCGCTGAAGCACGTTCGCGAGGGCAAGGCCCGCTACCGTGTGGTGCTGAAAGCCGACTTCTGATCGTTTCTCGTCATGCTTCAGGCCGCAGCCGCGCGGCCTGAACGCCACTGACCGGGGTGATGCCGGGCGGCCCGTCTGCCCGGCGCTTGTATCCCTGGTCATTAAACCGTCATCTCCTCGCCATACGTTTGCAGTCAATCCTTCTCACAATCCGGGCTTCTACAAACGCCTGAATGAGACGTCCGCCACCATGATAAAAACCTGGCTCCCCTGGCTGATACTGTCGCCTTCCCTGCTGTTTTTATTACTGTTTACCTGGTTTCCCCTCGGGCGATCGATTTATGACAGCCTGTTTGATACACGCATGGTCAGCGACGGCGGCCAGTATGTCGGGCTGGAGAACTTCAGTCGTCTGTTCGCCGACGGCGTCTTCTGGCAGTCGCTGGTGAATAACCTGCTTTATATCCTGCTGACGGTGGTACCGGGCGTGACGCTCGCCCTGCTGCTGGCGGTCGCCCTGACCGAGAATCACCGCGTCAACCGCTGGCTGCGCACCGCCTTCTTCTTCCCGATGATTATCCCGATGGTCAGCGCCGCCGCGCTGTGGCTGTTTATCTTTATGCCCGGCCTTGGCCTGCTCGACCACTATCTGGCGAAGCTGTTTGGCCCGATGAACAACAACTGGCTGGGGCGCAGCAACAGCGCGCTGCTGGCGCTGGCGCTGATTGGCGTGTGGAAGTTCGCCGGTTACTACATGCTGTTTTTCCTCGCCGGGCTGCAAAGCATTCCGGCCTCCACGCGCGAAGCGGCGATCGTGGAAGGCGCCACCCGCACGCAGGTGTTCTTTAAGGTCACGCTGCCGCTGCTGCGCCCGACCCTGAGCTTCGTGATAACCACGGCGCTGATCTACTCCATCACCCAGATCGACCACGTGGCGGTGATGACCCGCGGCGGGCCGGATAACGCCACTACCGTGCTGCTCTACTACATCCAGAACCTCGCCTGGGACACCCATGATTTAGGTAAAGCTTCCGCCGCCACCTTCCTGACGCTGGCCGGGCTGTTTGCCTTCTCGCTGATTAACCTCAAACTGCTGGAGAAAGGAGCGCACTATGAGCGCTGAAATCTCGCCGCTGGCGCTGCGATCGCACAGCGCATCGCGCCCGCTCTGGCTGCGCCTGCGCCGCTCGCAGCCCTTTACGCTCACGGTATTAATGTGCTGCCTGGCGCTGCTGTGGATGAGTCCGTTTTTATGGATGCTGGCGACCTCGTTCAGCGCCACGACCTTCGGCGAGGATATGGCCTCGCTGCTGCCCCGTATGCCGCTGACGCTGAATAACTTCCGCGATGCCTGGGCCAGCGCCGACTGGCTGAGCCTTTACGCCAACACCCTTATCTTCACCTTCGGCACCTTCTTCGTGCAGCTGTTGACCATCACCACCGCCGGCTACGTCTTCGCCTGCCACGAGTTTCGCGGCAAGAAGACGCTGTTCCTGATGTTCCTCGTCCAGCTGATGATCATGCCGGTGGTGATGATGGTGCCGAACATGCTGACCCTGAAAACCTTCGGCCTGCTCAACACCCTCACTGGGGTAATGATGCCCTACTTCACCTCGGCGTTCGGCGTGTTCCTGATGCGTCAGGCGTTTCTGGCCATCCCCAAAGAGCTGGAAGAGGCGGCGCTGATGGAGGGCTGTCGCTGGTGGCAGGTGCTGTTCCGCGTGCTGCTGCCGATGTCCTGGCCGTCGGTGCTGGCCTTCGCCACCGTCAGCATTACCTACCACTGGAACGAGTATCTGTGGCCGCTGATGATGCTGAACGACCCGGACAAACAGGTGCTGACCGTGGGGCTGGTCTCGTTCGCCATGGGCGCAGAATCCGGCGGTCAGTGGGGCATCATCGGCGCCGGCACGCTGATGGTCTGCCTGCCGCTGATGCTGGCGTTCATCCTCTTCCAGAAACAGTTCCTGCGAAGCTTCGGCTTCTCCGGGATCAAATAAGGAGCTCTTCATGCTGTTAGCGCAAATTTCCGATACCCATTTCCGCAGCCGCGGCCAGAAGCTGTACGGCTTTATTGACGTCAACGCCGCCAATGCCGACGTCGTCTCCCAGCTGAATGCCCTGCAGGAGCGTCCGGACGCGGTGGTGGTGAGCGGCGATATCGTCAACTGCGGCCGCCCGGAAGAGTATGAGGTCGCCCGCCAGATCCTCGGCAGCCTGAACTATCCGCTGTATCTCATTCCCGGCAACCACGACGATAAAGCGCTATTTCTGGAATACCTGCATCCGCTGTGCCCGCAGCTCGGCCGCGACGCGCAAAACATGCACTACGCGGTAGACGATTTTGCCACTCGCCTGCTGTTTATCGACTCCAGCCGGGCGGGTACGTCGAAAGGCTGGCTGACCGAGGAAACCATCAAGTGGCTGGAGGCTCAGCTGTTTGATGGCGGCGATAAACCGGCGACGGTGTTTATGCATCATCCGCCGCTGCCGCTGGGCAACGCGCAGATGGACCCTATCGCCTGCGAAAACGGCCATCGTCTGCTGGCGCTGGTTGAGCGTTTCCCGTCGCTGACGCGCATTTTCTGCGGCCATAACCACAGCCTGACCATGACTCAGTATCGCCAGGCCATCATCTCCACCATCCCGGGAACCGTCCACCAGGTGCCCTACTTTCATGAAGATACCCGTCCGTATTACGACCTCTCTCCGGCGTCGTGTCTGATGCATCGCCAGGTCGACGAGCAGTGGGTGAGCTATCAGCATCCTCTGACCCACTACGCCGGACCGTGGATGTACGACGAAAATATCAGCTGCCCAACGGAAGATTGCTAAACGCCATGCTTAGTCTGCAAAACATCAGTAAACAGTTTGACGGTAAACCGGCCCTCAGCGCCCTGTCGCTGGATATTCGCGAAGGGGAATTCGTGGTGCTGGTGGGCCCGTCCGGCTGCGGTAAAAGCACCCTGCTGCGCCTGCTCGCCGGGCTGGAGCCGGTCAGCGAGGGGGAGATCTGGCTGCAAGATGAGAACATCACCGAAATGTCGCCCAGAGAGCGCAACTTCGCGATGATCTTCCAGAACTATGCGCTGTTTCCGCACCTGTCGGTGCGCGACAACATCACCTTCGGCATGAAGGTGCGCAAGGAAGAAAAGACCAGCTGGCAGCCGCGGGTGGATAAAGTCGCGAAGATGCTGCAGCTGGATACCCTGCTCGATCGCAAACCGGCGAAGCTCTCCGGCGGCCAACGGCAGCGGGTGGCGATGGCGCGGGCGATTGTGCGCAATCCGCGCCTGTTCCTGATGGATGAGCCGCTCTCCAACCTCGACGCCCGCCTGCGTAGCGAAGTGCGCGACAGCATTATGGATCTCCACCAGCAGCTCAGAACCAGCACCGTCTACGTCACCCATGACCAGACGGAAGCGATGTCGATGGCCGACCGCATCGTGGTGATGAACGGCGGCCACGTACAGCAGGTCGGGCGACCGGAGTATCTGTACGCCAACCCGGCCAACCTGTTTGTCGCCGGGTTTATCGGATCTCCGGCGATGAATCTGCTCTCACTGCCCTGCGCTGATGGTGAGGTATTACTGGGTGAGCTGCGCTATCCGCTGCCGCCGCGCTACCGTGAAGAATCCCGGGTGTGGTTAGGCATTCGCCCGGAACATATCAGCGACCGCGTGGAGGAGAGCCATCTGCGCCTGCCCGCCACCGTGCTGCAACGAGAACTGATGGGAGCCGATTATTTGCTCCACGTCAGCACCCCCATCGGCACCTTACGCTTTAGTCGTCGCCATCGCGGCGCGGTGCCGGAGAAAGGCGATTCGCTGATCCTCGGCTTTTCACCTGCCGATGTGCATCTTTTTCATGCTGAGAAACAGCATAATTTACTGATGGAGACAGACCATGTTTAAACCTCTCACCGCTCTCGCGGTTGGGCTCAGCCTTGCCCTGAGCGGCGCGGCGCTGGCGAAAGAGAAGATCGACTTCATGTTTCCGGCGCCGGTGGACGGCAAGCTGACCATGGAGATGACCCGCGTCATTAAGCAATTCAACGAGTCGCAGCAGGATGTCGAAGTGCGCGGGATCTTTACCGGCAACTACGACACCACCAAGATCAAAGCCGAATCGGCGCAGAAGGCCGGGCAGCCGCCCGCGCTGGTGATTATGTCCGCTAACTTCACCACCGATCTGGCGCTGAAGGGTGAGATCCTGCCGATGGACGAGCTGTTCCAGTATGGCGATCAAAAAGCGGGGGATTTTCTGGTGAAGGCGTTCTGGCCCGCAATGCATAAAAACGCCCAGGTGATGGGCACCACCTATGCGATCCCGTTCCATAACTCGACGCCGATCCTCTACTACAACAAAACGATGTTCGATCGGGCCGGGATCAAACAGCCGCCGCAAACCTGGGCCGAGCTGCTGGCGGACGCCAGAAAGCTGACCGACGAAAGCAAAGGCCAGTGGGGGATCATGCTGCCGTCGACCAACGATGATTACGGCGGCTGGATCTTCTCGGCGCTGGTGCGCGCCAACGGCGGGAAATACTTTAACGAGGACTATCCGGGCGAAGTCTATTACAACACGCCAACCACCATCGGCGCCCTGCGCTTCTGGCAGAACCTGGTCTATAAAGACAAAGTCATGCCTTCCGGCGTGCTGAATTCGAAACAGATCGGCGCTAGCTTCTTCTCCGGCAAAGTCGGAATGGCGATGCTGAGCACCGGCGCGCTGGGCTTTATGCGCGAGAACAGCAAAGATTTTGAGCTGGGCGTAGCGATGCTGCCGGCCAAAGAGCAGCGCGCGGTACCGATCGGCGGCGCCAGCCTGGTGAGCTTCAAGGGCATCAACGACGCGCAGAAAAAAGCGGCGTATCAGTTCCTGACGTATCTGGTGAGCCCGCAGGTCAACGGCGCCTGGAGCCGCTTTACCGGCTACTTCTCCCCGCGTAAGGCCGCCTACGATACGCCGGAAATGAAGGCGTATCTGCAGCAGGATCCGCGCGCGGCGATCGCCCTCGAACAGCTGAAGTATGCCCATCCGTGGTACTCCACCTGGGAGACCGTTGCCGTGCGTAAAGCGATGGAAAACCAGCTGGCCGCGGTGGTGAACGATGCCAAAGTCACCCCGGAAGCCGCGGTGCAGGCGGCACAGAAGGAGGCCGATGCGCTGATGAAGCCCTACGTCGATAAGACCGCGCTGGCGGAAGTGAAGTAGGCCTTTCCCTCACTATCTCTGCAGATAGCTGAGGTATCTTCTGCAATACCGTACGGAAGCAGTGTGCCCCCTCCCCCTTTTCAAGGGGAGGGGATCGTTCGATACGGCTCGTTAGCCCGGTCCGTGCAGACCGCTGAGCACCGCTCCAGCATTGCAGATACCGTTGGCAATCAGCGTTACACTTTATCCGCCTGCGATTCAGCCACTATTCGCCGGGCCCTGGCGGCCTGCCCTTCTTCACTGGTGTCCAGCTTATCCCGCAGATAGTGCTCGATTTGTTCAAGACTACGGTGGCGGGTTTCCGGTACGCATTTAATCACGAATATCGCGCCAAATACGCCAATACCGGCGAAGATAAAGAAGGTGCCTGAAAGCCCTAACCACGCCAGCAGTATCGGGAAGAACAGGGAGATCAGGAAGTTGGCAATCCACATTGAAAATACCGCCCCCCCCATAAAAATACCGCGCAGGCGGGTTGGAAATATTTCCGACATGAGTAGCCAGGTCACTGGCGATAGCGCCCCCTGCTGAAAGCTCAGAAACAGTAACATCCCTGCCAGAACCATATAGGCGCGCAGCGCATCAGGCTGGCCGTTAACCGTCTCCGGCAACAGATAGCTGACCGCACCGATAAAGACCAGGCAGGCGGTGCAGCCGAACTGACCAATCATGGTCATCGGGCGACGGCCAATTTTGCCAAGCATCCAGATGCCAACGAATGTCATCAATACTGAGACTACGCCATTGGCAATAGTGGCAAACAGCGCGGCATTATCAGTCATACCAACCGAGGTCAGTACCGTGGGGGCATAGTACATAATGGTATTTACACCGGTAAGCTGTTGGATAACCGCTATACCAATACCGATCATAAACAGCTTGAACAACCACGGGGTCATAATCTCGCTGAACCGGGGCTTACCGAGATTGCGCTGCTCATCCAGCGTTTCGGTGATCTCCAGCAGCTCCCACTCAACATCATCTTTATGCCGGGTGCGCTCAAGCACGCGACGGGCTTCCGCCAGGCGCCCTTTCATCGCGTACCAGCGCGGTGAATCCGGCATAAACATCATGCCAAACCAGAGCAGCACGGCGGGTAGCGTCGCCACCGCCAGCATCCAGCGCCAGGTGCTTTCCCCGCCCCAGACTTCATGGAACGTGGCATTAGAAATATAGGCCAGCAGCTGACCGGATACGATCATCAGCTCCTGCAAAGTAACCAGCTGTCCGCGCTTATTCGCGGGAGCTATCTCGGCAATATAGACCGGTACGGTGGCCGCCGCCCCGCCAACCGCCACGCCGAGAATAAGGCGAAAGAAAATCATCCAGTTAACGTCCGGCGCCATAGAGGTGCCTATCGCGCCGATGGCAAAAAGCACCGCCAGCCACAGAATAATTTTCTTTCTGCCCGCTGCATTCGCCAGATTGCCAGAAAGCAGCGCGCCAAAGGCGGCGCCGAATAGCAGCGAGCTGGTGACCAGACCGGTGGTAAAGGGAGTAAGATGAAGCTCGGTGCCCATAAAGAGTAAGGCACCGGAAATCACCCCGGTATCATAGCCAAAAAGTAAACCGCCAAGCGTCGCGATCAGGGCGACAACTTTTACAAAGGGCGTTGTCGGGGTCTCGCTATTCGGTCCCGACGCTTTATTGAGTGTAAGATATTGTTCCTTAGACATAATAGACTCCAGTAACCCGCCTTGTTTGAGGGAAGATTTGCTCTAGTCTGAATGCAGAGGCCGAGGCCTCACCGACGTGTTGTTTTCGTTCTACGTCTTGAGCTACTGCTGAGTGATGGGGTAAAAAAAGCAGGCCATACGACGTATGGCCTGAAAATAAAACAACGATTAGATTCCTGCCGTCTCGCGGATATATTTGCGCGCTTTTACGGCGTATTCGAATGGGTTGGCCAGCGCCGGATCCTGCTCGGCCTCAACCACCATCCAGCCTTTATAGCCATGCTCGTCCAGCAGCTTGAACACCGGACGGAAATCAATGACGCCGTCGCCCGGCACGGTGAAGGTCCCCTTCTTCACGCCGTCCAGGAAGGAGAGCCCTTCGCGACGCACCTGCTCGATCACCGGCGGACGCACGTCTTTCAGGTGCACGTGGTTAATGCGCGGCAGATATTTTTTCAGAATCGCCAGCATCGGCTCTTCGCCGCCTTCGGAATACCAGGCGTGTCCGGTGTCGTAGAGCAGGAAGACTTTGTCATCCACCAGCGACATAAACTTGTCGATCTCTGCCGTCGTCTGGATACCGGTGCCCATATGGTGGTGCAGACAAACCTGCATGCCCTTTTCCGCCGCCAGACGACCGAGGGTGTTATAGCCTTCCGCCACCCGCTGCCACTCTTCTTCGCTAAAGCACGGTTTCGCATTCTCCAGGATGGGCTTTTCCAGCCCCTGGATGCTGCCGCTCTGCTCAGAGCAGCCGATCACTTTCGCGCCCATAGCATGCAGGAAATTCATGTGGTTAACGAATTCATCAATGGTCTTTTCCCGCTGGCCGTTAGCAAAAAAGGTGCTGAACCAGGCGTTGCAAATCTGAATGCCGCGGATATCCAGCATCGGCTTGAGAACCGCCGGATCGCGTGGATATTTGCTGCCGACTTCGCTGCCGGTAAAGCCCGCCAGCGCCATTTCGCTGACGATTTGCTGGAAAGTATTCTCGCTGCCCAGCTCCGGCATATCGTCGTTAGTCCAGCCAATCGGGGCGATAGCCAGTTTTACGTTATCTTTGTTCATAGTAGGGGGCTCCTGCCGCTGCGCCTTACCGGCGCAGCAATTCACGTTCGATGAGTTCACGGGTTTCCACTGCCTGGTATTTCATTTTTTCCGGGTAGCCGAACAGCGAGGTGGCCACAATCGGCTCACCGCCGACCTTGAAGGTCTGCTCGGCAAATTTCATATCGCGCAGGGTGCGGAACAGCGCGTCGAAATCAACATCCCCTTCTCCGACGCCCACGTGCTGGTGAACGACGGCATCTACGCCCGGTGGGTTAACGATATAGCGGCAGTGTTTTGTATGGTTGCGGGTATCCGCGATCAGCACATGGGAGAGATCGCTTCCCGCGTAGCGCAGCATCTTCTCAACGTCGCCCACGCCTTTGTCATAGAAGAAGGTGTGCGGGACGCTGTAAACGTACTTAACGTTATCGCTGCGGAACGACTTCACGATATCGACGGTTTCGTTGTTCTCTTCGCAGAAGTCCCACGGATGTGCCTGAATTTCAACGCGGATGCCTTCGCGCTCAAAAATCGGCAGCAGCTCTTCCATGGAGCGATAGAACATCTCATCGCAAATCTCCGGCTGATTAGGATCGCCGGAGAACTCGGTGTTGATCACCTGTACACCCATTTCAACCGCGATTTCGATCAGCCGTTTCCAGTTTTTCACTGCCGCCTGACGGCGCAGCTCATCCGGACCGGACCAGCGGTAGACGCAGATAAACGAGGAGAGCTCCACGCCGGTATCGCGCAGCGCCTGCTTGTACTCAGCCATAATTTCCCGGCCGGCGCGCGGGTGCTTGTAGAACGGGTTGATCTGCGGGTGCGGCGATTGCTCAATGTACTTGTAGCCCCACTCCGCCACCTGGTGGACCATTCGGGTTACCCCGAGGTCTTTAATGACATCAACGTCAAAAGCAATTTTCATCGTCGTTACCTGTGCAAAGAAGTTCCGTCAGCAAAGCGGGATTAGCGTTTGTAGAATGCCGGGCATTCCGGCAGCGTCACCTCAACCGGCTCGCTGGTTTCCTGGGCTTTGATACAGGCGTCGGCAGCAACGGACGCCGCGTAGCCATCCCACGCCGATGGGCCGTGCAGCTGGCCGGCCTGAACATCATTGATAAAGGCCTGTAGCTCAACGTCATACGCTTTGATAAAGCGATCCTTCCAGTCGGTCAGGATAGCGGTCGACAGGTTAGCGGCTTTGCGCATCTGCACAGCCGACGGCTCAGGCAGGCGGGCAATCCCGGTTTCCCCTACCACTTCACACTGGATGTCGTAGCCGTACTGGCAGTTCACGAAGACTTCCACGTCGATCAGCGTGCCTTTTTTGGTTTCAAACGACACGATCTGCGGGTCTTTCAGGCGCGCGTGGGTGTGGGACGTGGAGCGTGGGAAGCGCACCTGCACGGAAACATAGTCGTCATTCAGCAGCCAGCGCAGAACGTCCAGCTCGTGAATCAGGGTGTTGGTGATCGCCATGTTGGTGATGTAATCCTCGCCCACCGACTGGTTGCGGTGCGCGCAGCGCAGCATCAGCGGCGCGCCGATATCGCCGTCATCGATCACTTTTTTCAGCGCCAGATAGCCTTCGTCGTAAGGGCGCATAAATCCAACCTGCACCAGGCGGCGACCGGCTTTCATTTCCGCATCAACGATGCGGCGGCAGCCTTCCGCGCTCATCGCCAGCGGCTTCTCGCAGAACACCGGCTTCCCGGCGGCGATGGCGGCCAGGGTGTACTCTTCGTGGGTGGGATCCCATGAGGTCACCAGAATAGCGTCCACATCGCTGGCCTTAATCACGTCATGACCGTCGGCGTACACTTCGGCATGCACGCCCGGCAGCGCAACCGCGGCGCGGGCGTTCTCTTCGTTGATATCCGAAACCGCCACTACCGTGGCTCCCTGCAGTACCTGAGTGCAACGACGGATATGCTCTTTACCGATAGCGCCGGCACCGATGACACCTAATTTGAGTGACATAGTTGGTTTTCTCCCGAGATTTGTAGGGTTCAGGGTTTGTGTTCTGTTTTAGTAATCCCGCGCCTGAGCGCGTTTTTCATTGATCATTTGCGCCACCTTGCGGATCCGCTCGGAGAGCGCAGACTGCGCGACGCCGACGTTCCACCAGCTGCCGTATTTGTGCACCATGGTTTTCGGCAGCACTTTAATGTCTATCAGGGTGCTGACGGTTTCGCGGCGCGCGGCGTCCAGCGCGTGGCGTAGTTCTTCTAGCGTCGTGACGCGCCAGGTTTTGCAGCCGTAGCCGGCAGCGACGGTGGCGAAATCTACCGGCACCAGGCCGCCCTGCAGCTGGCCCGATTCGGCGCAGCGGAAGCGGAACTCGGTGCCGAAGCTGTCCATACCGTGCTCCATTTGCAGGTTGTTAATGCAGCCGTTGGCCATGTTGTCGAGCAGCACGATGTTGATCTTCGCGCGCTCCTGCAGGGAGGTCACCAGCTCGGAGTGCAGCATCATGAACGAGCCGTCGCCGACCAGCGAATAGACCTCGCTTTGCGGTTGGGCTAACTTCACGCCCAGCGCGGCGCTGACTTCGTACCCCATGCAGGAGTAGCCGTATTCCACGTGATAGGTGTTGGTGGCCCGGTTGCGCCAGACGCGCTGCAGGTCTCCCGGCAGGCTACCCGCCGCCGCCACAATCACCGCATCCGCCGGCAGCGTTTCGTTGAGTACGCCAAGGACGCTGCTTTGCGTCAGGGTGGAGTCGGTTATCTGGCGAAATTCGCGATACACCGATTCCCGATCCAGATGGTCGTCGATTTCCGGGACGAAAGCGGTTTCCTGCCAGACCGCCTGGTAAACGCGCTGGGTCTCTTTCAGCTGGCGGCTCTGCACGCTTTCAATCTGCTCGCCCCAGCCAGCCTGCCAGGATTCGCCGGACAGGGCGTCGTCCAGGGCAGTGAGGGCTTCGCGAGCATCCGCCAGCATCGGGATGCCATCCAGCTTCCAGGCGTCGAAGTTGCTGACGTTAATATTGAGGAAGCGCACGCCTGGGTGCTGGAAAATCCATTTTGACGAGGTGGTGAAATCGCTGAAACGCGTGCCGAGACCGATGACCAGATCCGCCTCTTTCGCCAGCAGGTTCGCCGCCAGGCAGCCGGTTTCGCCGACGCCGCCCACGTTATACGGATGCGAAGAGACAACGCTGCCTTTACCCGCCTGGGTTTCGGCAAACGGCACGCCGTAGCGCTCGGCAAAACGGGTCAACGCCTCGCCGGCGCCGGAGTATTTCACCCCGCCGCCGCAGACGATCAGCGGCTTACGGCTGGCTTTAATCGCCGCCACGGCATCCGCCAGCTGCGCGGCGCTGGCCGGGCGGCGATCAAGGCGGTGTACCCGGCGGGTAAAGAAGGATTCCGGATAATCCCAGGCTTCACCCTGGACATCCTGCGGCAGACAGAGCGTGACCGCACCGGTTTCCGCCGGGTCGGTCAACACGCGCATGGCGTTGATGCAGGCGCTCATCAGCTGTTCCGGACGGGTGATGCGATCCCAGTATTTACTCACCGCGCGAAACGCGTCGTTAGTGGTAATGCTGAGATCGTGGCTCTGTTCGATTTGCTGTAGCACCGGGTCAGGCTGGCGGGTCGCAAACACATCGCCCGGCAGCAGCAGCAGCGGGATGCGGTTGGCGGTCGCGGTGGCGGCAGCGGTAATCATGTTCGCCGCGCCGGGGCCAATGGAGGAGGTGCAGGCAATAATCTGACGACGCAGGGACTGTCTGGCAAAACCGGTGGCGACATGCGCCATCCCTTGCTCGTTACGCCCCTGATAGACCCGCATTTCACCGCTATCTTGTTCAAGGGCCTGGCCCATTCCCAGCACGTTGCCGTGGCCAAAGATAGCAAAGATGCCTTTGACGAACTTATGCTCTTCGCCATCGACTTCCAGGTACTGGTTATCCAGGAACTTCACCAGCGCCTGCGCCATTGTCAGTCTCAGTTTGCCCATGTTGCCCAATCCTTATTGTTCAGTATTTGCGTGTGGGTTCGCGTTTTGCCCTGCACAGCGATACAGCGATGAGTCAGGGAAATCGTTAACGTCACTGGAATACTTCTGGATTATAGGCAAACATTTTTTTCATTAAATAGAAATACAGAAGAAATATTTCATTTTGCGAGAGCGATCAAACTCTCTATGCATTTCACCCGTTTCATTCGCATCCTGTATACGGGATAACGCGCAAATTACGCGGCCCACCTCTTAATATCCCCTTAAAAATCATAGGTAAAGACCGCATCTAAACGGGCTTTAGTTCAACTTTCAGCCGCAGCCCAGGATCCGAGGCAGAATGAGGCTCAGCGCGGCATAGTGGTATATCCCTCACATTTTTGGTTTTTTAATTTCGATCTAGTTTGCAAATGAAATATTTATTTCTCAAACTAGAGATAACCAATAACCCTCAGGCTGTTTTCGGAGACGCTGTCGGTATCCCGACTCTTCCGTACAGCAGAAATGCAAAAGGAAACCCTAGCTATGAATGCAGCAGTAAAGCGACTCGACGTCATCTGTATTGGCCGGGTGGCAGTCGATCTCTATGCCCAGCAGATTGGCGCGAGGCTGGAAGATGTCGCCAGTTTTTCTAAATACCTGGGTGGCTCTTCCGGCAACGTCGCCTTCGGCACCGCCATTCAGGGATTAAAATCGGCAATGCTCGCTCGCGTGGGCGATGAGCATAATGGTCGTTTTCTACGCGAAACCCTGAGCCGCGCCGGCGTCGATACCGAATATCTGATCACCGATAAGCAGCGCCTGACGGCGTTAGTGATGCTGGGGATTAAAGATCAGGAGACGTTTCCGCTGATTTTTTACCGCGATAACTGCGCCGATATGGCCCTTTCGCCAGAAGATATTAAGGAAGAGTACATCGCCTCTTCCCGGGCGCTGGCGGTAACCGGCACCCACCTTTCGCACGCCAACACGCGCGAAGCGGTGCTGAAGGCGCTGGAGTACGCCCGCCGCCACGGCCTGCGTACCGCGCTGGATATCGACTATCGTCCGGTGCTTTGGGGGTTAACGTCTTTAGGCGACGGTGAAACGCGTTTCATTGAATCCGGCCAGGTGACCAGCCAGCTGCAGGAAGTCCTGCATCTGTTCGATTTAGTGGTGGGGACAGAAGAGGAGTTTCATATTGCCGGCGGCAGCACCGATACCCTGACCGCGCTGAAAAACGTGCGTAACGCCACGAAAGCGACGCTGGTTTGCAAGCGCGGTCCGATGGGCTGCGTGGTGCTGGAAGGCGCTATTCCCGACAGCTGGGATAGCGTGCCGCTGCAGCAGGGCGTACGCGTAGACGTGCTTAACGTCCTGGGCGCGGGCGATGCCTTTATGTCCGGCCTGCTGCGCGGCTGGCTTAACGATGAAGGTTGGGAGCAGGCCTGCCGCTACGCTAACGCCTGCGGCGCGCTGGTGGTTTCACGCCACGGCTGCGCGCCCGCAATGCCGACCAAAGCCGAGCTTGACGACTATCTGTCGCGGGCAGAATCGGTGCCGCGTCCGGATATCGACGATCGTCTCAACCATCTCCATCGCGTCACCAGCCGCCGCCAGGCGTGGCCGGAGCTGTGCATTTTCGCCTTTGACCACCGTAAACAGCTGGCAGATCTGGCGCTGGAAACCGGGCGTGATGAATCCTGCATTCCGCAGCTGAAGCTGCTGCTGCTGGCGGCCGCGGAAGCCGCCGCAGACGAAGCCGGTCTTGACGGTCGCAGCGGCATCCTCGCCGATGGCACCTACGGCCAGCGCTCGCTCAATGCCATCACCGGCAAGGGCTGGTGGATTGGTCGACCGATTGAAATGCCGAGCTCGCGCCCGCTGCGTCTGGAACATGGCAACATCGGTTCCCAGCTGATCGACTGGCCGCTGGAGCACGTGGTGAAATGCCTGGTCTTCTATCATCCGGCCGATCCGGCCGAGCTGCGCGCCGAACAGGATGCGCTGCTGCTGGAGGTCTGGCAGGCGTGCAACAAGTCCGGGCATGAGCTGCTGCTGGAAATCATCCTGCCGGAAAACGGCCCGGATAAAGATGAACGCCACTACCACGACATGCTGGAGCACTTCTATCAGCTGGGCATCCAGCCGGACTGGTGGAAGCTGCCGCCGCTGTCGAGCGCGGAATGGGAAAGGATTGGCAAACTGATCGCGCGCGAAGATAGCTGGTGCCGCGGGATCTTAATCCTCGGCCTGGACGCTCCTTCGGACCGTCTGCGCGCCGGTTTTGCCGAAGCGGCGAAGCATCCGATGATCAAAGGTTTTGCCGTAGGACGCACCATTTTTGGCCAGCCTTCACGGCGCTGGATGCAGGGAGAGCTCAGCGACGAGGCGCTGATTAACGAAGTGAAACGCAACTACCTCACGCTCATCGGCTACTGGCGAGAAGCCCGCGGCTGATTCCGCCCAGGCCCGCATCCTCTTCAGAAGATGCGGGCTTTTTTCTGGATCTTCGTGAAATGAATCGCGTATTTCATCGTAGTAAATGAAAAATTCGCTTCATTTGATACACTGGAAATTATATTCCTTTCATTTTCTCAGAGCGCAATCTATGGCCAATAATCCGACCCAACTTACCATCTTGCAGGATGAAATCAGGCGTCGCTACGACACGTTAAGCAAACGCCTGAAACAGGTAGCCCGCTATATTCTCGATAACAGCAATAGCGTGGCTTTCGACACCGTGGCCTCTATCGCGCAACAAGCTGACGTCCCCCCTTCCACGCTGATCCGCTTCGCTAACGCCTTTGGTTTTAGCGGCTTCAACGAAATGAAGCAGATGTTCAAGCAGCACCTGATGGAAGAGACGGCTAACTATACCGAGCGCGCGCGTCTGTTCCGCCAGACCACCACGGATGACGCAACCCCGCCGGAAACGCCGACCGAAATCCTGAATATGTTCACCATGGTCAATACCCAGGCGCTGCAGCAGCTGGCGATGCAGACCTCCGGCGACGATCTGCAGCGCGCGGTCGCGCTGCTGGCGGAAGCTGAGAATATCTACGTTATTGGCCTGCGCCGCTCCTTTAGCGTCGCCTCCTATCTGACCTACGCCCTGCGCCATCTGGACCGTAAAGCGTTCCTGATTGACGGTCTGGGCGGCATGTTTACCGAGCAGCTGAGCCTGGTCGGGCCGAAAGATGTCGTGGTGGCGGTGAGCTTCTCTCCGTATGCGCGGGAAGTGGTTGAACTGGTGGAGCTCGGCGCGCAGCGTAAAGCACGACAGATAGCGATTACCGATAGCCAGGTCAGCCCGCTGGCGGCCTTCAGCGACGTCTGCTTTGTGGTGCGCGAGGCGCAGGTTGATGGTTTCCGCTCTCAGGTGGCCTCGCTGTGCCTGGCCCAGACGCTGGCGGTCTCGCTGGCGCTGAACAGCAGCAAAGATGCAGAGACGAAGCAGCTGGCTTAAGCTTTTCATTATTCCCGGATGCGACGTAAACGTCTTATCCGGGCTACTTGTCCGCAGATGACGGTAAACCCGTAGCACGGCTAAGCGCAGCGCGAGCCGGGGTGCAGCTGGCTTAAATTTTTCATGACTCCCGGATGGCGACGTAAACGTCTTATCCGGGCTACTTGTCCACAAACGACGGTAAACCCGTAGCCCGGCTGAGCGCAGCGCGAGCCGGGGGTGCAGCTGGCTTAAGCTTTTCATTATTCCCGGATGGCGACGTAAACGTCTTATCCGGACTACTTGTCCACAAACGACGGTAAACCTGTAGCCCGGCTGAGCGCAGCGCGAGCCGGGGTGCAGCTGGCTTAAGTTTTTCATGATTCCCGGATGGCGACGTAAACGTCTTATCCGGACTACTTGTCCGCAGATGACGGTAAACCCGTAGCCCGGCTGAGCGCAGCGCGAGCCGGGGTGCAGCTGGCTTAAATTTTTCATGACTCCCGGATGGCGACGTAAACGTCTTATCCGGGCTACTTGTCCGCAGACGACGGTAAACCCGTAGCCCGGCTAAGCGCAGCGCGAGCCGGGGATATGGCAGAATTGCGACGACGATCTTATTCGGGTAACAGGATCAAAAAGGCCGGCTAGCATCGCTAACCGGCCTTTTTATCCTCAACCGATGCTAATCGTGGCGAGGATAATCTGGGCTATTGATCCACGCGTGATCCTCTTCCCAGGTAAACATCCATTTGCGATCCGGGCCGGCCATCACGTTCAGATAGTAGCTGTCATATCCGGCAATCGCCGCCACCGGATGGTAGCCGCGCGGCACCATGACCACATCGTGGTTGTAGGGGGCCATGCAGGCATCAAGGCTGCGGTCATCGGTGTAGACGCGCTGGAAGGCAAACCCCTGCGGCGGATCGAAACGGTGATAGTAGGTCTCTTCCAGCTGGGTTTCCTGTCCCGGCAGCGCCGTATCGTGCTTGTGCGACGGCCATGAGCTGGTCGCCCCTTCCTCGGTGTAAACCTCCACCACCAGCAGGCAGTCCGCCTGCGCGCTATCCGGCAAAATATTGTGCACCAGCCGCTGGTTGCGTCCCTTACCGCGATGCTCTACGCCCACGTCCTGCGGGGAGATAACCCGTGCAGGGAAGGTTCCTTTACCCGGGGCGCTGCATACGGCCAGCTCGAGGTCAGAATCTGCCGTCACTTCGACTTTATCCTGCGGCGGCACGTAGACTGACCAGGGCGGCGTCCGCTCAAACGGCGACATACGCTGGCCGAGGTTCGGGAAATCCGCCCGCGTGGTTTTTACCGAACCCAGACCGGCAACCAGCACCAGGCACAGTTCGCGATCGCCGCTTTCCAGGGTGACGGTTTGCCCTTTCTTTAACATCCAGACATCAAAACCAATGTACTTCCACCCCGCGCTCTGCGGGGTGATGTGCTGAATCTGCCCTTCTTTTTTTGCTTTAGCCAGTAAAGACATGGCGCTCTCCTTCGCCGATTAGCCTAACGTCGGCATACTGAATTCAGATACGGTTTGCTGACCCTGCGGCCAGCGGACGGTGGCGGTTTTCATACGCGTATAGAAGCGCACGCCGTCCGGGCCATGGACGTTCAGTGCGCCGAATACGGAGCGTTTCCAGCCGCCAAAGCTATGGAAGGCCATTGGAACGGGTACCGGTACGTTGACCCCAACCATTCCGGCCTGGACATCATGGACAAATTCACGCGCGGTGTGGCCGTTGCTGGTAAAGACGGCGCTACCGTTGCCGAACTCATGGCTGTTCACCAGCTCCAGCGCGCTGTGGTAATCCGCCACGCGGACAATCCCCAGCACCGGGCCAAAAATCTCTTCGCGCCAGATAGTCATCTCCGGCGTGACGTTGTCGAACAGCGTTCCGCCGACGTAGTATCCCTCTTCAAACCCGGGCACCTGCGGCTTGCGTCCGTCAACCACCAGCGTCGCCCCCTCGCTGACCCCTTTATCAATATATCCCAGCACTTTTTTCTGATGGGTATCGGAGACGACCGGCCCCATTTCGTTCTCTTCTTTTCCGCGCATACAGCCCGGCCCAACCTTCAGGGATTCCACCAGCGGCTTCAGGCGCGCAATCAGTTTATCCGCCGTTTCATCACCCACGGCAACCACCACCGGCAGCGCCATGCAGCGCTCGCCCGCCGAGCCGAACGCGCCGCCCATAATGGCATTCACGGTGGCATCCAGATCGGCATCCGGCATCACAATCGCGTGGTTTTTCGCCGCGCCAAACGCCTGTACCCGCTTGCCATAAGCGCTGGCGGTTTTATAAATATGCTCCGCCACGCCGGAAGATCCGACAAAGCTTACCGCCGCGATCCGCGGGTCCCGGTATAGCTGCTCGGCATCTTCGTTGCTGCAGTGCACGACGTTAAAGACGCCATCCGGCAGACCCGCTTCTTTCAGCAATTCCGCCAGACGCACCGCGGCAGTAGGCGCCAGCGCTGGCGGCTTCAGGACAAAGCTGTTGCCGCAGGCCAGCGCCAGCGGGAACATCCACATCGGTACCATCGCCGGGAAGTTGAACGGCGTAATGCCCGCTACCACGCCCAGCGGCTGCATCAGAGAATAGCTATCAACGCCGGTGCCGACATCCGATGAGAACTCCCCTTTGATCAGGTGCGGAATACCGCAGGCAAACTCAACGACTTCCATGCCGCGCGTCAGCTCCCCCATCGCGTCGGAAAACACTTTACCGTGTTCGCTGACGATAATCCCCGCCAGCTCTTCAGCGTGCTGTTCCAGTAACATTTTAAAATTGAACATCACGCGGGCGCGGCGCAGCGGCGTGGTGCGCGACCAGCTTTCAAAAGCATCACACGCCACCTGAATGGCGTCAGAGACTTCCTGCGCGGTCGATAACGTGACTTCGCGGACCACTTTGCCCGTCGCGGGGTCGAAAACCGGCATTGTTTTGCTGCTGACGCTGGTAACGGTTTTCCCGCCAATAAAGTTTCCTGTGATAGTCATGCTCTCGCCTCATCTGTATGGGGTATCGGGGGCCAACGCAGTACGGCCCATTACTGGATCTGCTGTGCTGTAACCGTAGTAAAATGAAATTAATATTTCAATATTGATGACTAGTGAAATTCTATTTTGGTGATGATGGTCGCAATTTCGTGTAAGAAATTGCCGGCTTGCGGACTAAAGCACGATAAAAAGAGTTGAGATTTAGCGCCACCTGCAACCCGTGCTCTTTTAAATGCAGCAGAAAAATATTTTGCGAGTCGGCTCAAAAAATCACCATTTCATACATTGCTAATTTTGGAATAAATGTTTTGACTATGAGGCATTCGAACGAATCCGATCCCTACGTTTCTGGAGAGTCAAAATGGCTATTGCATCGCAACGTTTCTGCATCAACCGCAAGATCGCCCCGTCACTCAGCATTGAGGCCTTTTTCCGGCTGGTGAACAGCCTGGGGTTGAACAAAGTCGAGCTACGTAACGACCTCCCCAGCGGAAAAGTAACCGACGACCTGAGCCACCAGCAGGTGCGGGAGCTGGCTGACCGCTACCATATTGAGATCCTCACTATCAATGCGGTCTACCCCTTCAACTGCCGCACCGCAGAGGTTCGTAGCCTGACGGAGTCATTGCTGAAAGAAGCCAAAGCCGTTGGTGCCAAATCGCTGGTGCTGTGCCCGCTGAACGATGGTACCGAGGTTCCGGCGAGCGAAACCCTTAACGCCCTGCGTGACCTGGCGCCGCTATTCGCCTTCTACGGTATTCAGGGGCTGGTGGAGCCGCTCGGTTTCCCGCAGAGCTCGCTCCGCTCCTCGGCGCAGGCGCAAACGCTGATCCACGACGCGCGGGTGCCGTTTAAGCTGCTGATAGATACCTTCCATCATCATCTTTATCCGCAGGCGGAGCAGGAGTTTAACCAGGTGGATATCGGCGAAATCGGTCTGGTCCATCTTTCCGGCGTAGAGGATACCCGCCCGCGCGAAGCCCTTACCGACAATGAGCGCATCATGCTGACCGCAAAAGACCAGCTGCAAAGCTGCGAGCAGGTCAAAAACCTGGAGGCGCGCGGCTATCAGGGCGTGTATGCGTTCGAACCCTTCGCGCCGGAATTGGCAAACTGGAGCGAAGACGATATCCGCCGCGAAATCGAACAGAGCATCGCGTTAATTCAGCGCCACTGCGCCTGACGTGAATAAGCGAAGGTGCGCGTGATTTCCCTCCTTTTGCTATCAGGTTGCCTATACTCGCAGCAGGATAAATGGAGAAATCGTTCATGAGCTCACCTCTGCTGATTGCACGCACGCTGGATAAACAGCTGCATTTACTGCCCGCTATGGCCAACCGCCACGGCTTGATTACCGGCGCCACGGGGACCGGTAAAACCGTCACTCTGCAAAAGCTGGCGGAGTCTTTCTCGGAAATCGGCGTTCCGGTATTTATGGCCGATGTGAAAGGCGACCTCACCGGTATCGCCGAGTCGGGCCAAAGTTCGGAAAAGCTGCAGGCGCGTCTGGAAAAAATCGGCGCAACGGACTGGCAGCCGCACGCCAATCCGGTGGTGTTATGGGATATTTTTGGCGAAAAAGGCCACCCGGTTCGCGCCACGGTTTCCGATCTCGGGCCGCTGCTGCTGGCTCGCCTGCTTAACCTCAATGAGGTTCAGTCCGGGGTGCTGAATATCATCTTCCGTATCGCCGACGATCGCGGGCTGCTGCTGCTCGACTTTAAAGACCTGCGCGCCATAACCCAATACATTGGCGACAACGCCAAAGCGTTTCAGAACCAGTACGGCAACATCAGCAGCGCCTCCGTTGGGGCGATTCAGCGCGGATTATTAACCCTGGAGCAGCAGGGCGCGGAGCACTTTTTCGGCGAACCTATGCTCGATATCCAGGACTGGATGCGCGTCGACGCTGAGGGTAAAGGGGTGATTAATATCCTGAGCGCCGAAAAGCTTTACCAGATGCCGAAGCTGTACGCCGCCAGCCTGCTGTGGATGCTCTCCGAGCTTTACGAACGCCTGCCGGAGGCCGGTGACCAGGAGAAGCCAAAGCTGGTCTTTTTCTTTGATGAAGCGCATCTGCTGTTTAACGATGCGCCGCAGGTGCTGCTGGATAAAATCGAGCAGGTCATCCGCCTGATTCGTTCTAAAGCCGTCGGGGTCTATTTTGTTTCACAAAACCCGGCGGACATTCCCGATGCGGTTCTCGGTCAGTTGGGTAATCGCGTGCAGCACGCCCTACGCGCCTTCACGCCGAAAGACCAAAAAGCGGTAAAAACCGCCGCGCAGACCATGCGCGCGAATCCCGCGTTCAGTACCGAACAGGCGATCCAGGAGCTGGGCACCGGCGAGGCGCTGATCTCCTTTCTTGATGAGAAAGGCAGCCCTTCGATAGTGGAACGCGCGATGGTTATCGCCCCCTGCTCTCGTATGGGGCCGGTCACCGATGACGAACGTAACGGGCTGCTTAACCACTCGGCGCTGTACGGAAAATATGAAGAAGAGATCGACCGTGAATCGGCCTTTGAAATGCTGCAACAGGGCGTTCAGAGCACAACGGAGCAGCAGCAATCACCGCCCGCAAAAGGCCAGCAAAACGGCGATGACGACGGTCTGCTCGGCGGGCTCAAAGACATTCTGTTCGGCACCACCGGGCCGCGCGGCGGCAAACGCGACGGCATTGTGCAAACGGCGGCCAGGAGCGCGGTGCGTCAGGTCACCAACCAGATAGTCAGGGGAATGCTGGGAAGCTTACTTGGCGGGCGGAAACGCTAAAAAAAGCCCCCTTTCTGAATTCAGGAAGGGGGCGCGTGACGTCAGGTTTTACGCATCATCAGCCAGAGGCTCAGCAAGAAGAAGCTGGCGCTCGGCAACAGCGCGCCGATAATCGGCGGAATGCCGTACACCAGGGTGAGCGGGCCGAAAATCTGGTCCAGCACGTAGAAGATAAAGCCGAAGCTGATCCCGGTCACCACTCTGACGCCCATCGGTACGCTACGCAGCGGGCCGAAGATAAACGACAGCGCCATCAGCATCATCACCGCCACCGACAGCGGCTGGAAGATTTTGCTCCACATATTGAGCTGATAGCGGCCCGGATCCTGACCGCTGGACTTCAGATAGGTAACATAGTTGTGCAGGCCGCTGATGGACAGCGCGTCCGGGTCCAGCGCCACCACGCCGAGCTTGTCCGGCGTCAGGTTGGTCTTCCAGGTCCCGCTGACCGTCTGCGTTCCGGTGACCTGTTTCGGGTCAGTCAGGTTGGATTCATCCACCTGCGACAGTCGCCAGAGCTTATTCTCGGTGTCGAACTTTGCCGAAGCGGCATAGCGAACGGACTGTAAGCGGCGCTGGTCGTTAAAGGCGTAAATGCTCACCCCGCCCAGCTCATCGTTGCCTTTTACCCGCTCGATATACACAAAGTTATGGCCGTCTTTCGCCCATAGCCCCTGCTGAGTGGAAAGCAGCGAACCGCCGTACATCTGCTGAGCACGATAGTTACGCGCCATCTGCTCGCCCTGCGGGGCAACCCACTCGCCCATCGCCATGGTCAGCAGCACCAGCGGAATCGCGGTTTTCATCACCGACAGCGCCACCTGCAGACGGGTAAAGCCGGAAGCCTGCATCACCACCAGTTCGCTGCGCTGCGCCAGCATCCCCAGCCCCAGCAGCGCGCCGAGCAGCGCCGCCATCGGGAAGAAGATTTGGATATCTTTCGGCACGCTGAGAATCGTGTAGATTCCGGCCCCCAGCGCATCATAGTTGCCCTGCCCGGCCTTTTTCAGCTGGTCGACAAACTTGATGATGCCCGAGAGGGAAACCAGCATGAACAGGGTCATCATGATGGTATTGAAAATCGTCTTACCGATATAACGGTCAAGTACCCCAAACGCCTGCATCACGCCGCTCCTTTGTTAAAACGGGCACGGAAGCGGCGCATCGGCACCGTATCCCACAGGTTCAACAGCACGGCCAACGCGAAATAGAGCAGGTTTACCGCCCACATCCAGACCATCGGATCCATTTTGCCTTTACCGCCGCTCGATTTAATCGACGTTTGCAGCAGGAAGAACACCAGATAGAGCAGCATCGCCGGCAGCATCGACAGCACGCGGCCCTGGCGCGGGTTCACCACGCTGAGCGGCACCACCATCAGGGCCATGATGAACACCGTTGCCACCAGCGTGAAGCGCCAGTGCAGCTCCGCCCGGGCGCGATCGGTATCGGTATGCCACAGGGTGCGCATATCCATCTGCTCGGTATCGTTCGGGTCGGAGGCCACCGCCTGATGGCCGACTATCGCCTGATAGTTTTTGAAGTCGGTAATGCGGAAGTCGCGCAGCATCGCGGTGCCTTCAAAGCGGGTGCCCTGATTCATGGTCACCACCTGCGAGCCGTCTTTACGCAGCGAGAGCTCGCCGGTATCCGCGACCACCACCGACGGGCGCGCGTTGCCTCGCGGCCGCAGCTGAGCAAGGAAAACGTCGCTGAAGCGGTTGCCGTTGACGTTCTCAATAAACAACACCGCGCTGCCGTCGCTGGCCTGCTGGAACTGGCCCTGAGCCAGCGCCGCCATGCCGGGGTTCGCTTTCGCTTCCGCCAGCACTTCATCCTGGTGACGAGAAGACCAGGGGCCGGCCCACATCACGTTGACCGCCGCGACGACGCCCGTAAAGAGCGCCAGGATCATGGCGGCTTTCACCAGCACGGCTTTACTCAGGCCGCAGGCGTGCATCACCGTAATTTCGCTTTCGGTATACAGTTTGCCCAGCGTCATCAGCAGCCCGAGGAATAAGCTCAGGGGCAGAATAAGCTGCGCCATTTCAGGTACGCCCAGCCCTAACAGCGAGAGAACCAGATTTGTCGGGATATCGCCATCAACAGCGGCGCCGAGGATCCTGACCAGTTTCTGACAAAAGAAAATGAGCAGCAGGATGAATAGGATCGCCAACTGGCTTTTCAGCGTCTCACGAACCAGATATCTTATGATTATCACTATAAATACGCCCGTAAAAACCCGTTTTATTGCAGGAAAATTGCTTGTTTCATGGCTTAAACGTCATTTATTCTCTTTGGTCGTCGAAAACATCGCTAAGATTAAATGACTCGCTGGTTCTGCGTATCAGGATCTTTTCTGACGAACCAAGGCCGTAATAACGTTAAGATTAACACGAAGTCACCACAACAGCGGACATGAGTTACGAAAGCTTTCAATTTCTATACTCTATGGATTTCGAGTTGCAGGCAGGCGGCAAGACTGTGAAGCCCCGGAGCTTACATCAGGTAAGTGACAGGGGTGAGCAGGCGCAGCCAACGCATCTGCAACTTGAAAGACGACGAGTATATCTGTAGCCACCACTGTTGTCTTTAAGATTCAGGAGCATAGTGCATGGAGTTCAGTGTAAAAAGCGGTAGCCCGGAGAAGCAGCGGAGCGCCTGTATCGTGGTCGGCGTCTTTGAACCACGTCGCCTCTCCCCCATCGCCGAACAGCTTGATAAAATTAGCGACGGTTATATTAGCGCCCTGCTGCGTCGCGGCGAGCTGGAAGGCAAGCCTGGCCAGACTTTATTGCTGCACCATGTGCCGAACATTCTGTCAGAGCGCATTCTGCTTATTGGTTGCGGCAAAGAGCGCGAGCTGGATGAACGTCAGTACAAGCAGGTCATTCAGAAAACAATCAATACGCTGAATGATACCGGCTCAATGGAAGCCGTCTGCTTCCTGACCGAGCTGCATGTCAAAGGCCGCAATAACTACTGGAAAGTGCGTCAGGCGGTCGAGACCGCCAAAGAGACGCTGTACAGTTTTGACCAGCTGAAAACCAACAAAAGCGAGCCGCGTCGCCCGCTGCGTAAAATGGTCTTCAACGTCCCAACCCGTCGCGAGCTGACCAGCGGCGAACGCGCCATTCAGCACGGTCTGGCGATTGCTGCCGGCATCAAAGCGGCGAAAGATCTCGGCAATATGCCGCCAAACATCTGTAACGCCGCCTATCTGGCCTCTCAGGCGCGCCAGCTGGCCGATACCTACAGTAAGAACGTCATTACCCGCGTTATCGGCGAACAGCAGATGAAAGAGCTGGGAATGAACTCCTATCTGGCGGTCGGCAACGGTTCGCAAAATGAATCGCTGATGTCGGTTATTGAATATAAAGGCAACCCGGCGGAAGACGCGCGCCCTATCGTGCTGGTGGGTAAAGGTCTGACCTTTGACTCCGGCGGCATCTCCATCAAGCCTTCCGAAGGCATGGACGAGATGAAATACGACATGTGCGGCGCGGCGGCGGTGTACGGCGTGATGCGTATGGTTGCCGAACTTCAGCTACCGCTGAACGTTGTCGGCGTGCTGGCCGGATGTGAAAACATGCCGGGCGGCCGCGCCTATCGTCCAGGCGACGTGTTGACCACGATGTCCGGGCAAACGGTGGAAGTGCTGAACACCGATGCCGAAGGGCGTCTGGTGCTGTGCGATGTGCTGACCTACGTTGAGCGCTTCGAGCCGGAAACCGTTATCGACGTGGCCACGCTGACCGGCGCCTGCGTGATTGCGCTGGGCCACCACATCACCGGTCTGATGTCGAACCACAACCCGCTGGCCCACGAGCTGATCGGCGCGTCCGAACTGGCGGGCGATCGCGCATGGCGTCTGCCGCTTGGCGACGAGTTCCAGGAGCAGCTGGAGTCTAACTTTGCGGATATGGCCAATATCGGCGGCCGTCCCGGCGGGGCGATTACCGCGGGCTGCTTCCTGGCGCGCTTTACCCGCAAGTACAACTGGGCGCACCTGGATATCGCCGGTACCGCGTGGCGTTCCGGGAAAGCCAAAGGCGCGACCGGTCGTCCGGTAGCGATGCTGTCGCAGTTCCTGCTTAATCGCGCCGGATTTACCGGCGAAGAGTAATTGCCGTCTGATGCCCGGCGGCGTTACGCTTGCCGGGCCAACGAAAAGATGCCGTTTATAGGCCGGGTCAGCGTAGCGCCGCCCGGCTTAAGCATTTAAAGTCACCACAAGAAGCCCCATATATGAAAAACGCAACGTTCTATCTTCTGGACAATGATACGCAACAAGACGGCCTGAGCGCCGTTGAACAACTGGTGTGTGACATTGCCGCAGAACGTTGGCGCAGCGGCAAGCGGGTACTCATCGCCTGTGAAGATGAGCAGCAGGCCATTCGTCTGGACGAAGCGCTCTGGGCTCGACCCGCGGAAAGTTTCGTTCCGCATAATCTGGCGGGAGAAGGTCCGCGCGGCGGCGCGCCGGTGGAGATTGCCTGGCCGCAAAAGCGCAACAGCAGCCCGCGGGATATTCTGATTAGCCTGCGGCTAAACTTTGCAGATTTTGCCACCGCTTTCACAGAAGTGATAGACTTCGTCCCTTATGAAGATTCTTTGAAACAACTGGCGCGCGAACGCTATAAAGCGTACCGCATGGCTGGTTTCAACCTGAACACGGCAACCTGGAAATAATGGAAAAGACATACAACCCCCAAGATATCGAACAGCCGCTTTACGAGCACTGGGAAAAGCAGGGCTATTTCAAACCCAATGGCGACGAAAGCCAGGAAAGTTTCTGCATCATGATCCCGCCGCCGAACGTCACCGGCAGTTTGCATATGGGTCATGCCTTCCAGCAAACCATCATGGATACCATGATTCGCTACCAGCGCATGCAGGGTAAAAACACCCTGTGGCAGGCCGGTACCGACCACGCGGGTATCGCTACCCAGATGGTGGTTGAGCGTAAGATTGCCGCCGAAGAAGGTAAAACCCGCCACGACTACGGTCGCGACGCCTTTATCGATAAAATCTGGCAGTGGAAAGCGGAATCCGGCGGCACCATTACCCGTCAGATGCGCCGCCTGGGCAACTCCGTGGACTGGGAGCGCGAGCGCTTCACCATGGACGAAGGCCTGTCCAACGCCGTAAAAGAAGTCTTTGTCCGCCTGTACAAAGAAGATCTGATCTACCGCGGCAAGCGCCTGGTCAACTGGGACCCGAAACTGCGCACCGCCATCTCCGATCTGGAAGTGGAAAACCGCGAGTCTAAAGGCTCGATGTGGCATATCCGCTATCCGCTGGCCGACGGCGCGAAAACCGCTGACGGTAAAGATTATCTGGTCGTCGCCACCACCCGTCCGGAGACGGTGCTGGGCGATACCGGCGTGGCCGTTAACCCGGAAGATCCGCGCTATAAAGACCTTATCGGCAAATTCGTGATCCTGCCGCTGGTTGACCGCCGCATTCCGATTGTGGGCGATGAACACGCCGATATGGAAAAGGGCACCGGCTGCGTGAAGATCACCCCGGCGCACGACTTTAACGACTATGAAGTGGGCAAGCGTCATGCGCTGCCGATGATCAACATCCTGACCTTTGACGGCGACATCCGCGAAACCGCGGAAGTTTACGACACCAAAGGCAACGAGTCCGATGTCTACTCAAACGTCATCCCGGCGGAGTTCCAGAAGCTGGAGCGCTTTGCCGCGCGTAAAGCGGTGGTTGCCGCTATCGACGCCCTGGGCCTGCTGGACGAGATTAAACCGCACGATCTGACCGTCCCGTACGGCGACCGCGGCGGCGTGGTAATTGAGCCGATGCTGACCGACCAGTGGTACGTCCGCGCCGACGTGCTGGCTAAACCGGCGGTTGAAGCGGTGGAGAACGGCGACATCCAGTTCGTGCCGAAGCAGTACGAAAACATGTACTTCTCCTGGATGCGCGATATTCAGGACTGGTGTATCTCCCGCCAGCTGTGGTGGGGTCACCGCATCCCGGCATGGTACGACAACGACGGCAACGTCTACGTTGGCCGCACCGAAGACGAAGTGCGTCAGGAAAATAACCTGGGCGCCGACGTGGCGCTGCGCCAGGACGAAGACGTTCTCGATACCTGGTTCTCCTCCGCGCTGTGGACCTTCTCCACCCTCGGCTGGCCGGAAAACACCGATGCCCTGCGTCAGTTCCACCCGACCAGCGTGATGGTTTCCGGCTTCGACATCATCTTCTTCTGGATTGCCCGCATGATCATGATGACCATGCACTTCATCAAAGATGAAAACGGCAAGCCGCAGGTGCCGTTTAAAACCGTCTATATGACCGGTTTGATCCGCGATGACGAAGGCCAGAAGATGTCCAAATCGAAGGGCAACGTTATCGACCCGCTGGATATGGTCGACGGCATTTCCCTGCCGGAGCTGCTGGAAAAACGCACCGGTAACATGATGCAGCCGCAGCTGGCGGAAAAAATCGCCAAACGCACCGAGAAGCAGTTCCCGAACGGCATTGAGCCGCACGGTACCGACGCCCTGCGCTTTACCCTGGCGGCGCTGGCCTCTACCGGCCGCGATATCAACTGGGATATGAAGCGTCTGGAAGGTTACCGTAACTTCTGCAACAAGCTGTGGAACGCCAGCCGCTTTGTGCTGATGAATACCGAAGATCAGGATTGCGGCTTTAACGGCGGCGAGATGACCCTGTCGCTGGCGGACCGCTGGATCCTGGCGGAATTCAACCAGACCATCAAAGCCTACCGCGAGGCGCTGGACGGCTTCCGCTTCGATATTGCCGCAGGCATTCTGTACGAGTTCACCTGGAACCAGTTCTGCGACTGGTATCTGGAGCTGACCAAGCCGGTAATGAACGGCGGTTCCGAGTCTGAGCTGCGCGGCACCCGTCACACGCTGGTGACCGTTCTGGAAGGTCTGCTGCGCCTGGCGCACCCAATTATTCCGTTCATCACCGAGACCATCTGGCAGCGCGTGAAGGTCATTTGCGGTATCACTGCCGATACCATCATGCTGCAGCCGTTCCCGCAGTACGATGCGTCTCAGGTTGACGAAGCGGCGCTGGCCGATACCGAATGGCTGAAGCAGGCGATCGTCGCCGTGCGTAACATCCGTGCGGAAATGAACATCGCCCCAGGTAAGCCGCTGGAGCTGCTGCTGCGCGGCTGCAGCGAAGCCGCGATTCGTCGCGTGAACGACAACCGCAGCTTCCTGCTGAACCTGGCGCGTCTGGAAAGCATCACCGTGCTGCCTGCCGATGATAAAGGTCCGGTTTCCGTGACCAAAATTATCGACGGCGCCGAGCTGCTGATCCCGATGGCTGGCCTTATCAATAAAGAAGATGAGCTGGCGCGCCTCGCTAAAGAGGTGACCAAAATCGAAGGCGAGATTGGCCGCATCGAAAGCAAACTCTCCAACGAAGGCTTTGTGGCGCGCGCGCCGGAAGCGGTGATCGCCAAAGAGCGTGAGAAGCTGGAAGGTTACGCGGAAGCAAAAGCGAAGCTGATTGAGCAGCAGGCGATTATCGCCGCGCTGTAATTCACTCGCCCCTTATCCATTCGGATAAGGGGCGTTTTCTGTGAAAGATCCTCGCTTGCACTCTCCCCTCCCGCAGTGTTATTAACAACATTATCCGTCATTATTTTGCAATGAGTCTTCACATGAATACGAGCGCAACCCTACCGCTAACCCTGCGCCGCATCACGGCTAATGATAATCCGGCGATTGCCGCTGTTATCCGCCAGGTCTCCGCTGAATATGGTCTGACCGCCGACAAAGGCTATACGGTAGCCGATCCGAATCTGGATGAACTCTATGAGCTTTATAGCCAGCCGGGTTCCGCCTATTGGGTCGTTGAGCAGAATGGTGAAGTGGTGGGCGGCGGCGGCGTGGCACCGCTCTCCTGCAGCGAGCCCGATATCTGCGAACTACAAAAAATGTATTTTATGACCTCCGCGCGCGGCCAGGGGCTGGCGAAAAAGCTGGCGCTGATGGCCCTTGATTACGCCCGCGAGCAGGGATTCAAACGCTGCTATCTGGAAACCACCGCCTTCCTGAAAGAAGCGGTCGGTTTATATGAGCACCTCGGCTTCGAGCATATTGCTGAGCCGCTGGGCTGCACCGGCCACGTTGACTGCGAAGTCAGGATGTTGAAAGTGCTGTAGCGCCCGCAAAACGGCGACGTTGATTAATCGAAAAAATGCATGGTTTTCATGCAAAAAGAGCGTTATTCACCGCCCGTTTTCGCTAATACACTCTTCGAGCATTGGATCTTTTCGCCTGCCGCCGCGGCAGGCTTTGCTCAGGATAGAACATCATGAAAAAACTCCCCCTCCTGCTCACCGGCGGCCTGCTGCTTGCCGGCATGGCTTCCTGCGTTAACGCCGGCGAACTTGCTGGCAATACCGAAGGCGCTCAGGTCATTCGCGTGGAAAAAACCCGGGGCCGTATCGATGCGCTCAACGATATCGTTTATAGCCAGGTAAAAAGCACCGTCGCCGTTCGTCAGCTGCATATGTCTTTACTGGTACCGCGTAACGGCGATCTGAAACCGGCAATCATCTATTTCCCCGGCGGCGGTTTCACCAGCGCGGCCTGGAATAAGTTTATCGAGATGCGTATGGCGCTGGCGGCGGCGGGATTCGTCGTCGCGGCGGCGGAATACCGTACGGTTCCCGACACCTTTCCGGCCCCGGTTATCGATGGTAAAGCCGCCGTTCGCTATCTGCGCGAACATGCCGCGGAATACGGTATAGACCCGTCGCGTATTGGCGTGCTGGGGGATTCCGCAGGCGGCTATATGGCGCAGATGCTGGCGCTCACCAACGGTGACAAAACGTTCGATCGTGGCGATAACCTGGCGCAATCCTCGGACGTGCAGGCCGCCGCCACGCTGTACGGTATTTCGAACCTGTTGAATATCGGCGAAGGTTTTCCGCAGGCGATTCAAAAAGTGCACCAGTCGCCGGCGGTCACTGAAGCACTGCTGGTACACGGTAGCGCCTTTCGCGACTGGCCGGGAGCGACGATTGACAGCGATCCGCAAAAAGCCCTGGCGGCCAGCCCGATGGGCCATATCAGCGGTAAAAAGCCGCCGTTTTTAATTATGCACGGCAGCGCCGACACCCTGGTTTCACCGGTACAAAGTCAACAGCTCTATCGCGCGCTGAAAAAGGAGGGCAACCCGGCTGATTACGTGTTGCTGGCGGGCGCGGAGCACGGCGATGACAGCTGGTATCAGAAGCCGGTTATTGAACGGGTGGTGAACTGGTTTAAAGCGACCCTCGGCGCGCCCAAAGCCGCCGCGACGGCAGAGAAAGACAAAAACGCCAATCTGTAATGGATCGTCAGGCCGCGGCGGTGAAGCGGCGACCTGACGCTCAGGCGGGCACGCCGCTGTGAAAACGAAACTCCGCTTCAGGCGCGTTAATAAGCGCCGCTTCCGCTTCGCCAAGCTGGCGCACGCGTTCGCTGATATCGTCCTGGGCGATTCTCTGCGCCAGGTCCAGATAGTCCTGATAGTGGCGCGCTTCGGAACGCAGCAGCGACAGATAAAACTTCTGCAGATCGTCATCCAGCCATGGCGCCAGCGCGGCAAAACGCTCGCAGGAGCGGGCTTCAATATAGGCTCCGCAGATGAGTTTATCGATCAGCATGACCGGTTCGTGAGAACGCACTTCCCGGCGCAGCCCGCGGGCATAGTTGCTGGCGGTGATTTTGACGTACGGGATTTCGCGGGAAAGCATGATTTCCCTCACCTGCCAGAAGTGATGCAGCTCCTCTTTGATCAGCAGAATCATGCTGTCGAGTAGCTGACGTCCCCAGGGATCGTCGGTCTGCGGCATGGCGCTTTTATTTATCTGCTTATGCAGCGCGACGAAATCCGGCTCCGGCCCCCAGCGGTAGGTGAAGTCCTCATACGGCTTCAGGCAGGCCAGCAGCTCATCCGCGTCCGCTTTATCCGCGACGTATCGACGCACCAGCAGCATAGCGTTTTGCGCCGCTTTCAGCTCGCACACCATATGGTCGGTCAACAGCAGCGGGAGGTTTTCCGGTTTACGGGCTTCATCAATCCACGCCTGAGGAGTTGGGCAATGCAGAAAGCTTAAAATCGGGGCGAGTATTTGCGGGTAATCCATTAAAATTCCTTGCTATACGGCGGCATACCGCACCGCCGTATACCTCTGCTACTTAGTGGCGAACGCCGTCATCGTCTTCATCAACCAGATCTTCGTCGTCGTCACCTTCTTCGTCTTCCCCGTTCGGATCTTCGTAGTAGGTGCCCCAGCCGTCGTATTCAACGTCGTATTTTTCCGCCAGGGTCATCAGCTGCTCAACCTGGGCGTCAATCAGCTCGGCATTCAGCGCGGATTCGCTGAGAATATCGCAGCAAATCACGGTATCGCCCTCTTCGACTTCCAGCTCTTCCGGCTCAGTCACTTCGTAGCCCAGCTTGAAGGCCTCGACCGCCACTTTCTCCAGCGTTTCGAAATCATCGGCAGAGAGATGATGCTCAATGGTGTACAGCGCGTCAGGATCGCTGCCGTCTTCGAGCAGCTCTTCAATAATCAGGCGCGTTTCTTCACGCTGTTCTTCCAGTAATTCCGGGTTTGCCATGGCTCGTTCCTCATAATGTGTCGCGGATGCTTCTATTGTCACATACCGCCGTGATTGCCTCCACCTTCTGAGCGAAAGATTTATGACACGGGGTTGCAAATGAATATTCATACATATAAAGTGAATTTTAATTCAACAAATGGCTTAAGCCATGTGAGGGAACCATGTCCGCGTTTTATCAGAAGCATTTTTTAAAGTTGCTCGATTTTACCCCCGCCGAAATCACCGCTCTGCTTGAGCTGGCGGCCAGGCTTAAAGCTGATAAGAAAAACAATATTGAAATTCAGCATCTCACCGGCAAAAACATCGCGCTCATCTTCGAAAAAGACTCTACCCGCACCCGATGCTCTTTCGAAGTTGCCGCATTTGACCAGGGCGCTCGCGTCACCTGGCTCGGCCCCAGCGGCAGCCAGATTGGCCATAAAGAGTCGATTAAAGACACCGCCCGCGTGCTGGGGCGCATGTACGACGGTATTCAATATCGCGGCCACGGCCAGGAAGTGGTTGAAACCCTGGCCGAGTATGCCGGCGTTCCGGTATGGAACGGCCTGACCAACGAATTCCACCCCACCCAGCTGCTGGCGGACTTACTGACCATGCAGGAGCATCTGCCGGGCAAAGCCTTTAATCAGATGACCCTGGTCTACGCCGGCGACGCGCGGAATAATATGGGCAACTCCATGCTCGAAGCCGCCGCGTTGACCGGGCTGGATCTGCGTCTGGTCGCGCCAACCGCCTGCTGGCCGGAAGAGAAGCTGGTCGAGCAGTGCCGGGCGCTGGCGCAGAAAAACGGCGGCAATATTACGCTGACCGAAGATATTGCGGCGGGCGTGAAGGGCGCGGACTTTATCTATACCGACGTCTGGGTATCGATGGGCGAAGCCAAAGAGAAGTGGGCGGAGCGTATCGCGCTGCTGCGCGGGTATCAGGTAAATAGCGAGATGATGGCGCTGACCGGCAATCCGCAGGTGAAATTCCTCCACTGCCTGCCCGCGTTCCACGACGACCAGACCACGCTCGGCAAACAGATGGCGGCGGAGTACGGCCTGCACGGCGGTATGGAAGTCACCGACGAGGTATTTGAATCCGCGGCGAGCATCGTTTTCGACCAGGCGGAAAACCGCATGCATACCATCAAAGCGGTGATGGTGGCGACGCTGGGTAAGTAAGCGTTCCCGCGATATTTCCCCGGATTGCGCTGCGCTTATCCGGGCTACCCGCCCCCAAACCGCGCGGATCTGTAGCCCGGGCAAGGCGCCAGCCGCAGCCCGGGGTATTTTTTACGCCATCAGCATCTTCACTACCGCTTTGCGCACCTTCGCCGGCGTGCCCACGGCGCACAGCGGCTTATGCACTTCACCGGGATAGAACACCACAAAGTCGCCTTCGCTGAGGATGACGGTTTTTTCCTGCGCCCCCTCCGCCAGGAAAGCGATGTCTTTCTCCGCCAGCCAGTCGATATCCGGCGCGCCGGCAGGGAGAACGCTAAAGGTCATTCCTTCCTGGCCTTTCAGTACAATCTGGATGTCCAGGTAGCGGGCGTGATACTCGGCGCGGCGGTCGGCCATCGGCTCGGTGGTATCTTCGGAAATGAGATAGAACAGGTTGTTGCCGTCAATATCATGTTTACCCAGCGGCGTCGCGTCGGTGACATGCGCTTTAACATGTTCGATCGCCTCACGCAGAGACGCCGGCAACCCGCTTTGCAGATGGTGAATATTTCCAACGATCATAATAGCCCTCAAATATAAAACAGCTTTTCATTTCGCGTTTATACCCCCCATCCGACTGCCATACCACCTCTTTTTGCGGGTTTTTTGCGTTAACGCATGATTCCCCAGGCAAACGTTTACCTGTTTGTGGATTAATCGCTTGATCCGAAATATGAGCTGCGTATAATGCCACCCGTTTTGCCGGGAGGAATTATGGTTCAGTGTGTACGACATCGCGTCTTACCGCGTCTGAAAACAGACGCTGGCCTGCCGTTTTTTCTTTCCGTTGCATCCGTATTCGTAAAGCCCCTTATTTAAGGGGCTTTTTTTTTGCCCAGGCGTCAGGAGATAAACATGGCTAACCCGCTATATCAAAAACATATCATTTCCATAAACGATCTCAGCCGCGAAGACCTTGAACTGGTACTGGCAACCGCAGCAAAACTCAAAGCCAATCCGCAACCGGAGCTGCTCAAGCATAAAGTGATCGCCAGCTGCTTTTTTGAAGCGTCGACCCGCACCCGCCTGTCGTTTGAGACCTCCATGCACCGCCTGGGCGCCAGCGTGGTCGGTTTCTCAGACAGCAGCAACACCTCGCTGGGCAAAAAAGGCGAAACCCTGGCCGATACCATCTCGGTCATCAGCACCTATGTCGATGCCATCGTCATGCGCCACCCGCAGGAGGGCGCGGCGCGTCTGGCGACCGAGTTCTCCGGCGGTATTCCGGTACTCAACGCCGGCGACGGCGCGAACCAGCATCCGACGCAGACCCTGCTGGATCTGTTCACCATTCAGGAGACCCAGGGCCGTCTGGAAAATCTTAACGTGGCGATGGTGGGTGACCTGAAATACGGCCGCACCGTTCACTCCCTGACCCAGGCGCTGGCGAAATTTAACGGCAACCGCTTCTACTTTATCGCCCCGGACGCGCTGGCCATGCCGCAGTACATCCTCGACATGCTCGACGAAAAAGGCATTGCCTGGAGCCTGCATAGCGCCATTGAAGAGGTGATGGAAGAGGTGGACATTCTGTATATGACCCGCGTGCAGAAAGAGCGCCTCGATCCGTCGGAATATGCCAACGTGAAGGCGCAGTTCGTCCTGCGCGCCGCCGACCTGGAAGGCGCACGCGCGAACATGAAGGTGCTGCATCCGCTGCCGCGCATTGATGAAATCACCACCGATGTCGATAAAACGCCGCACGCCTGGTACTTCCAGCAGGCGGGTAACGGCATCTTCGCGCGCCAGGCGTTACTGGCGCTGGTACTGAATAGCGATCTGGCACTGTAAGGGGAAAAGAGATGACACACGACAATAAATTACAGGTAGAAGCCATCAAACGTGGCACCGTTATCGACCATATCCCGGCGCAGGTCGGCTTTAAGCTGCTGACCCTGTTCAAACTGACCGAAACGGATCAGCGCATCACCATCGGCCTGAACCTGCCGTCAGGCGAAATGGGCCGCAAAGATTTGATCAAAATTGAGAACACCTTCCTGACCGACGAGCAGGTCAACCAGCTCTCCCTGTACGCGCCGCAGGCCACGGTAAACCGCATTGATGAGTATGAAGTCGTCGGTAAATCCCGACCGAATCTGCCGGACCGTATTAACAACGTGCTGGTATGCCCGAACAGCAACTGTATTAGCCACGCCGAGCCGGTGTCCTCCAGCTTTGCGGTGAAGAAACGCGAAAACGATATCGCGCTGAAGTGCAAATATTGTGAAAAAGAATTTTCACATCATGTCGTGCTGGCAAATTAAATTCGCCAGGTTTTATCAGGAGCAGCCCGATAAACGGGACTGCTCCTGAACGATAATTTAAATCATCCGCACGGCCGTCAACTCACTGACCTCGGGTCAGATAATCAACATTCATCAATTTCTCATCAACACGCCTCATAATTAAAAATAACAAACAATGAGATTAATCATTAAATATCACTGCTATTGAACCTGAATTTTTCCCTTCATACACTCCAGTGCGTTTTCCATTATTTAATCAATGTTCACAGGATGAATTATGAAAGTGAAAAAAATATCGTTATATACAGCAACATTATTATTTACCTCCTCAGCATTGGCGCACGGCTATGTGGAATCGCCGCCAAGTCGGGCGTACCAATGTCATTTAGGGAAAAACACCGACTGCGGTTCGGTGCAGTGGGAACCGCAAAGCGTCGAGCAAGCGAGCGGTTTTCCTGAAGGGGCAATGCCGCCTGATGGTAAACTGGCCAGCGCGGGTAAAAGCAACTTCTCGCAGCTGGATAGCCAGAGCCCGACACGCTGGGCGAAAACCACGATAAAGAGCGGTAAAAATAATTTCGTCTGGCACCATTCTGCGCCGCATAGAACGACTAACTGGCGTTATTACATTACCAAACAGAACTGGGATCAAAATAAGCCGCTGACGCGCAGCGATTTTGAAACTAAGCCATTTTGTCAAATCGACGGTAATGGCGCGACGCCGGCTGTACAGGTCACGCACTCCTGTAATGTACCCGATCGCACCGGCTATCAGGTTATTTATGCCGTCTGGGAAATTGCCGATACGGCAAATAGTTTTTATCAGGCCATTGACGTTGATTTCGGCGGCGCCAGCGATGAAACGGAGAATGAATCCCTCTGGACAACGCAGCTCGCCGGCCAGCTTAGCGGGAAAGATCTGCATGCGGGAGATAAAGTCATTGCCCATTTCTTTAACGCGAGCGGTGAAGTTCATTCGCTACAAACGGAATTGACCATCGCCAGCGAAGCGCAAGGAAAAAGCAGCCAGTGGTCTTACGATCTGGCTGAAGCTATTAATACCGCGCACCAGGGCAAGCTGCGCGCCGGGGTAAAAGGGAGTGATGGCAACATTACCCCCCTCCACGGCGTTAACCAGGTGTATGTGCCAAAAGACAGCACCGTTCAAAGCGTTACGCTGACCTACGCCGAGTCGCAGTCAGACGATATCGTGGAAGAATCCCTGAGCGTCGCCAACGTTAACGCAACCAAAATCGCCAACGGGAAAGCGACGGTGACGTTCAACGCCACGGCCAGCGGCAAAATGCATCTCACCGCCACCGTCAACGACCATGCGGGCACGCAGAAAGGGAGCATTCAGCAGACGATAGATAATCGCTCCCTGACGGTATCTATTCCGCTGACCAACGTTCAGGCAGGTCATCATATGCTGCGCTACTCAGCCAGCAATGCGCAGGGCGCCACCCTCAGCCAGGGGGTCATTGACCTGATGCTGGAAGAGAGTACGGTTCAGCCGGATCCGACGCCTGCGCCTGCGGGAAACTACGACTATACCTTCCCGGATAACCTGAAAAGCTATAAGGCGGGAACGAAGGTCATGCAGCCTAAAAACGGCAAAGTGTACCAATGTCGCCCGTTCCCCTACAGCGGCTACTGCGTGCAGTGGAGCCAGTACGCCACTCAGTTCGAACCGGGTATAGGTTCTGACTGGGCCAAAGCATGGACGGAAGTCACCCACTAACTTCATCCTTCAGGCTCACGCCTTATGCGGATAGCGCGCTGCGTTATCCGCTTTTCTCCTTCGCAAAATGCGGCCTGCTTAATGATAAAGCAGCCAGCACTCTTTATAATGACCCACGCCAGTCAGATTACATTCACATATTTCAGGAGAACTCATGTCTAAAACTATCGCGACGGAAAATGCGCCAGCAGCCATCGGCCCGTACGTTCAGGGCGTTGATCTGGGTAACATGATCATCACTTCCGGCCAGATCCCGGTAGACCCGAAAACCGGTAGCGTGCCGGAAGATGTCGCCGCTCAGGCGCGTCAGTCTCTGGAGAACGTGAAAGCTATCGTCGAAGCCGCGGGCCTGAAAGTGGGCGATATCGTTAAAACCACCGTTTTCGTCAAAGACCTCAACGATTTCGCCACCGTTAACGCCACCTATGAAGCCTTCTTCACCGAGCACAACGCCACCTTCCCGGCGCGCTCCTGCGTGGAAGTGGCGCGTCTGCCGAAAGACGTAAAAATTGAGATCGAAGCGATCGCCATTCGTCGCTAATCGTAGACAGTATGAACAAAGGCAGCCCGTGGCTGCCTTTGTTGTTTCTGCACGTAAAGCGCCTCGCTCACTGCCAGCCGTAGCGGCGGCTGTAGAAGCCTTTGACCATCTGGGTTAGCGTCATATAGCCCGCAAGGATCGCAATCAGCCATGGGAAATAGCTGAGCGGCAGCGCCTGAAGCTGCAGGTAGCCCGCCAGCGGCGAGAACGGCAGCGCAATCCCCACCACCATCACCAGCAGCGTCATCACGATCAGCGGCCAGGCCGCACGGCTCTGGATAAACGGGATCCGCCGCGTACGGATCATATGCACAATCAGCGTCTGCGACAGCAGGCCAACCACGAACCAGCCGGACTGGAACAGGGTCTGATGTTCCGGCGTGTTGGCGTGGAACACCCACCACATCAGGCAGAACGTCAGAATATCGAATATGGAGCTGATTGGCCCAAAGAAGACCATAAAGCGGCCGAGATCCGCCGGGTTCCAGCGCTGCGGTTTACGGATCTGCTCATCGTCTACGTTATCAAACGGAATGGCGACCTGGGAGACATCGTACAGCAGGTTCTGGATCAGCAGATGCAGCGGCAGCATCGGCAGGAACGGCAGGAAGGCGCTGGCGACCAGCACGCTGAAGACGTTACCGAAGTTGGAACTGGCGGTCATTTTGATGTACTTGAGCATATTGGCGAAGGTCCGGCGGCCTTCAATAACCCCCTCTTCCAGCACCATCAGGCTCTTCTCCAGCAGGATGATATCCGCCGCCTCGCGGGCGATATCCACCGCGCCGTCGACGGAAATACCGATATCCGCCGCGCGCAGCGCCGGAGCGTCGTTAATGCCGTCGCCCATAAAACCCACCACGTGTCCTTCGCGTTTCAGCAGGGTCACGATACGCTCTTTGTGCAGCGGCGCCAGGCGAGCAAACAGGGTGGTACGTTTTGCCAGCTCGGCCAGCTCATCATCATTCAGCGCTTCAACCTGGCTGCCGATAACCACGTCACCCGCGTCCAGCCCGACTTCATGACAGACTTTCGCCGCCACCAGCTCGCTGTCTCCGGTCAGGATTTTGACCGTAATACCGCTGGCCTTCAGCGCTTTCAGCGCCGGGGCTGTGGTCTCTTTAGGCGGATCCAGAAAGGCGATATAGCCTTCAAGGATCAGGTCGGATTCATCCGCGCGCTGGTAGTCGCCTTCGCGGGCGGGCAGGTACTTCGTCGCCACCGCCACCACGCGCAGTCCCTGACGGTTGAGGGTGTCGGTTACGCGACGGATGCGCCGCAGCATGGTGTCGTCCAGCGGTACGATGTCGCCGTTATAGCGCACCTGGGTCGAGACGTTGAGGATCTCCTGCAGCGCCCCCTTGCAGATCAGCTGATGGACGTTGTCCTGCTCCTGCACCACCACCGACATGCGGCGACGCTCAAAATCGAACGGGATCTCATCGACTTTCTGCCAGCGTTCCGCCAGCCCGCGCGCTGACTCCAGCTCGACGCCCTCAAGCACCGCGGTATCGAGCAGATTCTTCAGCCCGGTCTGATAGTGGCTGTTAAGCCATGCCGTATGCAGCACGCGTTCGCTCACCTTGCCGGAGACATCGGTGTGGTTCTCCAGCACGATTTTATCCTGCGTCAGGGTGCCGGTTTTATCGGTGCACAGGATGTCCATCGCGCCAAAGTTCTGTATCGCGTCGAGGTGCTTGACGATCACTTTCTGTTTCGACAGCTTCACCGCCCCGCGCGCCAGGGTCGAGGTGACGATCATCGGCAGCATTTCCGGGGTCAGGCCCACCGCGACGGAGAGCGCGAACAGCGCCGCCTCCCACCAGTCGCCTTTGGTATAGCCGTTAATCAGCAGCACAACCGGCGTCATCACCAGCATAAAGCGGATCAGCAGCATGCTGACCCGGCTGATGCCTTTCTGAAAGGCGTTCGGCTCGCTTTCCTGCTCGCTGACGCGGCCAGCCAGCTGGCCAAACCAGGTGCCGCCGCCGGTAGCGAAAACAATCGCCTGCGCCGAACCGCTGACCACGTTGGTGCCCATAAAGCACAGGGTGTCGCACTCCAGCGGGTTTGCCTGCAGCGGGTCGCGGGTGCGGGCCACTTTTTCGACCGGCAGCGATTCACCGGTCAGCGAGGCCTGAGCGACAAACAGGTCGCGCGCCTGAATGACGCGCAGGTCTGCCGGGATCATGTCTCCCGCCGATAGCTTGACGATATCCCCCGGCACCAGCTGGTCGATGGGCAGCTCGCACCAGCGGCTCTCGCCCTGCTCGTTCACCACCCGCAGGACCGTCGCGGTGTTGCTGACCATCGCCTTCAGGGCGTCCGCCGCTTTAGTTGAACGCGCTTCCTGAATAAAGTTCAGCAGCGTGGAGATCCCCACCATCAGGGCGATAACCGCGGCGGCAAACAGATCTTCCGTTGAGTAGGAGACGATACCCAGAACGGTCAGCAGCAGGTTGAAGGGGTTGCGGTAGCAGCTCCAAAGATGCACCCACCACGGCGACGGCTTCTGCGCCGGGATCTGATTTTCGCCATACTGCGCGATTTTCTGCGCCACTTCGCCCGCATTTAGCCCTTCCGGATGGCTGGCGAAGGCGCGCCAGATTTCATTCTCATCCATTGCCGCCACGTCCAGGCACTGCTTGCCGAGGGAGTCCGGGATCGGCGCGCTCGCCAGATTGCGGGCATCGGGTAGCGGATCGCGTTGTACTAAACGACGCGGTAAATGACGGCCAAGCTGGGCAAACAGCTGGCGGGTAAAATTTTTAAACATAAACAGTCCCTCCGCGCTCGCGCGAGCGAACGCAGGCTACCGACAGGCGCGAGTCAACCTTACCTGTCAGGCATGTTATTTTTATGGCAGGGACGTCAAAGACATCGCTGCTTTACGCTTCCGGTAAAGCAGCGCTACGCAGATTTACCGGAAAAAAAGGGGGCTCCATCGAGGATGAGGAGTGGGATCGGGGTCCATAAAATCTCCGGTAAATGAATACAAACGGCGCGAATTATACCGTCGCCGATAATCTATTTGTGGCTATTATGGCGATAATACCCCCGGGCAACTAAACCAGACGTAAACCAGACTTTGCTCATTGTGGTTTCGTTGAGTAGCATTAGGCTCACTTTAAGCGGACCACAACGAGAACCCTGCATGCAAAACCGGCTGACCATCAAAGATATCGCACGCTTAAGCGGCGTCGGGAAATCGACGGTATCGCGCGTGCTTAATAACGAAAGCGGCGTCAGCGAACGCACGCGTGAGCGCGTTGAAGCGGTGATGCAGCAGCACGGGTTTTCGCCCTCACGTTCCGCCAGGGCGATGCGCGGCCAGAGCGATAAAGTGGTGGCGATCATCGTCACCCGTCTGGATTCGCTGTCGGAAAACCTCGCCGTACAGACCATGCTTCCCGCCTTTTACGCTCAGGGCTACGATCCGATTATGATGGAGAGCCAGTTCTCCCCGGCGCTGGTCGAGGAGCATCTCGGCATGCTCGCCCGGCGCAATATCGACGGCGTGGTGCTGTTTGGTTTCACCGGCATCCATGAAGAGATGCTCACCCCGTGGCGAGAGACGCTGGTGCTGCTGGCCCGCGACGCGCCGGGCATCGCCTCCGTCTGCTATGACGATGAAGGATCGATCAGGATGCTGATGCAGCGCCTGTACGATCGCGGGCATCGCCACATCAGTTTCCTCGGCGTGCCGCACAGCGACATCACCACCGGGCAGCGCCGCCACCAAGCCTACCTCGATTTCTGCCAGAAAAAACACCTCACGCCCCTCGCCGCGCTGCCGGGCCTGGGCATGAAGCAGGGGTATGAAAACGTCGCCGGCGTGCTGTCGGCTGAAACCAGCGCGCTGGTCTGCGCCACCGATACCCTCGCGCTGGGAGCCAGCAAATATCTCCAGCAGCAGGGAATCGATCGTCTCCAGCTCGCCAGCGTCGGCAGCACGCCGCTGATGAAGTTTCTCCACCCGGAGATCCTGACGGTCGATCCCGGCTACGCCGAGTCCGGACGCCAGGCGGCGCAGCAGCTGATCGAGCAGATCGCCGGAAACCGTGAACCCCGTCAAATCGTGATTCCCGCCGTACTGAATTAAGCCTGTCTTAACGATTTATGTGATCTTCGCTGGGTTTCGGGAACGTTCCCATTTTGCAATTCAAACGGAGCGAGTAGGATCCGCTGCAAGTTAAATGCAACCTCTCCCCTCGGTCATGAGGCCTCATCATGAGTAAAGTAAATCAGCAGGACATCGATAAACTTATCGAACTGGTGGGCGGACGCGATAATATCGCCACCGTCAGCCACTGTATTACCCGTCTGCGCTTTGTGCTGAATAACCCAGCCATTGCCAAACCAAAAGAAATTGAACAACTACGCATGGTGAAGGGCTGCTTTACCAACGCCGGTCAGTTCCAGGTGGTGATCGGTACCGAGGTTGGCGACTACTATAAAGCGCTACTGGCGACCACCGGCCAGGCCAGCGCGGATAAAGAGCAGGCCAAAAAAGCCGCACGTCAGAATATGAAGTGGCATGAACAGCTCATTTCACATTTCGCGGAGATCTTCTTCCCGCTGCTACCTGCGCTGATCAGCGGCGGCCTGATCTTAGGCTTCCGCAACGTGATCGGCGATCTGCCAATGAGCAACGGCCAGACGCTGGCGCAGATGCATCCGTCGCTGAAAACCCTTTATGACTTCCTGTGGCTAATTGGCGAGGCGATCTTCTTCTACCTGCCGGTGGGTATCTGCTGGTCTGCGGTAAAGAAAATAGGCGGCACGCCGATCCTCGGCATCGTGCTGGGCGTTACGTTAGTTTCTCCGCAGCTGATGAATGCCTACCTGCTGGGCCAGCAGGTGCCGGAAGTATGGAACTTCGGCCTGTTCACCATTGAGAAAGTCGGCTACCAGGCGCAGGTGATCCCGGCCTTGATGGCGGGGCTGGCGCTCGGCTTTATCGAAACGCGGCTGAAACGCATCGTGCCTGACTACCTCTATCTGGTGATCGTGCCGGTCTGTTCGCTGATCCTGGCGGTCTTTCTCGCCCACGCTTTTATCGGCCCGGTTGGCCGCATGATTGGCGACGGCGTGGCCTGGGCCGTGCGTCATCTGTTAACCGGCAGCTTCGCACCGATTGGCGCCGCGCTGTTCGGCTTCCTGTACGCGCCGCTGGTGATTACCGGGGTCCATCAGACCACGCTCGCCATCGATATGCAGATGATTCAAAGCATGGGCGGTACGCCGGTATGGCCGCTGATTGCGTTGTCCAACATCGCTCAGGCGTCGGCAGTGGTGGGGATAATCATCGCCAGCCGTAAACAGAACGAACGCGAAATCTCCGTTCCGGCCGCCATTTCCGCCTATCTCGGCGTGACGGAACCCGCTATGTACGGTATCAATCTGAAATACCGCTTCCCGATGCTTTGCGCGATGGTCGGCTCCGGTCTTGCCGGGCTGCTGTGCGGACTGAACGGTGTGATGGCCAACGGCATCGGCGTCGGTGGCCTGCCGGGCATTCTCTCTATTCAACCCACCTACTGGCAGGTTTACGCACTGGCGATGGCCATTGCCGTGATTGTGCCGATTGTCCTGACGACGGTCGTTTACCAACGCAAATTCCGCCAGGGCACCTTACAGATTGTCTGACATCTTATTTTCGGGGCGCGCTGTCGCCCCCCTTTTTTGTAGCAGGAACGCGATATGAATACCCTTCCCCTCTGGTGGCAAAACGGCGTTATTTATCAAATCTATCCGAAGAGTTTCCAGGATACGATCGGCACCGGTACCGGCGATCTGCGCGGTGTCACCTCCCGCCTCGACTATCTGCAAAAGCTTGGCGTTGACGCTATCTGGCTGACGCCGTTCTACGTCTCACCGCAGGTGGATAACGGCTACGATGTGGCCAACTATACCGCTATCGACCCCGCCTACGGCACGCTGGACGATTTCGACGAGCTGGTGGCTCAGGCGAAGGTGCGAGGAATTCGTATCGTGCTGGATATGGTGCTGAACCACACTTCGACCGAGCATGCCTGGTTCCGGGAAGCGCTCAGCAAAGAGAGTCCGTATCGCCAGTTCTATATCTGGCGCGACGGCGAGCCGACCACCCCGCCGAACAACTGGCAATCTAAGTTTGGCGGCAACGCCTGGCAGTGGCACGCCGAAAGCGAGCAGTACTATCTGCATCTGTACGCCGTCGAGCAGGCGGATCTGAACTGGGAAAATCCGGCGGTGCGCGCGGAGCTGAAAAAAGTCTGCGAATTTTGGGCCGATCGCGGCGTCGACGGCCTGCGCCTCGACGTGATCAATGTTATCTCCAAAGACCAGTCCTTCCCGTCCGATACCGCTGGCGATGGCCGCCGCTTTTATACCGACGGTCCGCGAGCGCACGAATTTTTGCAGGAGATGAGCCGCGATGTCTTCACCCCGCGAAATCTGATGACGGTGGGCGAAATGTCCTCCACCACGCTTGAACATTGCCAAAAATATGCGGCGCTCGACGGCAGCGAACTCTCGATGACCTTTAACTTCCACCATCTGAAGGTGGACTACCCCGGCGGAGAGAAGTGGACGCTGGCGCGGCCGGATTTTGTGGCGTTGAAATCGCTGTTCAGGCACTGGCAGCAGGGAATGCACAATCGCGCCTGGAATGCGCTGTTCTGGTGTAACCACGATCAGCCGCGCATCGTCTCCCGTTTCGGTGATGAAGGGGAATACCGCGTCCCGGCGGCGAAAATGCTGGCGATGGTGCTGCACGGCATGCAGGGCACGCCCTATATCTATCAGGGCGAAGAGATTGGCATGACCAACCCGCACTTTACGCGCATCACCGATTATCGCGACGTTGAGAGCCACAACATGTTTATCGAACGCGCGGCGCAGGGCCGGGATGCGGATGAACTGTTGGCGATTCTGGCCAGCAAATCGCGCGATAACAGCCGCACGCCCATGCAGTGGAACAGCGGTGAGGGCGGCGGATTCACCGCCGGCGAGCCGTGGATTGCGCTGTGCGATAACTATCGCGAGATTAACGCCGATGCGGCGCTGGCGGACCCGGAATCGGTGTTTTATGCCTATCAGCAGCTGATTACGCTGCGCAAGAGCACGCCGGTGCTGACCTGGGGCGACTATCAGGATCTGCTGCCGGAACATCCGTCGCTGTGGTGCTATCGCCGTCAGTGGCAGGGGCAAACCCTGGTGGTCGTGGCGAACCTGAGCCGCGAGTTCCAGCGCTGGCAGCCGGAAGCGATGAGCGGCGACTGGCGGATGCTGATGAGCAACTACGCGGAGGCGGCGAACCGCCCTGCCGATATGACCCTGCGTCCGTTTGAAGCGGTATGGTGGCTGCAGGAGTAACCCACGGCTTACGCTGAGAGTCCCGGGTCGCGCTGCGCTTACCCGGGCTACAGGTTCACCATCTTCTGCGAGCCGGTAGCCCGGACAGGCGCGTCAAGCGCCGCCTCCGGGAATATGCTTTAAATACGATCGGCCGCAGACAGCGTCGCGCTGGCTTCCGGCTGCGCGGACGCCTGCTCTTCTTTCGCCTTCAGGCGATCCCATGCCCGGAAGAACGGATAGTAGATCACCAGCGAGATCGCCAGGTTCACCACCTGCAGCACCGCGCCGGAAATATGCCCTCCCGTCGCCAGATAGCCGCTCATAAAAATAGGCGTGGTAAACGGCAGCGCAATCCCCGCCGGCTTCATCACCAGCCCGGTGGCCATCGCGGTATACGAGACAATCACCAGCAGGACCGGCGTCAAAATAAACGGCAGGAAGAAGTACGGGTTCATCACCAGCGGAATGCCGAATACCATCGGCTCGCTGATATTGAACAGCGCTCCCGGCGCGGCAATTTTCCCCAGCTGTTTCATCTGCTGGCTACGGCTGCGCAGCAGCATAAAAATCACCAACCCTAACAGCGCCCCGGTACCGCCGGGCGCAATCCACAGGTCATAAAACTGCTGGGTGATGATATGCGGGATCGGCAGCCCATTCTGAAACGCTTCCAGGTTTTCCGACATATTCGACAGCCAGACCGGGCGAATAAACACCAGCACAATGGTGTCGCCGTGCAGCCCCAGGGTCCACAGGATACCAATCAGGATCACCGAGATAATCATCCCCGGCAGCGAACCGCCGACGTGCGACATGGGAATACCGATAAGGGTGGTAATCATGCTATTGATATCGCCGAACGGCGAAGCTTCAACGATCAGGCGCAGCGCCAGCACCACGGCCAGCACGCAGAAGCCGGGGATCAGGGCGAGAAAAGATTTCGCCACCGCGGGCGGTACGCCCTCCGGCATGCGGATCACCAGATTACGGCTGGCCACCAGGCGGTAGATCTCCGTGGAAAGCAGCGAAATCACAATCGCCACAAATAGCCCCTGGCTGCCAATCATCCCCACCGGCAGCACGCCTTTGACAAGCTGCGCCGCCGAACCGTCTGCCGGCGTAAAGAGCGTCACCTGGGGGATCGTCATCACAAACGCCACCAGCGACATCGCCCCGGCGCTGAGCGGGTCCAGGGTGCGATATTTTTCCGCCAGGCGGTAGGCAATGCCGAACGCGGAGAGCAGCGCCATGATGTCATAGGTCGCTTTGACCGGGTACAGCATCTTATCGCGCCAGGCATCGCCAAACACGCTGGTCATCATCTCACCGTAGCCGGGAATCGGCAGGTAGGCGAATATCAGGAAAAACGAACCAATCAGCATAAACGGCATATTGAGAATAATGCCGTCGCGTACCGACAGGACATGCTTCTGACCGCCGATTTTCAGCGCGGCGGGCATGACATAGCGTTCAATAAATGAAGTACGAGACATAGTGGTATCCCCGAAGGCGGAAAAGTTTAGTTAAACTGCGTTAACCAGGGGCGGTTGATGGTTAACACCTCATCAAGCAGCGCCCGGGCATCGGTCACATTCCCGACCAGCGGGTTACTCACCAGCGCCAGCAGCGCGCTATCCCGGCAGCCGTGGACCGCGGCCTCAATCGTCAAGCGCTCGAAGGCTTTCACCTGTTGCGTCAGCCCGTTCATGATCGGCGGCAGCGCGCCAAAGGCCAGCGGTCGTGCGCCCTGCGCGTCAATAATGCTGTTAATTTCCACCACCGCATCATCATCAAACCCGTGAATCGCGCCGTTGTTGCGAGTGTTGACGACCATCTCTTTGCCAAGATTGTTGTAGATGGCGTTAATCAGCTCCACCGCCACTTCGGAGTAGTACGCCCCGCCGCGGAAGCTCAGCTGTTCGGGCTTTTCATCCAGCTCGGGCCGGGCATAGATATCAAACAGCTCCTGTTCCACCTTCATCACCTGTTCCGCGCGGGTGCCTTTGGTTTTGGCCGCCTCAATCTCTTCCGCCAGCATCGCCGGCGTCAGCCAGAAATAGCGATGATAGGGACAGGGGATGGCCTTCAGGGCCCGCAGAAACTCCGCCGGCCACGGCAGCGATTGAATATTGTTCATCGAGAGCGATTGACCGTCACACAGCATGTCGATGACCTTACTGGTCACCTCTTCCCGCCCCTGCATCACCTTGTGTACCCAGACCATATGATTCAGCCCGGCGAAGCTCAGCCGGACCTCCTCTTCTTTTGCGTCCAGCATTCCGGCAATCATGTGCTGCATATTGATGGGCACGTTGCACAGGCCGATGATTTTCGCGCTGCTGTAGCGGCTCACCGCCTCCGTCACGATCCCTGCCGGATTGGTAAAATTAAGGATAAAGGCGTCGGGCGCCAGCGCTTCCACCTTGCGAGCAACCTGTAAAATCACCGGAATCGTGCGCAGCGCTTTGGCAAAGCCGCCGACGCCGGTGGTTTCCTGACCCAGCAGATGGTACTTCAGCCCCAACCGCTCATCCGCCGCCCGCGCCGCCAGCTGCCCAACCCGCAGCTGGGTCAGCACGAATTGAGCGCCGCGAATGGCCTCATCGAGGCCGAAATGCACGCTGACCTTCACCTGTTCGAGGCCATGGCGCTTTAGCATACGCTGGGTCAGCGCGGCGATAATCGCCACTTTCTCGCGCCCGGCTTCGACATCCACCAGCGCCAGTTCCGTGACCGGAATCTGCTGATGGCGAAGGATAATGCCTTCGATAAGTTCCGGCGTATAGCTGCTGCCGCCGCCGATGACGGCAATTTTCAATGTTTGCATAGTGGCCTCATTTTTGGCGTACAGATCCCCGCGCAAGGCCGCAGCGGCGTTGCGAAATGAACGCGTTGATGGGAAAGGGTTAGGAGTTCAGCAGAGCGAGCGCTTTATCGAGGACGGCGGCCCCGCGCATCATGCCGTAATCCGCCATGTCGATCACCGCCACGGCTTTCCCGTGCGGTGCAGCAAGCTCCGTCAATCGGGCCGCTTCATACTTCACCTGAGGCCCCAGTAAGATCACGTCGGCATTGGGCAACTCGCGCTCAAACTCGGCGACGGGTACGGCGTAAATCTCCAGCCCCAGAGCGCGCTGCTGCGCCTCGGCCTTCATTTTGTTAACCAGCATGCTGGTGGACATTCCGGCGGCGCAGCACAGGACGATACGTGGCATAATTCCTCCCAATGGATTTGGCGTAAGCGAGCGCTAAACAGACACCATCGACTATAAGACGAGGTGCCGGTATGGGTGAAGGCTATATGAAAATTTTTTTCACGTACGTGATCGGAGCGTTATTTTTCACCTCTTTACTCCGGCATAAAAGCGAAAGCGGCAATAATCTCAGGCATCGTGCGTGATTGCGTGGTATAAAAAGCCCTCATTACTTGAAAAATATTTTCAATCAGGCGGTGGCGGAAAAAGAGGCTGAAAGCATGGATATCGTAGGACAGTTACAGGAAGGCATGACTCGCTTTAGCGCTCAGGAATCAAGAGTCGCGGCATTTATTCTGCAGAATTTAAGTTTTACCGCCAGCGCTTCGATTGATGAACTGGCGGTGCGCGCTGGCGTGAGCGCAGCCACAATTACCCGCTTTGCCCGCTCCGTCGGCTGCGAGGATATTCGTGATTTGCGAAAGCAGCTGGCGCAGGCTTGCGAACGTCGTACCAGCTGGCTTAACGAGGAGAGCGCCGCGCTGCCCGCCGCGTGGCGCGACAAATTAAGCCTGATTAGCACACATCTTGAGCAGCAGCTGGTGAGCACGCCCGAATCAACGCTGCAAAAGCTGCGCACGCGCCTGCAAAATGCCCGCGCCGTACACTGTTTCGCCCTCGGCGCACAGGACATCGCGCTGGCGACGCTGCTTCAGCACCAGCTGCTCTCCATCGGGATCGTGATGAATCTCTGCCAGGACAGCGCCCTGATGCGGATGATCGCCAGTACCCTCAGCGACGATCATCTCCTGCTGGTGCTGGCAACCGGCGAGGCCGACGCGATTTTGCAGGGCGCGACCCTGCTGGCCCGGGTACAGGAAGCGACAATTTTCGCCCTCACCCCCGTCAACCACGCGTTGAGCAATATGGCCTCCGCGCTGCTGCCCCTGCCTGAGAATGCGCAGGCCGCGCGTTACGCCCTGCTGCTGCTGGTTGACCTGCTTAACGACGCGCTGCTCGCCTGACGTTATTCCTTTCGGGCCTGAATTTCCTGCGTTCAGGCCCCATTTTTGCTTATTTTATAAGCGGATAAATTTACATTAAGCGCAAGCGCCCATCATTCCTGCTCTCCTCTTTTTACTTTGTTCTGCATCAATAAAATTGCAAACATCTTTGATGCAAAGCACTACATATAGAACTTAAAATGCGTCCCGGCCCCACATATTGTATTAATAGTCTATTATGTCACCACACCCATCGTACTCAGGCGGTGATGGGATGTGGATAAAAAGGGCCGGGATCGGAGGGAAACGGCGGCAGCTACAGCGCCCCGGGACTTCGGTTGACCTTCCGCCTCTGTGGATAACCTGTTCTGTAAAAAATTATGGAGTGATCATGACACCGCATGTGATGAAACGCGATGGCTGTAAAGTGCCGTTCAAGTCAGAGCGCATTAATGAAGCAATTCTACGTGCAGCTAAAGCAGCGGGAGTCGATGACGCAGACTATTGCGCCACCGTCGCAGAAGTCGTTAGCCAGCAAATGCAGGGTCGCGCCCAGGTGGATATCAGCGAGATCCAGACCGCCGTTGAGAACCAGCTGATGTCCGGTCCCTACAAGCAGCTGGCGCGCGCCTACATTGAATATCGCCACGACCGCGATAGCCAACGTGAAAAGCGCGGTCGTCTGAACCAGGAAATTCGCGGCCTGGTTGAGCAGACCAACTCGGCGTTACTCAACGAGAACGCCAACAAAGACAGTAAAGTCATCCCTACCCAGCGCGATCTGCTGGCGGGCATCGTCGCCAAGCACTACGCGCGCCAGCACCTGCTGCCGCATGACGTGGTCATGGCCCACGAGCGCGGCGTGATCCACTATCACGATCTCGACTACTCCCCATTCTTCCCGATGTTCAACTGTATGCTGATCGATCTTAAAGGCATGCTGACCCAGGGTTTTAAAATGGGCAACGCCGAGATTGAGCCGCCGAAGTCGATCTCTACCGCTACCGCTGTGACGGCGCAGATTATCGCTCAGGTCGCCAGCCATATTTATGGCGGTACGACCATCAACCGCATCGACGAAGTACTGGCGCCGTTTGTTACCGAAAGCTTCAATAAGCACCGTAAAATTGCCGAAGAGTGGCACATTCCCGACGCCGAAGGCTACGCCCGTTCCCGCACCGAGAAAGAGTGCTACGACGCCTTCCAGTCGCTGGAATATGAAGTGAACACCCTGCATACCGCCAACGGTCAAACGCCGTTTGTGACCTTCGGTTTCGGCCTCGGCACCAGTTGGGAATCGCGTCTGATTCAGCAGTCCATTCTGCGCAACCGCATTGCGGGACTCGGTAAAAACCGTAAAACGGCGGTATTCCCGAAGCTGGTCTTCGCCATTCGCGACGGCCTGAACCACAAGTTTGGCGATGCGAACTACGATATTAAACAGCTGGCGCTGGAGTGCGCGAGCAAGCGCATGTATCCGGATATCCTCAACTACGATCAGGTCGTGAAGGTGACCGGCTCGTTCAAAACCCCGATGGGCTGCCGCAGCTTCCTCGGCGTGTGGGAAAACGAGGACGGCGAACAGGTGCACGATGGCCGCAACAACCTCGGCGTTATCAGCCTCAACCTGCCGCGCATCGCGCTGGAAGCCCGTGGCGACGAGACTGAGTTCTGGAAACTTCTCGACGAACGCCTGCAGCTGGCGCGTAAAGCGCTGATGACCCGCATCGCCCGTCTGGAAGGGGTGAAGGCTCGCGTGGCGCCGATTCTGTATATGGAAGGCGCCTGCGGCGTGCGTCTGAAAGCGGACGACGACGTCTCTGAGATTTTCAAAAACGGCCGCGCGTCGATTTCGCTGGGCTATATCGGCATTCATGAAACCATCAACGCGCTGTTCGGCAACAAGCATATGTACGATAGCGCAGCGCTGCGTGAGAAAGGCGTCGCCATCGTTCAGCGCCTGCGCGAAGCGGTAGACCAATGGAAAGACGAGACGGGCTACGGCTTTAGCCTGTACAGCACGCCGAGCGAAAACCTCTGCGACCGCTTCTGCCGTCTGGATACCGCTGAGTTCGGCGTGATCGAAGGCGTAACCGATAAAGGGTATTACACCAACAGCTTCCACCTTGACGTAGAGAAGAAGGTAAACCCGTACGATAAAATCGATTTTGAAGCGCCTTATCCGCCGCTGGCTAACGGGGGCTTTATTTGCTACGGCGAGTACCCGAATATTCAGCACAACCTGAGAGCGCTGGAAGACGTGTGGGATTACAGCTATCAGCACGTGCCCTATTACGGGACCAATACGCCGATCGACGAATGCTACGAGTGCGGCTTTACCGGTGAGTTCGAATGCACCAGCAAAGGCTTCACCTGCCCGAAATGCGGCAACCACGATGCCTCCCGCGTGTCGGTAACCCGCCGCGTGTGCGGCTATCTCGGGAGCCCGGACGCCCGTCCGTTCAACGCCGGCAAGCAGGAAGAAGTGAAGCGCCGGGTTAAGCACCTGGGCAACGGGCAGATCGGTTAATTCCGGGTGGTTTTGCCCCTCCCCTAATCCTCTCCCCTGCCGGGAGAGGGGACCGGCCGGCCACTCGAGCCGTTCCCGGATCGCGGCGCAAAGCGCCTTATCCGGGCTACAACCGCGTATGCGGCTCTTCGTAGCCCGGCCGAGCGCAGCAACGCCGGGAGCCGTTCCCTTTACAAATGCAAAGCCCCTCCGTTTTCGCAAAGCAATTCGCGTCAGAGCAAGGCGGCAAACGAGGGAATCCCCGGGAGCGTACATTAAGTACGTGACTGGGGTGAGCGAGCGCAGCCAACGCGGCTATGGCGTTAATTGAGAAGCGAAAAATGAATTACCATCAGTATTACCCGGTAGATATCGTTAACGGTCCGGGCACTCGCTGCACCCTGTTCGTTTCCGGCTGCGTTCACGAGTGCCCCGGCTGCTATAACAAGAGCACCTGGCGGCTAAACTCCGGCATGCCGTTCACCGCCGAGATGGCCGACCGCATTATTGCTGACCTCAACGATACTCGCGTTAAGCGCCAGGGGATCACGCTTTCCGGCGGCGACCCGCTGCATCCGCAGAACGTCCCGGAGATCCTTAAGCTGGTGCAGCGCGTTCGCGCCGAGTGCCCCGGCAAAGATATCTGGGTGTGGACCGGCTACAAGCTGGACGAACTTAACGCCGCGCAGATGCAGGTGGTGGATCTCATCAACGTGCTGGTTGATGGCAAATTTGTGCAGGACTTAAAAGACCCGGCGCTGATCTGGCGCGGCAGCAGCAACCAGGTTGTACATCACCTGAGATAGCCTCCCGCTACAGCCGTTTATGGACGTTCCGATAGACGGCTAATTTCTCTCGTTTTCCCACAGCAATAACATAAACCCTCACCACCTCATCCCGAACCTGATATACCCGTCGATATCCCGAAGCGCGCGCGGCTCGAACTCTGGCTGCGCATCTCAAAACCGGCTGACGCACTCCATGGCCACCGCTTTAAACTCAGCAAAACTGCGGGTGGCGGCAAGGCGGGTCATAGCGCGTTCGCGCAGGAAGGTGACGAAAATATCGTAGATCGCCATCGCCTCTTCATACTCGCTTTTGCTGATGGCGAGCAGGAAGATGATATGCGCGGTTTCGTCGCCCCAGGCGATACCGTGCGGGGCGATAACCGTATAGACCACGGTCTTTTTCGCCAGCAGGCCGAGGGCGTGAGGCAGCGCGATCCCGTCGCCGAGCATGGTGCTGACGATAGCCTCACGCTCCACCACCGACCCATGAAACTCCGCTCCGACAAACCCCTCCTGCTGCAGCTGCTGGCACAGCATGGCAAACAGCGCCTGCTGATCCATCGGGGTATCTATCACCTGGAAGTGGGCCTCATCAAAATACTTATTCAGCATCCAGGGACGCGTGCGGTCCACCAGCACCAGCTTGCCGATTTGGTCGAGCTGGTAGTCGGTAGGAAACGGCGCAATGGTGACCACCGGCTTCTCTTTCTCGCTGATGCGCACGGTGGAAATGACAAAATCTTCCGCGATCTCTTCCCGCTGTTCATATTCGCGTTGCGAAAGGGTGGCGGCAATTTCCAGCTGCGGATACTTACGCTGCAGGATGGCTTCAATCATCCGCACCATCGCGTTGCTGGTATCGCAGACCAGCAGCACCTGCGGCTGACGCTGATAGCCGATATTGTAATGGCGCTCCAGCCCGACGCCGATATGCAGCACCAGAAAGCCGATCTCGTTTTCGCTGATGGCGTAGGGAGTATATTTCCCCCAGCTCGATACCGCCGCCAGGGTCATGTCCCACGCCATGGGGTAATGCTGTTTGATATTTTCCAGAAGCGGGTTGGGGATCATTATCTGGTAGCGCACGCGGGTGATCATGGTCTTAATATGGGTCAGTAAATCCGCACGCAGCTGGGCATCGTCCAGCAGATTGTAGTTATATTGCTGATTGATATAGCGCAGGATGTAGTTCACCAGCGCTTCGTCGTCGTCGGCGCTGATGGTGCCCGGATCGACGTCCTGCACCTGGCGGGCGGCAAGGTGGACGCACAGCCACTCCTCTTCCGCCGGAGCAAGCAGTTTGCCCGCCAGCTGCTGCATCGTGTTTGCCAGCTCGCGTGCGGCGTCGCGTACGTTTTGCCCCACATCCTCGGCGCTAAAATCCGCCAGCGGATACCCTTCGCTCACGCGGCGCACGGCAACCGCGACGTACAGGCAGATAAAGCGCTCCCCCGCGTCCGTCAGCCGCACGTGATGGCGGGTTAACGTCTCCTGCAGCACGCCGGCCAGCAGCGTCGGTACGCTGGCGTCAAACGCCTCTTCGCCAATAAGCGGGTTCAGCGGCCCCTGCTGGCTCAGCTCCCACAGCAGATCGGTCAGGCAGGCGCGAATGGAGACCTCGCTGCCGAACAGCTTCATGCCGTGGCGCGGCCGGGTCTCGAGGGTGAGCTGATAACGCTGAAAACGCTCGCGTACGTCAACCATATCGCCCTGTAAGGTGGCGCGGCTGACGAACCACGTATCGGCCAGATCCTCCAGCTTGATAGAAAACGCGGAAGTTAAAAAGCGCACCAGCAAAAAGTGGATGCGATCCGCCGCGGTTCGCGGGATATGCTGCGCTTTCGGCGCGCTCTCTTCCAGCGTCTGATAGCGAGTCGGATCGTGAATCACCAGCTGATAGCCGCTGCCGCGGGTGAGGATAAACTGCGCGCCGTAGTGCAGCAGCAGCGCGTTCAGCGCGGTGATGTCCGCGCGTACCGTGCGAGTAGAAACCGACAGCCGCTGCGCCAGCTCCTCCTGCGGCAGCGTTTCGTTTTGCAACAGAGTAAACAGCTGCGCTAAACGTTGATGGGGAAATCGCATGTCAGTTCCTTTTTCTTACGGCTCAGGGTTGAGCGGATATCACCATCTGCGACGGGCTGCCAACCGGGGTGTAGTCCGGAGAGAACGTCAGCCTGCCATCCTTCGGCGCGACGCGAAAGCGGGTGATGTTGTCGCTACGCTGGTTCATGACGTACAGCCACTGCCCCTGACTGTCCAGCGTCAGCGTGCGCGGATAGTCGCCGCGGGTCCAGATATCGTCCTGGTGGCTCAGGCTGCCGTCAGCCAGCACCGTAAAGTGGGCGATACTGTTATGCAGTCGGTTGGCGACGTACAGCTGCTTGCCGTCGCGGCTCAGGACCAGGCCGGCGGCAAAGCTGGTGCCCTTATACTCTGCAGGCAGCGCCGAGACCGTTTTCCCCTCGCGCAGCAGGCCGCTTTGCTTATTGAGATGATAAAAAGTGAGCGTCGACGCCTCTTCGTTAATCAACCATAGTCCGTCGCCCTGCGGCGTAAACACAAAGTGGCGCGGTCCGGCGCCGGGAGATGAGGCCGCGATAAACGGCGGATCGTTCGGCGTCAGCTTCCCGGTGGCGTTATCCAGCCGGTACTGATAGATCCGGTCCAGGCCGAGATCGGTGGAGTAAACGAATTTACCGCTGGGATCGGCGGCGATCATATGGGCGTGGGGGCCGTTATGATCGCTAATGGCAAAACTGCCTTCGACGGCTGCCGCCGGGCGTTCCGCGCCCGCAGGCCCTTGATCCTGATGCACATCCACCGCCTCGCCCAGGTTACCATCTTCTTTCACCGGCAGCACGGCGATACTGCCGCTGACGTAGTTTGCCACCAGCAGATGACGTCCATCGGGGGTCAGGGAGAGATAAACCGGCCCGGCGCCGCCGGAAGCGACCTGATTCAGCTCGCTCAGTTCACCGTTGCTGCCGATGCGCCACGCCTGCACCACTCCCTTTTCCACTTCGCTGGCGCCGTACAGGGTTTTGCCATCCGCCGAGACGGTAAGCTGGGCCAGGTCAGGCAGCGTCCCGACCAGCGTTTTATCGCGCAGCGCCCCGGTCTGGCTATCGACGGTAAAGCGATACAGCCCTTCGCCATTGGGGTTGTAGGTGCCGACCCAGGCGTACTGGGTTTGCGCAGCGGCGCCGGCGGCGAGCAGAGAGAGTGAAGCAACAAGCAGGTGACGAGCGGTTGGCATGGTGACTCCTTGATGGTTCGGTGGCGGTTTCCCTTCGCCCTAACCCTCTCCCCGTTGGGGAGAGGGCCGGGTGAGGGATAATCGGCGCTATTTTACTAACTGTTTGGTGATCGAAAGCAGCTGACGCACGTCCGCCGGGCGGGTGTGACCGCTGGCTTTATCAATAATCGAACTGTAGATATGCGGGATAATTTTACTCACCCCTGCGTCCAGCGCGATCTGCAGGATCTCGCCGTAGTTTTCCAGATCGATCCCGCCGGTGGGCTCCAGCCAGAAATCATGACGGGCGCAGGCCTCGGCCACCGCAATAAACTCGTCGCGATGCTTCAGCCCGCCCATCGGGAAATATTTAATCGAACTGCCGCCCATATCTTTCAGCAGCGCAATCGCCGTTTCCAGCGGTACGATGCCGTCCGGCGCGCCGCTGCTGAGCGGGCCGGTGGAGATCTTCACCATTCCCGGCGTACCGGTTGGCGACACCAGGCCGTTAACCACGGTTTCGTTCTGCCCCAGCAGCGCGCGGCTGGTCGCCACGCCGGTAAATACCTGATTGACGTGCTGCGGCTGCACCTGACGCGAAATTTCGCTGACCATCGCCGACTGGTTCGGGTCGCCCGCGCCCAGTCCCACGGAGAGCGCGTTATCAATCCGCTGCGCGTATTCACGCATATCGGCAACCGCGCTGGCGACGTCCGGGTAATTTTTGGAGAGCACGCCCACCAGTACATGACCTTCCGCCGCCTCATAAATCTCGCTGGCGTTCTCTTTGCTCCCCGCCAGCACGTTCAGGCAGACGCGGTCACGATAAAAATTAGGGGTCAGTTTCATGCGTTTTTCTCCTTGTTCAAAACTTCTGCGATGCGACGGGAGACAATCTCCAGCTGCTGCGCGTTCACGCTGCGGACATCGGCTTCAATAATGCCTTCATTTGCTTTATAGCCACGGAAGTAGATGGCGTATTCGCCCTGCTTCAGCGCATTGACCAGATCGCCGGTATCGACGCCGGTCACCGCTTCATCAAACTTGATCTCCGCCCGCGCGATATCGCGGCCGGCGCTGTCCCAGACCACGCGCGCGGTGACGCCATCGAGCGTATTGAGCTGCTGAATAAACGGCGTCATCTTCGCCACCATCTCTTCACCGCTCTCTTTGCGCGCCGTCAGATAGTGCTCAATGGCGCAGGTCAGGCCGAGGATCCCCTCTTTGCCCACCTTCATCGCCCGGCCAATGCCGTTCGACTGACGTTTAACCCACTCAACGTATTGGGTTTTGCCAATCACCAGCCCGCTGGTCGGCCCTTCGATCGCCTTCGCGCCGCTATAAATCACCAGATCCGCGCCGGCGCGATAGTAGGCCTGGAGGTCTTCCTCCGCCGCCGCGTCGACAATCAGCGGCAGATTATGGCTCTGCGCCACCGCTGCCGCCTGCGCCACGTTGAGCATGCTTTTCTGCACGCAGTGGTGGGATTTGATATACAGAATGGCCGCGGTGCGCGGGGTAATGGCCGCCGCCAGCTGCCCGGCGGAACATTCATTGGCGTAGCCCGCTTCCACCAGCCTGCCGCCGCCCAGCGCCACCATGGTGCCCACCGGCGCGCCAAAATTGACGTTATGACCCTTAGGCAGCACGATTTCGTTGTTTTCAATCGGCGTCACGTGCAGGTTTTCCAGCAGCCAGTCGCTGTCTTTTACCAGCACCGCCGCCACCGACTGGGCGATGCCCGCCGAGGCGCAGGAGACGACGGTCGCCCCTTCCACGTCCAGCAGCTTCGCAATATACGCGCCGGTTTTATTGACCAGATCTTTCATCTCGAAGTACTGGTTCATCCCCGCCATCGCGGCATCCACCACTTCCGGCCGCGGCGTGGAGACGCCGAGAATGGTCATACGACCGGAGGTATTAATCACCTGTTTTAAATCATATTTCTCAAAAATCGAAGGCATTTTCCGCGCTCCCTTGTTCGGTCAGATAGCCCTTGCCCGCGCGAACGGCGGCAAGCGGCAGCAGAATCTTGTCGGTCTGAAGGCTCTCTTTTTCCGCATCCACCAGCACCGTTGGCGTCTGCGCGAGGGTAAACAGCGTCAGGTCGGCGTCGTAACCCACTTCCAGCCGCCCTTTGTGGCTAAGACGCAGGCCTTCAGCGGCGTTGGCGGTCACGCAGTCAATGACCTGCGGCAGCGACATGCCAATGGCGAGGAATTTCGACATCACCAGCGCCAGCGATCGCACCGGGCCGTCGATACGGTTGCGGCAGTAAATATCGGAGCTGATGGTGTGCGGCAGAATGCCCATAGCAATCGCCCGCCGCGCCACCTCGAAGCTGAAGCTGGCGGTGCCGTGGCCGATATCAAGGCGCACGCCGCGCTGTAGCGCGCGGGAAATCGAGCTTTTCAGCTCGCCGGACGGCGTCAGGATACGATTGGGTTTACCGTTGTAGCAGTGGGTAATGATGTCGCCGGAGGTCAGCAGGTCGGCGATCTCATCCAGGTCGGGCGGATTGTTGCCGATATGCACCATCAGCGGCAGGCCGCCGTTTTCCTGCTGAATCGCCTTTGCGCGCGCCAGCGGCGTAATGCCGTTTTCCCCCACCACGCTGCTGCTCATCCGCGCCTTCAGGCCGACGATAAAGTTCGGGTAGCGATTGACCACCTGCTTCACCGCCTCTGCGTCGATATTCGCCATATTGGCCAGTTCATTCTGGGCAATCAGCCCGACGCGGGAGATGTTAAGCAGGGCGTAAACTTCGGTCGCGGCTTTGCGGGTCAGCTGGTAGAAATCATCCACGTCGTCCGCGCCGGTGCTGCCCGCGTCAATCACGGTGGTCACGCCGGTAGCAACCCCCACGCTGTCCGGCTCATCATGGTAAATCGGCGAGTTCGGATAGCAGTGAACGTGAGAGTCAATCCAGCCTGCGCTGACGTAATAGCGACCGTCCAGCTCAAGGGTTTTGCGCGCAGGCGCGCTAATCTCGCCAAGCGCCGCGATTTTACCGTCCCGGATGGCGATATCGGTCAGGGTATCGTCGACGAGGCGCGCACGGCGCAGGAGTAAATCAAACATGTCTCTCTCTCCTGTTAACGCGGGCGCCGAGGCGCCCGCAGGACTTAACTAATCGCCACCGGGAAGATTGACCCAAGAAGCATGGCGCCAAGGATCGCGCCGCCGGTGATAGGCTTCTGCCAGATGTAGAACAGCAGCGCGCCCGCCAGGGAACCGATGCCGATAGGAATAGAAGCGGTCATGGCGCTGAGGATAATCAACGGTCCGAGGAAACGGCCTGAGGCGTTACCGGCCCCCATCATGACGTCCGCACCGTAGGTGGAATCGCTCTGGTTGATGGTGAATTTACGCGCCAGGATGATGATGTAGCCAATCGCGAGGCCCAGCACCAGGCCGGTGACCAGCGAGGCGGCAAAGTTGGCGACCGGGAAAACAAAGCCCGCGCCGAGCAGCAGCGCCGGAACGCCTAAGCCGACGCCGGTCTGAATCGCCCCGCCGATATCCAGAATCCCCACCAGCGAGCCTTCGATAATACGCGCGAACAGGAAGCTGGCGCCGAACGCCGCTACCGCGCCGTAGGCTCCGGTATCAATTCCCGCTTTCAGCATCGCCACGAAGGCGACTTCGTTAAACGCGCCGATGCCGTAGAGGTAGTACATATGCGTCCCGGCAAAGACGCCGGCGGAGAGCAGGCCAACAAAGATCGGGAACGACCAGTCGGCATACCAAAAACCTTTATTTTGTTCCATGAGAGGCTCCTGTTATTTACCGCTGAGCGAGTTGTGGATCAGTTCCAGCCAGTTCGGCACGGTCAGATGGAAGGATTCAATCATCTTCATGTCGAAACCGCGGAAGAAGCCGCTCAGAACGAACAGCGCGACGATCGCCACCATCATCACCTTGGTGACGCGGTGCCAGCCGCTCTCTTCAACGCCTTTCCCGATCAGGATGCCCAGCACCAGGCCCGGAACGGCGTTGCCCATAATCAGCTGCGCCGCGCCGCCGAAAATCGTCGCCCAGAAGCCCGATTTTTTACCGGCATCAATCGCCGCCAGCCAGAAGATGACCGGCATCACCGTATTCACCAGCAGGTTTGCCGCCGGAACCAGCACTTTTACCGCCGTCACCTGCAGCGCTTCCGGTACAGAAGAGGCGGTGAGGTTGAGGAAAGCGACCACGATCATGCCGATAATGCCGCAGGCGATGGCCATCTTTTTCGGATCGTGCAGCGTCTCGCCGACGTTGCGGTTTTTAATCATCAGCGCTGCCGCCCCCCAGTTGGGGATAATGCGGTGGTCAACGTCCTGAGTGAAGGAGCCTGCCGCGACGGAAGAGGCCCAGGCGTTGAAGAAGAAGCCCAGGCCAAATGAGAAGTGGGAAGCCGGATCGCCTTCACATGAATTCAGCTCGCCCAAGGTACGAAACGCCCCCATCCCCTGCGTGGTGGGCGCATGAAACATGCGTGCCGCTCCGGCGCCTACGCCGACGCCAACCAGGCCGCCGATGATGAGCGATTTTATTAAAATTATCAGGAACATAGTCTGACCCTTTGGTGAAAATCAGGTTTGCGTGACGAAATCCACTTTATCGAGATTAATGGCGGTCACGGTGACGGTGACCTTCAGCTCCACGCTGTAGGTTCGTCGCTCACGGCGCAAAAAGAAGAATAAAAAGGCCTCTTTCCGTACCGCTTCACGCGCATGAACAACCTCCACGTCCTGTGGTTCAATACGCAGTAAGATGTGCGGCGACGTTTTCATCACCGCCGCCTGGACATGGTTCAGGGCATCGGCAAAAGCGCGCGTTTTGCTCTCGCCTTTGCCGGTTACGCTCACCGTGGTGGTGAATTGCTCTTTCATGCTCACGCGCCGTACTTCTTCTTCCAGGCCTCAACCAGGCGTTCACCCAGCTCTTCTTTATCCATAAAGCCGAAGCCCAGTACGTTGTAGCCTTCGTTGATCGCGGTGACGCCTTCATCAACGGAACGCATGCCATATTTCGCCTTGTAGCCGTGCTTATTCTGCGCGGTGATAGCCCCTGCGCCGCCGCTGCCGCAGAAAGAGATACCGAAGGTGGCGTTTTCCGCCTTCATCATGTCGCCCAGCTTCATATCCGCGGCAACGCCCGGCACGACCACGGCGCGAGCGCCGGCTTTTTCCGCACCTGCGGCAACTTTTTGTCCTTTACCCAGGCGATCGCCAATAACAACGGTGATTTGTTCCATTTGTGTGCTCCTTACAGGTTATCTTTCGCGACTTCGAAGTGGACGGACAGCAGCCAGGCTTCTTCATCTGGCAGATTGCCGAACTGCGCGACCACTTCGCGGGCCAGCATCATTGAATCTTCTGAGATCTCTTCGAACAGGCTGGCATCCACTTCCGGCAGCGGCTCGCCGCTGATTGACCGATGGGCCATCGCCCGAACGTGGGAAGTCAGCATTTGCTCCTGAACGTCGTTGGGGACGATGTTGCGGCGGCTTAATAGTGCGAAAACCTGCTGCAGCATCTTGTCGGCCAGCTGTTCGGTTAGCGTGGCCTGCTCCTCTGGGACGTGTGTTACCGCTCCGTTATTCACTTGAATTACCCCGTTGATGTCTCTGGGGATAACACTAATGCCGGGGGCAAAGAGTTTGTAGCGAGTTGTTTTCCACTTCGAAGTGGAAAGGAAGAAGGCAGGCGTGATCTATTTCACATAGTTATTGTGGATGTATTCGCCCCAACCAATTCTCGTGATGAACATCACAAGATCATCGGTGTCATGGTGGCGAAAACCGGCATGCAGGAAAAGCGAAAAATGTGACGGTGATGGAGTTTTGAATTAACAGAATGTGGGAGGCATCGGCTGACGCCTCCCCACAAAGAGAAATTAACGGTACTTCTTATGGTATGTATTGCGGGTGGTTTTAAACTCTTCCGCTGCGGCCTGGGCTTCTTTGACTTTGCCTTCATCAGCCAGCTTCAGCGCGCCGTCAATCTGGCCGATCAGCACATCGAAACCGTGACGATAGTCTTTCATTTCCGCGCTGTCCGCCGCTTTACCTTCCAGCTTCGGCGGCGTCTCTTTCTGAGCGTCAGCCGCCGCTGTGCGCATCTTATTCAGCGCCGCTTTCAGCTCGCCGGCATCTGAAGTTTTCTGCACCACTTGCAGGTTCTCAGCAAGGGTATCCATGTCTTCGCCCAGATCGGCGAAAGCCGATGCCGAACCAAGCGCAAAAGCCGATACGGCCAGCATCGCTAACAGTTTTTTACGCATTGCTCACTTCCTTTTTTATTATTAAGCACACAAGTGTTATTGCCCGGCGATCTTCATCTCCGGCAGCAGTACGGAACCGCACTGAATGTTGCTGCGCGTTTCGATATCGTCGCCGATGGTCACGATATTACGCCACATATCTTTCAGATTTCCTGCAATGGTTATCTCACTGACCGGATACTGAATTTCGCCGTTTTCTACCCAGAAGCCGGATGCGCCGCGTGAGTAGTCGCCGGTGACGCCGCTTACACCCTGCCCCATCAGTTCCGTGACGACAAGACCGGTCCCCATCTCTTTAAGCAACTTTGCAAAACTCAGGCCGCGGCCGTTAATACGCCAGTTATGAATACCGCCCGCGTGGCCAGTGCTCTTCAATCCCAGCTTGCGCGCCGAGTAGTTGGTCAACAGCCACTGGGTCAGTACGCCGTCTTTAATGATATCCCGGCGTTCCGTACGGACGCCTTCACTATCAAACGGCGTCGAAGCCAGACCTTTCAGCAGGTGCGGATGCTCTTCAATGGTCAGCCAGTCCGGCAGGATCTGGCTACCCAGCGCATCAAGCAGGAAGGTGGATTTACGGTAAACCGAACCGCCGGCGATCGCCCCGACCAGATGGCCAAACAGACCGGTAGCGACTTCGTTGGCAAAAATCACCGGCGCTTTCATCGTCGATAGCTTACGCGGGGCCAGGCGCGACAGGGTGCGGCGGGCGCACTCTTCGCCAACCCACTCCGGCGATTGCAGGTCGTCTATCGCCCGTCCGATGGTGTAAGCGTAATCGCGCTCCATATCGCCATTCTCTTCGGCAATCACGCAGCTGGAGAGCGAGTGGCGGGTAGAGCAGTAGCTCTGCAGCATGCCGTGGCTGTTGCCGAACACTTTAATGCCGTAGTGGCTGTTAAAGCTGCCGCCTTCGGTATTGCTGATGCGTTTATCGGCTTTTAGCGCCGCCTGTTCAGCGCGGGAGGCCAGCTCAATGGCTTCATCCGGGGAAACTTCCGCCGGATGGAACAGGTCAAGATCCGGGGCTTCAAAAGCCAGCAGTTCTTTATCCGCCACGCCCGCGCACGGGTCCGGCGAGGTATAGCGGGCGATATCCAGCGCCGCCTGCACCGTGCGGGCAATAGCCTGCGGGCTGAGATCGGTCGAAGACGCGCTGCCTTTGCGATTCTGGTGATAAACGGTGATGCCGAGAGCACCATCGCTGTTGAATTCTACGTTCTCCACTTCGCCGTAGCGGGTGCTCACGCCGATACCGGTAGTTTTACTGACGGAGACTTCCGCGCCGTCGGATTTGCCTGCCGCCAGTTCCAGCGCCGTGGTCACGGCCTCTTCCAGCGTCTTACGCTGTTGTGCAACTTGAGAGATGACTTTCATCGCTAATGCCATAATGTAAGAAGGAGTTAACTGAAGTCTAACAGAGAACCGTTTTTCAGTGCGCGCCTTAACTGGTAACATTAGTCTCTTTTTTAAGGAGCCTGAGATGACAAAGCAGCCCGAAGACTGGCTCGACGACGTCCCTGGTGATGACGTCGAAGATGAAGACGATGAAATTATCTGGGTCAGTAAAAGTGAAATTAAGCGTGACGCCGAAGAACTGAAGCGTCTTGGCGCGGAAATGGTCGAGCTGGGTAAAAACGCGCTCGATAAAATCCCGCTGGATACCGACCTGCGCGACGCGATTGAACTCGCCCAGCGTATCAAGAAAGAAGGCCGCCGCCGCCAGATGCAGCTGATTGGTAAAATGCTGCGCAGCCGCGACGTCGAGCCGATTCGTCAGGCGCTGGACAAGCTGAAGAACCGCCACAACCAGCAGGTTGCGCTGTTCCATAAGCTTGAGCAGATCCGCGATCGTCTGATTGATAATGGTGATGATGCCGTGGCTGAAGTGCTGAACCTGTGGCCAGATGCCGATCGTCAGCAGCTGCGTTCGCTGATCCGCAACGCCAAAAAAGAGAAAGAAGGCAACAAGCCGCCGAAGTCCGCGCGTCTTATCTTCCAGTACCTGCGCGAACTGGCCGAAAGCGAAGGCTAATTCTGTATGACTCCCCCGGATTACGGCTGTTGCCCGATCCGGGCGACCCACTCCCTCGAGCGCAATGCCATGGACAATGGTCAATTCGAATTTTCCCTGCATTTAAATCGGTTTTAATTTTTCATTTTCATTCGATTTCGCGCTTATATTTAACTTTTATTTCACAAGAAAGCCGTTCCATTGCAATCCGGCTGGCAATCTCCCCTCGCCATCAACGCCAATGCCATCAACACAACCTGTTAACTTTATTAAATAAAACAATATAACCCTGCCTTTAGGGCGCTGACTTCATCAGCAGTTTGCTTATCTTTGATCCACCTCTCAAAACGGTTTTGTTATTTCATACATTATAATAATGAAAAATAAATTTCATTAAAGTACAAGAACCGAAACGGTGCGTGCGCGTATTTTTGGCCAGTGAGTTCTGTTCATTAAAACCTGGCGTCTGCAGGCTTTCCTCAGCAGAAAGTCGACAAAATCATCCGCACCGCCGCAGGTGAATCGCCCAGCGGAGGCCATCGTCCGGCAAGAAGCAGGAATTCACTTTTCACGAAAGGGGCTAACCCGGCGGTCGGTTATTTGCCGCCGACCGGAGCCAGATTTTAGAGAGTCGACAGCTATCATCATGGAGAAAAATATGACTACTGTACCAAGGCTGAAATATTTCGTTGATGGTCAATGGCGCGTATCGCAGACCGAACGCTATATGGACGTCTATAACCCAAGTACCGGGGAAGTCATGGCTCAGGCCCCCTGCTGCACCGAGCAAGAAGTGCTGGATGCCGTTGCCGCGGCGCGCAAAGCCTTTCCGGCGTGGTCAGATACGCCGGCCATTAAACGCTCGCAAATTATGTTCCGCGTTCGCGAATTATTAATCCAGCATCAGGACCGCTTAACCGAGCTGGTGGCAAAAGAAAACGGTAAAGCCTGGGGCGACGCCCAGGGCGATGTATTAAAAGCGAAAGAAGGTACCGAGCTTGCCTGCTCGATTCCCACTCTCATGGCCGGTGAAAACCTGATGGACGCCTCTGCCGGGATCGACACCAACCTTTATCGTGAGCCAATTGGCGTGTTCGCCGGTATTGTGCCGTTTAACTTCCCGGCAATGATCCCGATGGGATGGATGGCGCCATTATGCGTCGCCTCCGGTAATACCATGGTGATTAAAGCGGCCAGTATGACGCCGATGACCTGTATGGAAATCACCAAACTCTATCAGGAAGCAGGAGTGCCGGATGGGGTGATTAACGTAGTGACCTGCTCACGCAATGAAGCCGATATCTTGCTGACCCACCCGGACGTCAACGGCGTCTCCTTCGTCGGCTCAACCTCCGTGGGTCTGCACGTTTACTCCAAAGCCGCCGCTCACGGCAAGCGCGTTCAGGCGCTGTGCGAAGCGAAAAACCATGCCCTGGTGCTGGCCGATGCGCCAATTAACCGTACCGCAGCGGGGATTATCAACGCCGCGTTTGGCTGCGCGGGCGAACGCTGCATGGCGCTGCCGGTTGTCGTGGTGCAGGAAGAGATCGCTGATAAGCTGATTGCCGCCGTCGCCGAGAAAGCCAAACAGCTGAAAATCGGCCCCGGCTATCTGCGCGATACCGATATGGGTCCGGTGATTTCTAAAGATCATAAGCAATCGGTCATCAACTGGATTAATAAAGGCATTGAGGAGGGGGCAAAGCTGGTGCTCGACGGTCGCGCTATTCAGGTGCCGGGCCAGGAAAATGGCTTCTACGTCGGGCCAACCATCCTGGATCGCGTAACCGAAGAGATGAGCGTCGGCACGCAGGAAATTTTCGGGCCGGTGCTGTGCTTTAAGCGGGTCAAAACCTTCGAGGAAGGTCTGCAACTTATGAACAATAACCCGTTTGCCAACGGCTCGGTTATTTTCACCCAAAGCGGCTACTACGCCCGCGAATTCCAGAAACGCACCCACGGCGGCATGGTCGGTATCAACGTCGGTATACCTGTGCCGGTCGGCGTATTCCCGTTCTCAGGCCATAAGCAGTCCTTCTTCGGCGACCTGCACTGCCTGGGCAAAGACGGCGTCCGTTTCTACACCGAATCAAAATGCGTGACCTCGCGCTGGTTTGATGAAGAGGAAGCGAAACGCGAAAAAGTCGACTCCTGGGACGGTACGATTTAAACGCCGCTAATACCCCAAATAATTCAAGTTGCAGTCAACGCACCAGCCGCTCGAAGTATGACGGTCAACTCCCTCCAGATATTGCTTCAGCAATATCTGGAGCATTAATTCGATTTTTTTACTCTGCACGTGTCGCTGAATCGTAAATGACGAATGCACACTAAAAAAATCCTTAATATTAAATGGAGTTTCCTATGACCCAGGCCTTCTCAATTCCTCGCAGTATTATTTATGGCGAAAATGCTTTAGAACATCTTTCCACCCTGAGCGGCAAAAAAGCCGCGTTAGTCACTGGCGGAAGTTCCATGAAGCGTTTTGGCTTTCTGGATAAAGCCGTCAGCGAACTCAATAAAGCAGGTATGGAGTGCATTATTATCGATAATGTCGAACCCAATCCGTCCATTAAAACCGTCTGGCGCGGCGCAAAAGCGATGCAGGCTTTTGAACCGGACTGGATAGTGGCGATTGGCGGCGGCTCCGCGCTTGATGCCGCAAAAGTAATGTGGTGTTTCTACGAGCATCCGCAGCTGAAGTTCGAGGATATTCTCCCGGTCGGTTCCATGCCGGCGCTACGCAATAAAGCCCGATTTGTGGCGATCCCTTCCACCAGCGGCAGCGCCTCTGAGATCACCGCATTTTCGGTGATCACCGACACGGCAAATCATATCAAATACCCGATTGTTGCCGCCGATCTGGTACCGGATATCGCCATTCTCGACCCCACCATTCCGGCAAAAATGCCGCCGCACGTTACCGTTCATACCGGAATGGACGTTCTGACCCACGCCATTGAAGCCTATGTGTCCACCGCGGCCAACTCGTTTACTGACCCCTATGCGGTAGAAGCGATTCGGCTGGTGTTTACGTATCTGGAAATCGCCTGGCGCTCACCTGATGATTTAAACGCCCGCATGCATATGCACAATGCTTCTGCGCTGGCGGGAATCGCCTTCACCAACGCCTCGCTGGGGTTAGTTCATTCAATGGCGCACAAGATTGGCGGCGAGTTTGGTATTACCCACGGTCTGGCAAACGCGATTATGCTGCCTTATATCATTCAATATAATGCGAAGTTCACCAAAAAATATCGTCAGCTGGAAGCGGCGTTAGGCATCAAAAACCTGATTGAAGCGATCAACGCGCTGAATCAACGTCTGGGCGTGCCGAAAACGCTAAGCCAGTGCGGCGAAGTTGAAATCAATGAAATCACCTTTGTGAACGTCCTCGACAGAATGAGTCACCATGCCGTTGACGATCCCTGCACATTAACGAATCCTAACTATCCGTCCGTTCAGGATGTCAAAGGGCTCTATACCAAAGCGTTCTACGGCGCTTGATAACCTCCCCGCTGCGTTTTTTTACACGGTAAAACCGCTTCAACCAGGGCCGCCTGGGCCACCAAAGCCCGGCGGCCCTGTCGTTTCTAAAGGCTTCATCATAGCCGTAGCCAGTAATAGCTGAATCGTTAAAGCTAAAATCATCTTGATTCACATTTTTTTAGCAACAACTTTTATAATTACTTAAAAAAAGCGATTTAAATCTCATTTAAAAATATAAAAACGGCCATTTTCTCACCAGGTGAGACACTTCACATTTTCATAATCCACTTACAACTAAATTCCCTGCATCAGCAACACAATCGATTCAGCAAAAGGGTTAAAAAATGAAAAAAACATTAGCTTTAACAGCAATTGCCATGCTTGTTTCTGGGCCTGTAGTCGCGAAAACATGGGTGCTGACAAGCGCTGAAAGCGGTATGGATAAAGGAAACTGGCAGATAACCAGCGACCAGCTGAAGATAAAAGATCATAACTTCAGCATTGAGCAAAAAGTCCTTCACGGCGGGAAACAGGAAGGCAGCAAAATCCTCGTGATCCACAGCAAAGACGGCCTGACGATTACCCTGAGCCCGACTCGCGGCATGAATCTACTGAAAATCGAAGGTTTTGGTTCACGGATGGGCTGGGACTCACCGGTAAAAGAGGTGGTCAACCCGGCCTTTATTAACCTCGAAAGCCGCAACGGGCTGGGCTGGCTGGAAGGCTTCAATGAAATGATGGTGCGCTGCGGCTATGAATGGACCGGCCACCCGGTAACCGCAGACGGGCAGATTTATACCCTGCACGGTAAAGTCGGCAACACGCCGGCTTCACAGGTGGAAGTGGAAGTCGCGGACACCGCGCCGTATGAAATTCGCGTTCGCGGGCTGGTGAAGGAGAGCACGTTTAAGAAAGCGGATCTGCAGACCATGACCGAGCTGCGCTATGTACCCGGCAGCAACAGCTTCAGCCTGCACGATGTCTTAACCAACCATGCTGACTATCCGCATGACTATCAGATTATCTATCACAGCAACTTTGGCAAGCCGATCCTCGAAGAGGGGGCCCGCTTTATGGCGCCGATCGCCAGCATCAGCCCGTTCAATGACTACGCCAAAGCCGGCTTAAAAACCTGGCAAACCTACGCCGGTCCAACCAAAGATTTCGATGAAATGGTGTTTAACATGCAGCCGCTGGCGGACGAAAATCATCAAACGCTGGCCGCCGTGGTCAACAAAGCCGGCGACAAAGGGGCATCGATTCAGTTTGATACCCGCCAGCTGCCGGTGCTGACGCTGTGGAAAAACACCGATACCGAGAAACAGGGTTACGTGACCGGTATTGAGCCGGGTACCAGCTACGCCTATCCGGTAACCATCGAGCGCGAGCAAAAACGCGTTAAGCAGCTTCAGCCCGGGGCAAGCACCCAGTTTGATCTGACCTATACGCTGCTGCACAGCAGCGAGCAGGTTGCCGACGTGGAGAAGAAAATCGCGGCCATTCAGGGCGATACCAAAGTGGCGGAAAACGAAACGCCTATCGCGAAGGAGTAGCGTAAGCTTTGAGCCCATCCCGGGTTGCGGCGTAACGCCTGACCCGGGCTACCGGCCCGCAGACGGCGCTGAACCCGTAGCCCGGCTAAG
>NZ_JBEAFN010000006.1:0-154945 GCF_040061795.1 Klebsiella sp. GN_Kp190
CTCGCGACCCCGACCTTGGCAAGGTCGTGCTCTACCAACTGAGCTATTCCCGCATACTTCTGGCCATATTTCTATGGCGTCGTGATTTGCATTTCTGCTTCGTCACGGGAGGCGCATTATACGAGAATTCGATTTACCTGCAACCCCCCTGAGCGCAATTTTTTTCGTTTTTGGTTTAAGTGACCACTTTATCACCACACACCGGCCTGAATTGTCTAAATAACCAGCAAATGCGGCAAAATCACTTTTTCCAGGCCCGCTAAAGGCGCAAAATCGCTCAAGTTTATAGGCGGATATCGCCCGCTGACGGTCAACAACGATGACAACCAGGGAAATAAAATGAAAAAAGCGCGTACCGTCCTGCTGCTGGCCACGCTTGCCACAGGAACAGCATCGGCAACAACGCTACATTTTGGGACAACGACGGCCAATCCGCCGTATGAAACCGTCAATGGTAAAAATCAGCCCACGGGTTTTGATATCGACCTGGCCAACGCGCTGTGCAGGCAGATGCAGGTCGAATGCAAATTCACTCCCCAGGGGTTCGATACCCTCATCCCGGCGCTGCGCTTTAAGAAATTCGACGCCGTGATTGCCGGTATCGAAGTGATTCCGATGCGAGAAAAGCAGGTTGCGTTCAGCCATCCCTATCGTCAGGCGCTGTCCGGCGTAGTTGTCACAGCGAAAGACGCCGCCCATACCTTTGCCGATCTGAAGGATAAAAAAATCGGCGTCGTGAAAGGCACCCTTCATCAGCACTATCTGCGGGACAAACAAAAAGCCGTGCATGCGGTGCCTTACGACAGCGACGAAAGCGCCCTGAGCGCGCTGAAAGAAGGCGTGATTAGCGGCGTGATGGGCGATCAGGAGACGTTAACGAAATGGCTCCAGGATAACCCCGACTACGCCATGATGGACGAACGCGCCACGGATCCCGGCTACTACGGTAAGCAGTACGCCATTGCGGTACGTAAAGACGATCCTGAGCTGCTGAATAACATCAATGCCGCTCTGGATGTCGTAAAAGCCTCGCCGGAGTTCCAGGCCATGGAACAGAAGTGGTTTAAATAGTCGGGGGGATGACCGGGGCGTGTTGGCCCCGGCACGGGCGTTAAAGCTTAATAAAGTGTTCGCGATAGTAGGCCAGTTCCGCGACCGATTCGCGAATATCGTCCATCGCCTGATGGGTTCCTTGTTTCTTAAAGCCGTCGAGAATTTCCGGCTTCCAGCGACGAGCCAGCTCTTTCAGCGTGCTGACGTCCAGATAGCGGTAGTGGAAATACGCTTCCAGCTCAGGCATATATTTAAACAAGAAGCGGCGATCCTGGCCGATGCTATTGCCGCAGATCGGCGACTTACCCGCCGGTACCCACTTTTTGAGGAATTCGATAGTCGCCAGTTCGGCTTCACGATCGCCCTGGGTACTCGCCTTCACCCGTTCCACCAGCCCGCTGCCGGTATGGGTACGCACGTTCCACTCGTCCATCAGCGCCAGCTGCGCGTCTGACTGGTGCACCGCAATGGTCGGCCCTTCCGCCAGAATGTTCAGATTCGCGTCGGTCACCAGGGTGGCGATTTCGATGATGCGATCGCGCTCCGGATCCAGCCCCGTCATTTCAAGATCGATCCAAATCAGGTTGTTTTCATCTGCACTCATGTTATTTTCCACCCTTCTTACGTCACTATATTCATCTAAAATAGCGTGTATCATAGAGGTTTTGCCCGTACAGGGCGACCAGGAGCCAGTTCGATTGAGTAAAAATAAACTCTCCAAAGGCCAACAGCGCCGCGTGAAGGCCAACCACCAGCGCCGCCTGAAAACGACTTCGGAGAAGGCCGATTTTGATGACAACCTGTTCGGTGAGAAATCCGAAGGGACCGTCATTAGCCGCTTTGGCATGCATGCCGATGTCGAATCCGCCGACGGTAGCGTCCACCGTTGCAACATACGCCGCACTATCCGTTCGCTGGTCACCGGCGATCGCGTGGTCTGGCGGCCTGGCAAAAGCGAAGCTGACGGCGTCAACGTCAAGGGCATCGTCGAGGCCGTCCATGAACGGACCTCCGTATTGACGCGTCCGGATTTCTACGACGGCGTCAAACCCATCGCCGCCAATATCAATCAGATTGTCATTGTTTCCGCGATCTTGCCTGAGCTTTCTCCGAATATTATCGACCGCTACCTCGTGGCCTGCGAAACGCTGAACGTTGAGCCGCTGATCGTGCTCAATAAGATCGACCTGCTGGATCAGGCGAGCATGGACTTCGTCAACGAGCAAATGGACATCTATCGCCATATTGGTTACCGCGTACTGATGGTCTCCAGCCGCACGCAGGATGGCCTGAAGCCGCTTGAAGAGGCGCTCACCGATCGTATCAGTATCTTTGCCGGGCAGTCAGGGGTAGGCAAATCCAGCCTGCTGAACGCGCTGCTGGGCCTGCATGATGACCAAATCCTCACCAATGACGTTTCGGATGTCTCCGGACTGGGGCAGCACACCACCACGGCCGCGCGCCTGTACCACTTCCCGCACGGCGGCGATGTGATTGACTCGCCGGGCGTACGCGAGTTCGGCCTGTGGCATCTCGACGCGGAACAAATCACCCACGGCTTTGTCGAATTCCATGATTATTTAGGCCGGTGCAAATACCGCGACTGCAAACACGACAATGACCCGGGCTGCGCCATTCGCGAAGCGGTGGAGAAAGGCGAAATCGCCGAAAGCCGGTTTGAAAACTACCATCGCATTCTGGAAAGCATGGCGCAGGTACAGGTAAAAACGCGTAAAAGCTTTTCATCAACCGATGACTGACATTTAAGCTGAGCATCGTTAGAATCGTCCCCCTTTTTTCAGGCTCCGCTGCTCCGCGGGGCCAGGAACGACAAATAATGGCCTGGAGGCTACCTTGTTAAACGATCTTAAACTTTCACTGCAATACATTCTGCCTAAACTGTGGCTCACCCGCCTCGCAGGCTGGGGTGCACGCAAACGAGCAGGCTGGCTGACAAAACTGGTCATCGATCTGTTCGTGAAATATTACAAGGTCGATATGAAAGAGGCGCAAAAGCCTGACACCGCCAGCTACCGTACCTTTAACGACTTCTTCGTTCGCCCGCTGCGCGACGACGTCCGTCCGCTAAACACAGACCCGAGCGTGCTGGTAATGCCCGCCGACGGCGTCATCAGCCAACTGGGCGCCATTGAAGACGACAAAATTTTGCAGGCTAAAGGCCATAACTACAGCCTGGAAGCGCTGCTGGCCGGTAACTACCAGATGGCTGACCTGTTCCGTAACGGTAGCTTCGTTACCACCTATCTTTCGCCGCGCGATTACCACCGCGTGCATATGCCGTGCAACGGTATTCTGCGCGAAATGATCTACGTGCCGGGGGATCTGTTTTCCGTAAACCATCTGACCGCGCAAAACGTGCCGAATCTTTTTGCCCGCAACGAGCGCGTCATCTGCCTGTTCGATACTGAGTTTGGCCCTATGGTGCAAATCCTCGTCGGCGCCACCATCGTCGGCAGCATCGAAACCGTGTGGTCCGGTACCGTCACGCCGCCGCGCGAAGGCATCATTAAGCGCTGGACCTGGCCTGCTGGCGATAGCGAAGGCTCCGTCGCCCTGCTGAAAGGCCAGGAGATGGGCCGCTTTAAGCTGGGCTCCACGGTGATTAACCTGTTTGCTCCGGGCCAGGTGAAGCTGGTTGAGCAGTTACAAAGCCTGTCGGTGACCAAAATAGGCCAGCCGCTGGCGCTCGCGCCTGAAGCCGCGGCGCCGGTAGAGCCCGCGCCGCTGGCGGAAGAAGAAGTCCGCGCTGAACACGCAGCCAGCCCGCTGGTTGACGATAAACAAGACGAAGGTTAATTCCTGAAAAAAGGTTACGCCGTGCGCCTGATATACACTTTCCTGTTGGCCTGGTGCCTCAGTTTTGGGGCGTACGCAGCGACAGCCCCGGATGCTAAACAGATAGCCCAGGAGCTGGAACAGGCGAAGGCGGCAAAGCCCGCCCAGCCTGAAACCGTTGAAGTCCTGCAATCTGCCCTGAACGCCCTTGAGGAGCGTAATGCTTCCCTTGAGCGCGCCCGCCAGTACCAGGACGTTATCGATAACTTCCCCAAACTGTCGCAAAACCTGCGCGCGCAGCTCAACAATCTCAGCGATGAGCCGCGCCAGGTCTCCACTACCCTCTCCTCCGATGCCCTGAACCAGGAGATTCTCCAGGTCAGCAGCCAGCTGCTGGAAGCCAGTCGTAAAGCTCAGCAGGAGCAGGATCGCGCCCGCGACATCGCCGACTCCCTCAACCAGCTGCCGCAGCAGCAGAGCGATGCCCGCCGCCAGCTGAATGAGGTTGAACGCCGGGTCGGCGCGCAAAGCAGCAATACCCCGCTGGCACAGGCGCAAAATCTTGGTCTGCAGGCGGAGTCCGCGCGGCTGAAAGCGCTGGTCGATGAGCTGGATCTGGCGCAGCTTTCCGCCAATAACCGCCAGGAGCTCTCACGGTTGCGATCCGAGCTGGCGCAGAAAGAGAGCGAGCAGCTCGACGCCTGGCTACAGGCGCTGCGAAATCAGCTCAATAACCAACGGCAGCGCGAGGCGGAGAAAGCGCTGGAAAGCACCGAACTGCTGGCGGAAAACAGCGAAAATCTGCCGCCGGATATCGTGGCGCAGTTTAAAGTTAACCGCGAGCTGTCGCAGGCGCTTAACCAGCAGGCGCAGCGGATGGATTTGATCGCCTCGCAGCAGCGCCAGGCGACCAATCAGACCCTCCAGGTGCGTCAGGCGTTAAACACCCTGCGCGAGCAGTCCCAGTGGCTGGGCTCTTCCAATCTGCTTGGCGAAGCCCTGCGCGCGCAGGTGGCGCGGCTGCCGGAAATCCCGCGGCCGCAGCAGCTGGATACCGAAATGGCGCAGCTGCGCGTGCAGCGTTTACGCTATGAAGATCAGCTCGGCAAACAGCCGCAGCTAAGACAAATTCGTCAGGCCAGCGGTGAACCGCTCACCGCGGAACAGACCCGTATTCTGCAGGCCCAGATGCGCACGCAGACCGAGCTGCTCAACTCCCTGCTGCGCGGCGGCGATACGCTTATGCTCGAACTGACCAAGCTGAAGGTCGCCAACGGTCAGCTAGAGGATGCGCTTAAAGAGATCAACGAAGCGACCCACCGCTATCTGTTCTGGACCTCGGACGTCAGCCCAATCGGCTTCTCGTGGCCGCTGGAGATCGTTCAGGATCTCCGCCGCCTGATCTCGCTCGATACCATGAGCCAGCTCGGTAAGGCCAGCATGATGATGCTGACCAGCAAAGAGACCCTGCTGCCGCTCTTCGTCGCGCTCATTCTGGTGGGGTTCAGTATTAGCTCACGCCGCCATTTCACCAGCTTCCTTGAGCGCTCCAGCGCGCGCGTCGGTAAGGTTACGCAGGATCACTTCTGGCTCACCCTGCGCACGGTGTTCTGGTCCATACTGGTGGCCTCGCCGCTGCCGGTGCTGTGGATGACGCTGGGCTATGGCCTGCAGGCCGCCTGGCCTTTCCCGCTGGCCGTGGCGATTGGCGATAGCGTCACCGCCACGGTACCGCTGCTGTGGGTCGTGATGATTTGCGCCACGTTCGCCCGCCCTAACGGCCTGTTTATCGCCCACTTTGGCTGGCCGCGCAGCCGCGTCAGCAAAGCGATGCGCTACTACCTGATGAGCATCGGGCTGATCGTGCCGCTGATTATGGCGCTGATTACTTTCGATAACCTCAACGATCGCGAGTTCTCCGCCTCGCTGGGCCGCCTCTGCTTTATGCTGATTTGCGGCGCGCTGGCGATGGTGACCCTGAGCCTGAAACGCGCCGGCATTCCGCTGTATCTCGACAAAGAAGGCAGCGGCGACAATATGCTGAACCGGCTGCTGTGGAATATGCTGCTCGGCGCGCCGCTGATAGCGATGCTGGCGGCGGCGATCGGTTATCTCGCCACGTCGCAGGCGCTGCTCGCCAGGCTTGAAACCTCGGTCGCCATCTGGTTCCTGCTGCTGGTGGTTTATCACATCATACGCCGCTGGATGCTGATCCAGCGGCGCCGCCTGGCGTTCGATCGCGCGAAGCACCGCCGGGCGGAGATCCTCGCCCAGCGCGCCCGCGGCGAAGAGGAAGTCCAGCATACCAGCAGCCCGGAAGGTTCGATGGAAGCTGAGGTCAGCGAGGTCGATCTTGATGCCATCAGTACCCAGTCGTTGCGTCTGGTGCGCTCCCTGCTGATGCTGATCGCGCTGGTGTCGGTTATCGTGCTGTGGTCAGAAATCCACTCCGCGTTTGGCTTCCTGGAGAATATCTCGCTGTGGGACGTCACCTCCACGGTACAGGGCGTTGAGAGCCTGGAGCCGATTACCCTCGGCGCGGTGCTGATAGCCATCCTGGTGCTGATTATTACTACCCAGCTGGTGCGCAACCTGCCCGCGCTGCTGGAGCTGGCTATCCTCCAGCATCTGGAACTGACGCCGGGCACCGGCTACGCCATCACCACCATCACTAAGTACCTGCTGATGCTGATCGGCGGTCTGGTCGGCTTCTCGATGATTGGGATTGAGTGGTCCAAGCTGCAGTGGCTTATTGCCGCGCTCGGTGTGGGTCTCGGTTTTGGCCTGCAGGAGATCTTCGCCAACTTTATCTCGGGCCTGATTATCCTGTTTGAGAAACCGATCCGCATTGGCGATACGGTCACCATTCGCGATCTCACCGGCAGCGTGACGCGTATTAATACCCGCGCCACCACCATCAGCGACTGGGACCGTAAAGAGATTATCGTACCGAACAAGGCGTTCATCACCGAACAGTTCATCAACTGGTCGCTGTCGGATTCCGTGACCCGCGTGGTGCTAACGGTGCCTGCTCCGGTAGATGCCGATACCGAAGAGGTGGCGCAGATCCTGTTAAATGCCGCGCACCGCTGTTCATTGGTTATCGATACCCCGGCGCCGGAAGCGTTCCTCGTTGATCTGCAGCAGGGGATCCAGATTTTCGAGCTGCGTATCTACGCCGCCGAAATGGGTCACCGGATGCCGCTGCGCCACGAGATGCACCAGCTGATTCTGGCCGGATTCCGCGAGCACGGTATCGATATGCCGTTCCCGCCGTTCCAGATGCGCCTGGAGAGCATCGATGGCAGAAAAAGCAGCAGGGCGCTGACCTCGGCAGGGAAAACCAGCCGCACGCCCGGCAGCCTGTAAGAACGGCCTTGCCTGAACGCAGGCAAGGCCAGCGTTTTAGCTCTCCTCGACCATCAGCTGCACCGCCGTACGCCGGCGGTAATTCTCATAGATCCCCAGCGCCAGCAGCGAAAAGAAAGCCGGTCCGCCGACCATCCACAGCGCGCTGCTCCAGTCACCCGCTTCCATCACCGGCTCAATCACGGTAAAGATATTGGCAAATGCCACCACCAGTACCACAACGGCGGTCGCCAGCAGCGTCGAGCCCCGGTGTTTAAAAATCACAAAGGGGCGATCGAGATCCTGCTTCGCCTTAAAAAAAGGAAATGCCAGCGTTAAAAACAGATACGGCAGCGTCATAGAGACATTCGCCATCAGCGTCAGTTTGTTATAAAACGCCGACGCGGTATCGCCCCCAAAGGAAACCAGCAGAATAAACACGCTCACCAGCAGGCACTGCCACCACATGGCGTTCGCCGGCATACCGTTAGCGTTAATTCGCGTCATTGCTGAAGGCCAGAGCGCTTTTGGCGTGCCCTGAATAATCGCCTTTAACGGCGAGTAGCTCAGGGTAAAGAAAGCGCCGGTATAAGCGAGGAACATGGCGAGTCCGGTGATTCTGGCAAACCATAATCCGCTCAGGGCGGCGACGGCGGGCGGCAGATGCATCGCATTAGCCAGGGTGGCGCCAAGGCGGGTCATCAGCACGTAGGTGATATTACCGAGGTTCGTGGAAGGGTTGCTCAATACCTGCTGCCAGTTGGCGCTCACGCCCCACAGAACAATCGCCAGCGAATAGCCAACAGAAATGACGACCGCCGCGATAACAATGCCTTTGGCAAAATTCTTTTCCGGCTGCTCGGTTTTATCCACCAGACCGCCAACCGCTTCGATTCCGCCGTAGGCAAAGATGGCAAAAACCACGAACGATAGCATCGCCAGACCGGACTGATAGTCTGGATTAGGCGAGGCCGTGAAATCCAATGGTTGGGCAAAATGGCCGCCGTTGAGCAGTAAAATCACCAGGCTCACCAGCAGCAGGACCAGATTAAGGCCCATGACCGCGATCCCGCCGACGGCGGTAATTTTGGCGATTTTGTGCATGCCTTTTACCGCGACAAAGGTCACCAGCAGCATCCAGCACGCGGCAAGAATACCGACCGTTTGCGTGGAGGTCAGTCCGGCCAGCGCCCAGGATTGCGTTTTATCCGCGCCGAATAAGAATGTGGAAAACGGCACCCAAATTTTAGCCGCCGTGCTGACCATCCAGACCACATAGGATGAAAACCACATAAAGGCCCCCATAAACGCAAAGCGCGGGCCGACGCTATGATTCATCCATGAATAGATCCCGCCCTCCTCCTTACGATAGGCCGCTCCCATCTCCGCCATCATTAGCGCAAAAGGGATAAAGAAAAACAGAGCGGAGAAGAGATAAAACGGCATCGCGCTGTAGCCCATCAGGTAGAACGCTGAGGGGCTGTTTGCAAAACCAAATACCGAGGTGAAGATCATTAATATCAGCCCAATCAGGCTCATCTTCTTTATTTGCTGGTGCATAAATCTATCCAAACGCGGTATCGCGGCAGAGGATGCCGGATAACCAAAAAAAATGAGCGCGGATAGTAGCAAAAACCCAAACGGTTCTTGTGGGTATTAGGGCTGAAAGGCGGGCTTCCCTTCCATCATCGAAAGGGAAGCTGAGAGAGGATCAGGCGCGGTCGACGGTGAAAGAGAGAACCTCACCGATGCTTTCTGCCCCCAGGGCCAGCATCACGACGCGGTCAACGCCCAGCGCCACGCCGGAACAATCCGGCAGCCCGGCTTCGAGAGCGGCCAGCAGATGACGATCGATTGGCTGCTGCGGCAGGCCGCGAGCGGCGCGCTTGCGGTTATCCTGTTCAAAACGCTGCTGCTGTTCGCGCGCGTCGGCCAGCTCATGAAAACCGTTCGCCAGCTCAATGCCTTTGTAATAGACCTCAAAACGTTCCGCCACGCGGTGATCTTCGGTGCTGATTTGCGCCAGCGACGCCTGGCTTGCCGGGAAGTGATAAATAAACGTCGGACGATCTTTACCGATGTGCGGCTCGACGCCCATGGTAAAAAGTAGCTGAAGCAGCGTATCCCGGTCCTCTTCCGTATCGGCGATATTGCTCAGATCCAGCTTCGCCGCCGCTTCGCGCAGCTGCGTTTTATCCGCCGACAGCGGATCGATTTCCAGATGACGCTGGAAGGCTTGCTGATAGGAGAGGCTTTCGGCTGGCTGGCAGTCGAGGACCTGCTGGAGCAGATCGTCCACTTCATTGATCAGCCGGTACATGTCATAGCACGGACGATACCACTCCAGCATGGTGAATTCCGGGTTATGGTGGCGCCCCATCTCTTCATTGCGGAAGCTACGGCACAGCTGAAAGACCGGGCCGCAGCCGGCCGCCAGCAGGCGCTTCATGTGATACTCCGGGCTGGTCATCAGGTACAGGTTCAGCCCCTGAGAATGACCAGGACCGACGAAACGCGTCTCAAACGGGACCATATGAATATCCGTCACCGTCGCCTGACTCATGCAGGGCGTCTCCACCTCCAGCACGCCGCGGTCGGTAAAGAAACGGCGAATTTCCGCCATGACCGCTGCACGTTTTAATAGATTTGGAATGGATGCGCTCGGCTGCCAGGTTGCCGTTTCGCTCATGGTACGTTCTCCGATTTGAAACAAGGGCACGAAGTCTACTCGTAACTGGCGGATGAAACAAATTTTGTGCGAATACGTAAACGCGTTACATACACTTAATTTATTGATAACCCAAAAACATAAAGCAATGAGATAAACGACCGCACAGAACGATAAAAAAATCGAACACGTCAATTTTCCCTCATAACCCTACGGCTATACTCCTTACCTATAAAGGAGCAGTGATACGTTTTCGCCAGCCCGGCGGCGAAATAAACAAAAACTGGAGGAATGTCGTGCAAACTTTTCAAGCCGATCTTGCCGTAATAGGCGCAGGCGGAGCAGGTCTTCGCGCCGCAATAGCCGCCGCGCAAGCTAATCCAAATGCAAAAATCGCTCTAATTTCAAAAGTCTATCCTATGCGCAGCCATACCGTTGCTGCTGAAGGGGGTTCCGCTGCCGTCGCGCAGGATCATGATAGCTTCGAGTACCATTTTCACGACACCGTTGCCGGCGGCGACTGGCTATGTGAGCAGGACGTCGTTGACTACTTCGTTCATCACTGCCCGACGGAAATGACCCAGCTCGAACAGTGGGGATGCCCGTGGAGCCGCCGCCCGGACGGCAGCGTCAACGTCCGGCGATTCGGCGGTATGAAGATCGAACGAACCTGGTTCGCTGCCGATAAAACCGGCTTTCATATGCTGCACACCCTGTTCCAGACCTCGCTTCAATTCCCGCAAATCCAACGCTTCGACGAACATTTTGTTCTGGATATTCTGGTCGATGATGGGCAGGCTCGCGGTCTGGTCGCGATGAATATGATGGAAGGTACGCTGGTGCAGATCCGCGCCAACGCGGTAGTTCTGGCTACCGGCGGCGCTGGACGCGTGTATCGCTACAATACCAACGGCGGTATCGTCACCGGCGACGGGATGGGTATGGCGCTCAGCCACGGCGTACCGCTGCGCGATATGGAGTTCGTGCAGTATCACCCCACCGGCCTGCCGGGCTCCGGTATTCTGATGACGGAAGGCTGCCGCGGCGAAGGCGGTATTCTGGTCAACAAGAACGGCTACCGCTACCTGCAGGATTACGGCATGGGTCCGGAAACCCCGCTGGGCGAACCGAAAAATAAATATATGGAGCTGGGTCCGCGCGATAAAGTCTCCCAGGCTTTCTGGCACGAATGGCGCAAGGGCAACACGATCCCTACGCCGCGAGGCGATGTGGTCTATCTCGATCTGCGCCATTTGGGTGAGAAAAAGCTGCTTGAACGTCTGCCGTTTATCTGTGAACTCTCGAAAGCCTACGTTGGCGTCGATCCGGTAAAAGAGCCGATTCCGGTGCGTCCAACCGCACACTACACCATGGGCGGGATCGAAACCGACCAGCAGTGTGAAACCCGTATCAAAGGGCTGTTTGCCGTTGGCGAGTGTTCTTCTGTGGGTCTGCACGGCGCCAACCGTCTTGGCTCCAACTCCCTGGCGGAGCTGGTGGTCTTTGGTCGTCTGGCCGGTGAGCAGGCCATGCAGCGCGCAACCGAAGCGGGCGAAGCCAATAGCGCCGCGCTGGACGCGCAGGTCGTCGATATCGAGAAGCGCCTGAAAGATCTGGTTAATCAGGAAGGTAACGAGAACTGGGCGAAGATTCGCGACGAAATGGGTCTGTCGATGGAAGAAGGCTGCGGCATCTACCGTACGCCGGAGCTCATGCAGAAAACGGTCGATAAGCTCGCCGAGCTGCAGGAGCGCTTCAAGCGCGTGCGGATCACCGACACGTCCAGCGTGTTCAATACCGACCTGCTGTACACCATCGAACTGGGCCATGGTCTGAACGTCGCCGAATGTATGGCGCATTCCGCCCTCGCGCGTAAAGAGTCCCGCGGCGCGCATCAGCGCCTGGATGAAGGCTGCACCGAGCGCGACGACGTCAACTTCCTCAAGCATACCCTCGCCTTCCGCGATGCCGATGGCCACACCAGTCTGGAGTACAGTGATGTGAAAATCACCACTCTGCCGCCGGCAAAACGCGTGTACGGTGCGGAAGCGGAAGCAGCCGAGAAGAAGGAGACGACGAATGGCTGAGATGAAAAACATGAAAGTCGAAGTGGTGCGCTACAACCCGGAAGTAGACATCGCACCGCACAGCGCTTTCTATGAAGTTCCCTATGATGAGCAAACCTCGCTGCTTGATGCGCTGGGCTATATCAAAGACAACCTCGCGCCGGACCTCAGCTACCGCTGGTCCTGCCGCATGGCGATTTGCGGTTCCTGCGGCATGATGGTGAACAAGGTGCCAAAACTGGCCTGCAAAACCTTCCTGCGCGAATACACCAAAGGCATTAAAGTCGAGGCGCTGGCTAACTTCCCGATTGAGCGCGATCTGGTGGTCGATATGACCCACTTTATTGAAAGCCTGGAAGCGATTAAGCCGTACATCATTGGCAACCCGCGCACGCCCGATCAGGGGCCTAACACCCAGACCCCGGCGCAAATGGCCAAGTACCACCAGTTCTCCGGCTGCATTAACTGCGGCCTGTGCTACGCGGCCTGCCCGCAGTTTGGTCTTAATCCGGAGTTTATCGGCCCGGCGGCGATCACCCTCGCCCATCGCTACAACGAAGACAGCCGCGACCACGGTAAAAAGGAACGTATGGCGCAGCTTAACGGCCAGAATGGCGTCTGGACATGTACTTTCGTGGGCTACTGCTCCGAAGTCTGCCCGAAACACGTCGACCCGGCGGCCGCGATCCAGCAAGGCAAGGTAGAAAGCTCGAAAGACTTTCTTATCGCCACCCTGAAACCACGCTAAGGAGTGCAGTATGACGACTAAACGCAAACCCTACGTGCGGCCGATGCCGTCCACCTGGTGGAAAAAGCTGCCGTTTTATCGCTTCTATATGCTGCGTGAGGGAACAGCGGTACCCACGGTCTGGTTCAGCATCGTGCTGATTTACGGATTGTTCGCACTGAAGCACGGCGCGGAGAGCTGGGCCGGGTATATCGGTTTTCTGCAAAATCCGATTGTCGTGATCCTGAACCTGATCACGCTTGCAGCCGCACTGCTGCATACCAAAACCTGGTTTGAGCTGGCACCGAAAGCTGCCAATATTATCCTTAAAGGCGAGAAAATGGGGCCAGAGCCGGTTATTAAGGGGCTTTGGGTCGTCACTGCGGTCGTCACCGTGGTGATCCTGTTTGTCGCGCTGTTCTGGTAAGGAGGCTGGAATGATTAATCCCAAACCAAAACGTTCTGATGAACCGGTATTCTGGGGGCTGTTTGGCGCTGGCGGCATGTGGGGAGCGATTGTCGCCCCCGTTATCGTGCTGCTGGTGGGTATTATGCTGCCGCTCGGACTGGCGCCCGCGGACGCCTTCAGCTACGAACGCGTGCTGGCTTTCGCCCATAGCTTTATTGGCCGCGCATTCATTTTCCTGATGATTGTGCTGCCGCTATGGTGTGGACTTCACCGTATTCACCATGCGATGCATGATTTGAAAATTCACGTACCCAACGGTAAGTGGGTCTTCTACGGCCTAGCGGCGATTCTGACCGTCGTCACTCTGGTCGGCATATTGTTCATCTAAAGCGCTCGCCGGAGGCCGCTTTTACCTCCTCGGCGATAAGCCCGGTAGCATTATGTTACCGGGCTCGCTTCTCAAGAAAATTCCGCCGCATTTTTCCTGCCTGAATCTACACTTAGCTTAAAACTGGCAAGGAAAACATTATGCGTCTGCTACCCGTTATTGCGGTTGTTGCCGCTTCATTTCTGCTTGTAGCCTGCAGCGCGCCGACGCCACCTTCTGGCGTAACCGTGGTCAGTCCGTTCAACCCTCAACGCTATCTTGGCACCTGGTATGAGATTGCCCGCTTCGATCACCATTTTGAGAGCGGTTTAGAAAAAGTTACCGCAACCTATAGCCTGCGCGACGATGGTGGGCTGGACGTGGTCAATAAGGGATACAACCCCGACCGGGGGATGTGGCAGAAAACCGACGGCGTGGCTTACTTTACCGGGGAGCCCACGCGAGCCGCGCTGAAAGTGTCGTTTTTCGGCCCCTTCTATGGCGGCTATAACGTGATTGCGCTGGACAAGGATTATCGCTACGCGCTGGTTTGCGGACCTGACCGGGATTATCTCTGGCTACTGGCGCGCGCGCCGAAAATCCCGCCAGAAGTGAAGCAGCAGATGCTGGATATCGCTACCCGGCAGGGATTCGACGTCAGCAAACTGCTGTGGGTCAATCAGCAGTATTAATGCGCGCTCATTTTCAGGCCAATGATACCAACCACAATACACGCCAGGCTGGCAATGCGCATCGGGCTGGCGGATTCGCCTAGCAGGATAATCCCCGTCACGGCTGCGCCGACCGCGCCAATTCCGGTCCAAACGGCGTAAGCCGTCCCCACGGGTAGCGTTTTCATCGCCCACGACAACAGCGCCATGCTGATGACCATGGCGGCAATCGTTATCACGCTTGGCACCAGGCGGCTAAACCCATGGGTATATTTCAGGCCGACAGCCCAGACGACTTCCAGCAGACCCGCGATAAACAGAATCAACCAGGACATATGGCTCCTTTGATGGGGCCGTCCCCAGATGTGAAACGCTTACAGGCCGTCCCGTAAGGTAGATGATATTCCGCAGGAATTATACACGACGTGGCAACGGTGAGGAAGAACGGTACGACCAACGGCCGTACCGCCATGGTCTATTGCTGAGCTTTGGTCGCGGCGCCCGAAATCGCGCTACCGCCTTCTGAAATATCCTGACCTACACCGCGCGTGGTGTTACATGCGGTCAGTACAGAGGAAAGTGCCAAAACCGTAAAGAACGCTGCAATCGCTTTTTTTACCATAATGTCATCCTTATTAACCAGTTTTAGTTATCGTGCTCTATAAGCATAGACAAACTGGTCCAGGATGAGGGAAGCGAGACGATTTTTAAGAGAAAAAGAAGTGAAGAAAGTGAATCAGATAGAGGGTGAGTATATGAATAAGAATTGCCTGATGAAATAAGATTAGCTGACCGCGTGAGAAATAGCATGACCCAGGCTCTGGATATCCTCGCCCACGCCGCGAGCCGTATTGCACCCGGCAAGCAGAGAACCGCTCAGCAATAACAGTAACAACAGTTTCAGTGTAGGAGTCATCTTCCTTGCCTGCGGTTTCAACCTGTAGAGGCGCAGCATGGCGCTGCGCCAACTCTTTCGCCGCCTGAATTACTTCACGCGGGAGACGTATTCGCCAGAGCGAGTATCGACTTTGATGACTTCGCCAATCTGTACGAACAGAGGAACTTTAACCACTGCGCCAGTGGACAGCGTTGCAGGCTTGCCGCCGGTACCCGCGGTATCGCCTTTCAGGCCTGGATCGGTTTCAACGATTTCCAGCTCAACAAAGTTTGGCGGGGTGACGGAAATAGGCTGACCGTTCCACAGGGTCACGATGCATTCAGCCTGATCCAGCAGCCATTTAGCGTTATCGCCAACGGCTTTAGCGTCAGCGGCCAGCTGTTCGAAGGTAGAGTTGTTCATAAAGTGCCAGAACTCACCGTCGTTATACAGGTAAGTCAGGTTCATATCGACAACGTCCGCACCTTCAGCAGAATCGGTAGACTTGAAGGTTTTCTCAACGCGAGTACCGGTCAACAGGCGGCGCAGCTTAACGCGCGCGAAAGCCTGGCCTTTGCCGGGTTTAACGAATTCACTGGCTTCAACGGCATAAGGTTCGCCGTCCATCATGATTTTAAGACCGGCACGAAAATCGTTGCTATAGTAAGTCGCCATAAGGCCCTCTGAAATTTTGTTAATTGGTAGCTAAGCCACAAAATGGCGCATATTGTAACCCTAAATACCCCATCCAGAGAAGATTGGTTAACGCAACTTGCCGATGTTGTGACCAGTCCTGATGAACTGCTGCATCTTTTAAATGTAGACGCAGATGCGAATCTATTGGCAGGACGTGACGCTAAGCGCCTGTTCGCACTGCGTGTTCCGCGGGCGTTTATTGCCCGTATGGAGCCAGGCAATCCCAACGATCCTCTTCTACGTCAGGTACTTACCTCCCAGGAAGAGTTTATTAATGCCCCGGGATTCTCTACCGATCCGCTGGAAGAACAGCATAGCGTTGTACCCGGTCTGCTGCATAAATACAGCAACCGTGCGCTACTGCTGGTGAAAGGCGGCTGCGCGGTAAATTGTCGTTATTGCTTCCGTCGTCACTTCCCCTATGCTGAAAACCAGGGCAATAAGCGTAACTGGCAGCAGGCCCTGGAGTACATTTCGGCACATCCCCAGCTGGATGAGATCATTTTTTCCGGCGGCGATCCGCTTATGGCCAAGGATCATGAACTCGACTGGCTATTGACGCAGCTGGAATCTATTCCGCACATCAAGCGCCTGCGTATTCACAGCCGGCTGCCCATTGTGATTCCTGCGCGTATTACTGATACGCTGGTTGCACGTATTGCTGCATCATCGTTACAGGTACTGCTGGTAAACCACGTTAACCACGCCAACGAGATTGATGCGGCGTTTCGTGCGTCCATGAAAAAACTGCGTATGGCTGGCGTGACCTTATTGAATCAAAGCGTGCTGCTGCGCGGCGTAAATGATAACGCCAACACGCTTGCCGACCTGAGCAACGCGCTATTCGACGCCGGCGTCATGCCTTATTATCTGCACGTGTTAGACAAAGTGCAGGGAGCGGCGCATTTTATGGTCAGTGACGAAGAGGCCAGAGCGATCGTGCGCGAATTGCTGACGCTGGTGTCCGGCTATTTAGTACCAAAACTTGCGCGGGAAATCGGCGGGGAACCCAGCAAGACGCCCCTCGACTTGGGGTTAAAGCAGCAATAGTCAATCCGTCTGCCGGGCATGGCCAGGCAGACTGCCTATTTGCTATTACTCACTGGTATATAACTACTACTGCTTAATCATTTTCGTAAAACCAGTCGTTATCCTTTCTGAAAGAAAGTAAAAGCAAATATAAAAGCAAGCTGTAAACCCATTCATTAAAGCTACAAGAAAAGAGAAAGAATGTTTGCTGCGGTCATAACCAATAGCAGGGGTAAAATCCACTTGGGTAATTTGAACTCTGTTGCTTTATTGTCATTGAAACTTTTTTGCGCATCTTCCTGAATGGCTAAATTATGAGTCACATTGTTCTCAACCGGAGGCGAAGATGTGCTCGCGGTGATCTGCACATTTTCAGGGTTTTCTGGCTCTTTTTCGTCCGTTCGGAAGAATGACGCGATATTTGATCCTGCGGCGAGAACAAATCCCCGCTGCCTTACTGTGACAATAATATCTTGCGATAATCCTGCTTTCAGTAATGATTTTCTTAGCAAGGAAATGTTCTGATAGAACGTATTCTGAGAAACAACAATCCCTCTATTTTTCCACACTATATCCAGAAACTCCTCCCTGGATATAATCTTCCCGTTGCTTTCGAGCAAAAGTTGCAGGCAGCGTGCCGTTGGCACATTGAGGGTCACGCTGTCCCCATTCTCTCCTACAGGCTGTAGCTCATTCATATTTACATTAAAAATAACTTCATTATTAATGATATATTCATTGAATATCATAATCCCAATCCTCTCTCACCATTCCATATGAAACAAAGATGAATTAAATTCAAATTCACCTTTAGCAAACACAACACATCCCTTTTAGCCTGCCAGATTAGATAATTTCAAGGATAAATTCCCGCTCCTCCCAGAGCAAAGATAATATTATCATGATATTTGAACCAAATGGAAGACTGATTTACAACTATACGTTCCAGATACGCTCGTTATTATCTACGAAGTCTACTTGTGAATTTGCAACCTTCAATAAACAAGCTTTAAATTCAAGCAGAATTCACATGCATTTTATCTACCCTGCACTTAGATTTGTTACCGCTCCGGCACAATACGCGCTGATTTGTACAATAGTGGCGGCAGGAGAAAGATAACGATAGCGCTCAGGCAGCATAGCGGAATGCTAGTTATTACTATTCATACTAATTAACATCCACGCCATGACGCTATTCAGGACTTTAGTATCTCTATATGGATTAAATAAATGAAAAAAACAATTGTAGCTGTAATGGTCGCTGCTTCAGCAGTTCTGAGTGCCCAGGCTTTTGCGGCAGGGAACAGTTCTAACCTGACTATTCTGGGCAACGTAACCGACACCGGCGAATCCTGTAACGTAACGCCGTCCGCGATGATTTCAGGCGGATCTTTAACGCTGGATGATGTAAAAGCATCCGTGCTGGAGGCCCTGGCTGTCAACGCACCGTATATGTCTACAGCAAAAGATATTGAGTACAAAATCGAAGACTGCCAGAAAGGCGCTAAAGACTTTAGTGGCAATATCAACGTCACCGTAACAGGCGACTATATCAGCGGCCAGGATGACGTGCTGACCAACTCCGCGGCCAGCCCGGCGACTAACGCTGCGGTTACCGTGGTTAATACCGATGGAACCCGCGTAAGCTTCACCGGCACTACGCCTAAGGTTATTGCATATACTGCGGGTACGCCTTCTTATCTGCGTTATAAAGCCGCATACGTTAAAACCGCAAATGGCGTTACCGATGGTGCAGTTAAGGGTGTAGCAACCTTTACTATTAGCTACTAATAAGCATGCCGGGGTTTACCTGAGGTAAACCCCATTCTTATATTCAGGGAATGAATTATGCTGAAGTCATTATTAAGGCTAACTACACTTTCTTTTATTACCATCAGCTTCGTAGCCCACAGCGGAGTCGTGGTGGATTCAACCCGTCATCTTTATAAAGAAGGCGCGCGAGAAATCAGCGCAAACATTGAAAATAAAGATGATACGCCATATCTTATTAAATCCTGGGTAGAAGCACCTGAAGGAACGAAAGACAGCTTTTTTATGGTGACGCCTCCGCTTTTCCGTCTGGAGGGAAAGCAAACGAATACGGTGCGTGTTTTTCCTAATGCGTATATATCCAAAGCACCAAAGGATCGTGAAACCGTCTACTTCTTTAACGTTATGTCTATCCCGCCAACCAGCGATAGTGAAGCCGATAAAAACAAGCTGCAGCTCGCCGTTCGCCACAGAATGCGCCTCATCTATCGTCCACGCGCTATTCAGGATATGAATATTACTACTGAGGCCAAAAATCTGCAGTGGCGTAAGTCCGGTAATAAAATAACGTTAAAAAACCCGACCCCATTCTTTATTTATTTTAAAACAATAACAATAAACGGCAGGGATATTACTAGTTCAGTTAATAACATTGATGCTTTTTCCAGCAAAGAATTTACTTTGCCTGCAGGTATAAATGGTTCAGAGATCGTATGGAAGGTAGCTACGGATAATGGGGGCTCGGGCCCAGCTAACACCTCATCGATTTAAATTCTTTTTCATTGGCCAGGGTGAAAAGTATGTCTATTTCAATAAAAAAGATGGGAGGGGCGCTATCCGGAACCTACCACACATTTTTCGTTCTCGTTCCGGCGCTCGCTCTCGGTTTAAGCGCTAATGCCCTGGCACGTGATTTTTTTGATCCCGCTTTTATAAAATCAGTAAATCAGGGCGATCCATCCTCAATACCGGACCTTTCCCTGTATTCAACCAGGGATGCACAGGCGCCAGGGGTGTACCGCATTGACGTTATTTTAAATAATAGTCTGCAAGAAACGGCCGATATTCGCTTTGTTGACAAAAAAGATCCGGCGACTGATGCCTTAAAACTCGCGCCATGTTTAAGCATTGCTAAATTAACCACCTATGGTTTACGTTCAGATGCATTTCCAACATTAAAAGAGGATGCTAACGGCTGTGCTGATACGAGCATCATCCCGGATTTCACCACTGATTTTAACTTTAATACTCAACAGCTGCTGATATCCATACCGCAGGCAGCCCTGTCGACGATAGCTCAGGGATTTGTTTCTCCCGATGAGTTTGATGACGGTATTAACGCCTTGCTGACCAACTATCAGTTTAGTTCGGGCAAAGACTATGAAGCGGACAATGAGTATTACAATCTTAACCTACAATCCGGCCTGAACATTGGGCCGTGGCGCCTGCGCAACCTTAGTACCTGGAATAAATCAGCAGGCACGAAGAGTGACTGGGATTCCGTCTATCTCTATGCGCAGCGAAGCATTGTGTCGTTGAAAAGCACCTTAGTCATGGGTGAAAGCACCTCTCTCTCCAGCATTTTTGACAGCGTGCCCTTCACGGGGATTCAGCTGGCAACCGATACGGACATGATTCCTGAAAGCCTGCGCGGCTTCGCGCCTGTTGTTCGTGGTATTGCCAGGACCAACGCTCGCATCGTCATTAAACAGAATGGCTATCAAATCTACCAGGCCTTTGTCGCTCCGGGCGCTTTCGAAATCACCGATCTCTACTCGACCGGCGGCAACGGTGACCTTTACGTCACCGTCGAGGAGTCCGATGGTTCCCAACAGAACTTCGTCGTGCCTTACGCCTCTCTGCCATTAATGCTCAGAGAAGGCCAGATGGAGTATGAGATCACGAGCGGTAAATATCGCCCATATGACGGCAATATAGATGAAAAACCGTTTACGCAGGCTACGATCGGCTACGGTGTCTTAAGCAACACCACTTTCTATACCGGTTTGCAGGCGGCATCCAACTATCAGGCGCTCGCTTTCGGGGCCGGGCAAAACCTTGGCGATATTGGCGCGGTTTCCGCAGACGTCACGACAGCCTGGTCCCACAAGAAAGATGAAGATAAAACGTCCGGCCAATCCTGGCGTATCCGCTATGGTAAAAATATTCTTGAGACCGGCACCAATATTACCGTAGCCGGCTACCGCTATTCGACCTCCGGGTACAATACGCTAAGCGATGTGATGAACACCTATAGCAACAGATACGGCGGCTATACTCCACGCTCTCTGCGTAACAGAACCAATATTACCGTCAGCCAAAGCCTGGGGGCCGGGTTAGGTAGCCTTTCTGTATCCGGTATATTCGAGGATTACTGGGACAGCAAGCGCCACAATAACTCGCTGAATATTGGTTACAACGGCGGGTTCCGTCGCTTTAACTATTATGCCGGCTATAGCTATAGCCGCTACAGCTGGGGAAATAGTGGCTCCGGCCGTTATGTAGAGGATGACCATGTCGTTTCATTTAATATCTCTATTCCTTTAAGCGAGTGGTTGCCTAATGCTTATGCGACCTACAACGTCACCAACAGCAGCCCGGGCTCGACCGATCAGTATGTTTCTCTGAGCGGGGTGGCGCTGGAAAATCATAACCTCGACTGGAACGTACAGCAGGGCTACAGCAATCGGGAGGATGCCAGCGGCGGCGTCTACGGCAACTATCGTGGTTCAACGGGTTCAGTTAACGCCGGCTACAGTTATGCCAAACATAGCCAGTTGATTAACTATGGTCTGAGCGGCGGCGTATTAATGCATGCCGACGGTATTACCCTGGGTCAGGAAATGTCTGAAACCGCCGTATTGGTTAAAGCACCCGGGCTGAAAAATGTACGCCTGGAAAACGACGCGACTATCGAAACGGACTCCCGCGGCTACGCGATTATTCCGTACGTTACGCCATACCATCGGACCAACGTAACCTTAGATAGCACGACTCTGGGGAATAATATGGAATTGCCAAATACGACGCAAAAAGTCGTGCCTACCCGTGCAGCCGTGGTACGGGCGAACTTCGCGGGTAATATTGGCCGCCGCGCATTCCTTATCCTTAAGAGAGCATCAGGCGAAAACGTGCCGTATGGCGCAACGGTAACGTCAACTACCGATAAAAATGCCCAGGCCAGTATCGTGTCTGATGGTGGGATGGTCTACATGTCCGGTCTAAAAGATAACGGTGAAGTCTATGCCCAGTGGGGTTCAAAGACTGGCCAGCAGTGTAAAGCGGCTTATAGTCTGGCCAGGGAAATCGAAGGCATCGCGCAGACGACTGCGGTTTGCCACCAACAGGGAAAGTAATACTATGAAATGTCTTTTTTTTATTATTAGTTTACTCAGCATAAGCTTACAGGCGGTGGCTACCTGCTCATATAGTAAAACGGGTGGCGGTGCGATTACCGTTAGTTTTAACGGTTCTGTCATCGCGGATTCCACATTACCTAACGGTAGCATATTAGCGTCGGCAAGACGTGGAAGTGTAAATCCCAAAACATTTTCATCGTGTAGTTCCAGCGATGTTTATGTCGTCAGAACCGTACCTGTCGTAAGCCCATCTAATATTACTAAAATTGGTGGAAAAATAGTTTATGAGACAGGTATCCCCGGTATTGGGTTTCAGATTTCTGATATTACCTTACCATCAGTTAACTATTTTTCCCCTGCAGAAATAGATCAGCCAGAAATAGCCAGCAATCATTATTTTTCTAAAGCGTCTGGACAGGTCATGGTCTGGTTAGTGAAAACCGGCCCCATAACGAAACAAAAGGGAAACAAAACGGCGGTTTATTTTATGGCTGGCCCGCCAAATCAGACCAACACGGGTGCATCGAATACCGCTGAATTATTCAGAATCAATGTGGATTTGACTAACATTACTTTTAAGGAAACTACCTGCGAAATCTCGCCGCGCAATGGAGGTATCGTAAAACTATCAACCATTGATATTTCAGATTTAAATTCCGTAGCTGTCGGTAGTGCCGCAGGCAAGTCCAAAAATATCACCCTCGATATTAACTGCCCGGATTCAGAAATCAATAAAAAATATGTTTACTGGTTTAGCCCTATATCTGTAGCATCAACAAGCGTAAATGGACTATTACTAAATTCATTACCAGACGGCGCTCAAAACATAGGTATCATTCTTAAAAAAAATGGTTCTGCGATAAAATTTAACGATCTGAGTGCCTACCCCTTCGTCAGTACTAAGAGTCAGGATTTAACGCTCACTGCTGACTATTTTAAAATCGCTAAAAATGTCTCTGCAGGCATCACTGGGGAGATAAAAACAGATTTAGAGGTCATCCTGCAGGAGGAATAATTCCCCTGTGAGCAAGGATATAAGCATATACCAGCAAGTTTTACATAGACTTAATGATGAATAAAAGCAAAAACGTTATAAATCCAAAATTATTCGAGTGGTGAGCGAGAGAATACCTGGCAGTTTACTGCATTAAGTGGCTGGGCTGAGCGCGCTCAGCCAACGCTCAGGCAGCCTGAAGTGTGGCGGTTAAAATGCCTGTCGTTATCAATCCGTTCCCTCACACACAATCACGCCATCAATATTAATTCACTAAAGCTGATACATGAACCGCTAAAAATTCACTAATCAATCATCAACACGGACATTGAAAAATAACAGTCACATATTAGAATCAGCCTCGAAATACCACCTTGCACCTTCGTGTATTTCATTTTCTAAAAATGTCAAAATAGATTTTGACTTGTTGTTGTTTTCTTAAAGCACTCATATATTAAAGGAATATATAATGAAACAACTCACTGTATTTGAAATGGAAGAGATTTCTGGTGGCTACTCCTGGGACTTCTCATCGATAACTGGCGCCTTAACCAGTATTGTTTTTAATAGCGCAGAAGCTATCGGGGCATCCATTTTAGGTGCCACTGCAGGCGCACTTGCCGGTTCTGCTATGGGCGGCATCTTCGGCGGTAACGGTGGCGGCATTTTAGGTATCGGGTCAATTGGCCAGGCGGTGGGGATGATTTACGGTCTGTGCGTTGGCGGCGTTGGTGGCGCTATTGCTGGTGCCATGGTTGGCTGGGATATCACTCTCGATAAATGTATCGAGATGTTTGATGGATTTGTTGATGGTACGCTAGCCTACTGGTAAGAAAGTGTTCAGACCATAACTTTATGAAGGCTCTGACGAGCCTTCTTTTATCTTAATTCTCTATCTCAAAGCTGATAACAATGTTAAAAAATATCTATCGCAAGGAAGCGATTGAGTACAAAAAAATTCACTGGAAAGGGAAAGCATTATTGTTAGCAGGCATCCCGGCATGGTTGGTTACCTTGTTAGCATCACTTTTTCTTATTGCTCTTGTATTATCTCTCATATTTTGTACCTTCACTCAGCGCATTGATGTGCGTGGCGAAGTCATTACGCTCCCCCACTCCGTGAACGTCTTCGCACCACAGCAAGGTTTTGTTGTTAATCAGCACGTAAAAGTGGGTGATATCGTAAACAAAGGCCAACCGCTTTATGAGCTTGACGTTTCGCGTAATACCATTAATGGGAATGTGAGCGCAGCCCAAATTGAAGTGATTAATGAAAAAATTGCTAATGCGGAAGATATTATAAGCAAACTGACGCGCAATAAAGCTGAAACATTAACCGCCCTTGATAAACAGATTAAAACTACCAGCGCCTCACTGGCTGAAACTAATCGCATGCTGGCGACGACTCAGGTAGGCTTAAACAAAATGCATACCAACTTATCCAGCTATGATAAATACCTCAAGGATGGTCTGATCACTAAAGACCAGTATAACTATCAGCATTCTTTATATTTTCAACAGCAAAGCGCCTATCAATCCCTGGTTACCCAAAAAATGCAGCTGGAATCTCAGCTCACGCAAACCAATAGCGATAAAATAACCAAAGCAGCAGACTTTGATAATCAGATCTCCAGCCAGCACAATCAAATCAATGATTACAAAAATCAGCTGGTAGAATCCAACGCGAACGGTAATCTCATTATTAAAGCAACGACCAATGGCAAGATTGAGTCGCTGGCAGTGACCAAGGGGCAGATGGTTGAGAACGGCAGCAGCCTCGCACAGATCAAACCCACAGGGGATATTGAGTATTATCTCATCCTATGGTTACCCAATAATACTATCCCTTATGTGAAGCCAGGCGACACGATTAATATTCGCTATGATGCTTTTCCTGCGGATAAATTTGGGCAATTTCCAGGAAAGGTTATTTCTATCTCCTCGGTTCCAGCATCACGCCAGGAGATGGCTGAATATACCAACGTTAATAACGGCACTAGCCAGCAGGAGTTGGCGCTCTATAAAGCCATTATAAAAATTAAAGACAAGACTTTTAACTACAACGGAAAAACGCTCACGCTCTCTAACGGCCTGAAGGCTCAGGCGGTAGTTTTTCTTGAAGAGCGTCCGCTTTATATGTGGATGTTTACCCCTTTCTATAAGATGACGCAAAGCGTGAGTGGCCCGATCGATGCATAAAGAACTGTTTAAAACGATTACCGATAAGCTAAATTTTTCGCTCCGCCATAAAACGCCGGTGATATTACAGTCGGAGGCTGCCGAATGCGGTATCGCCTGTCTGGCGATGGTTTGCGGCTTCTACGGGCTCAATATCGACCTGTTCAACTTCCGCCATCGCTACGGCAGTCCTTCTCAGGGCGTTACGCTCATGTCGTTGAGCAAAACGGCGGAACATGCCGGGTTGAAAAGCCGCGCGCTATCCCTCGACCTGGATGAAATCAAGCAGCTAAAGCTGCCCTGCGTCATCCACTGGGGTTTGAATCATTACGTGGTGCTCACTAAAGTGCGTAAAAGCAGCTTTATTGTTCACGACCCGGCGCTGGGTAAACGGGTTATTGGCATCCAGGAAATGTCCAATAACTTTACCGGCGTTGCGCTGGAGCTATGGCCGGACCAAAACTTTCAGCAGGAACAGGCGAAATCTCGTCTACGCCTGCTGGACCTGATGCGTAATATTGTTGGGCTGAAATCCGTCCTGCTCAAGATCTTTGCCTTTTCGGTAGTGGTTGAGGCTATCGGTCTGTTGTTACCCATCGGCACGCAGCTGGTTACCGACCACGTCATCATGGCGCACGATCAGAGCCTGCTTTCGGTTATCTGTATTGGCCTGGTTTTCTTCACGCTCTTCCGTACATTTATTAGTATGCTGCGGGCCTGGATCTCATTAACGTTAAATACGCTGACCAATATTCAGTGGAAGACAACGCTGTTCGATCATCTGGCGAGCCTGCCGTTATCCTTTTTTGAGAAGCGCCATCTGGGCGATATTCAGTCTCGTTTCTCCTCGCTGGATACTATCCGCTCAACCTTCACCAATAGTATTGTTACCGGCATTATCGATTCGATTATGACCGTTGGCCTGCTGATTATGCTAACGCTTTATGGCGGCTGGCTGGTTTGGGTCGTGGTGGGCTTTACTTTATGCTACGTCATCATGCGTTTTGCGACCTACAGCTTCTACCGCCGCGTTGCCGAAGAGCAGGTTATCAAGGGCGCCCGTTCCAGCTCGCACTTTATGGAGTCGCTCTACGGTATTTCAACCATTAAGGCGTTGAACTTAAAAGAACGCCGTTCGCAGCACTGGTTAAATATCAACATCGACGCCTGTAATGCCGGCATCAAACAGACTCGGTTCGATATGATGTTTGGCGGTATTAATACCTTTATTACTTCTATCGACCAGGTTGCGGTTCTCTGGCTGGGGGCAATTATGGTTATTGATAACAATATGACCCTTGGCATGTTTATGGCCTTTAATGCCTATCGCGGTCAGTTCTCGCAGCGCGCCTCAAGTTTGATCGATCTGATTATGCAGCTGCGTATGCTGTCGTTACATAATGAGCGTCTTTCAGAGATCGTCTTTAGCGAGCCGGAAAAAGAACTGCCTTCACGACGCGTTTTTGCAGAAAACACGGGCGTTAAACTGGAAGTGAAGAATCTCAGCTACCAGTACGATCCGTTCTCGCAGCCTATTTTTTCTAATTTAAATATTACCGTTGAACCGGGCGAATCCATCGCGCTGGTCGGCCCTTCCGGCGTCGGTAAAACCACGCTACTGAAAGTCATGTGCGGCCTGCTGTCCCCAACCAGCGGCGATGTGATAGCGGATAACCTCGATATTCAGAAAATCGGCATTAACAACTTCCGTCATGGAACGGCCTGCGTTCTGCAGGAAGACAGACTCTTTTCGGGTTCCCTGATCGATAATATCAGCGGCTTTGAAGATAACGCCGATATGGACTTTATCGTTGAATGCGCACGCAGATGTAATATCCATGATGAAATCATGAAAATGCCGATGGGGTACGAAACCATTGTCGGCGAGCTCGGTTTAGGCATCTCTGGCGGGCAAAAACAGCGGCTCTTAATCGCTCGCGCCCTCTATCGAAAACCCAGCATTCTGTTTATGGATGAAGCCACCAGTCATCTCGATCTTAAAAATGAGTCGGTGATTAACCAGTCTATCTCTGGGCTAAGCATTACCCGAATCATCGTCGCCCATCGGCCATCCACCATTGCCTCGGCCGATCGCATCATTGATTTATCACAGCTACGCACGCTGGCACCAGCGTAACCCTCAGGAAAAGGAGATCCGAATGCAAGGCACGTTTATTGGTTTTAATACCGCATCAATTAAATATGAAGACAAATTTTTAGCTTTAATGCTCAAAGTAAAGCTGAGTAATCAACTTTGCCAGTCTTACTATCTTCAGGCCCAGGCGCTTACCGACCTCCTGTTAGTTTTACAACACAGGATGGCCATCGTATTACAGCGCTTAAACGCTGAAGGTGAAAGTTATAAGAGCGAACTGGTCGCTTTTAATGAGCAGCTCATAGAAAACACCCCGGTTATAGATATGCCGGAAGTCCAGCAGCCCAATTCGGAAAGGCGAGTCATATCGATTACGTTAAAACCAGGAGATACCTGGTCAACGCTCATTCTGGTGCTGCAAAACGAGCAAATTGCTACGCTGCGCATTGATGATATGCAGGTTGAAGCGCTGCTGGTTGGAGTTCAGCAATCTCTTAAAAACGCCGGTGATAACGAACTGATTAAAAATTTAACGTCATCACTGGAAAGCCTGATGCTATATGCCCTGGATTTAACGAATAACAAGAATGTTGATTATCAACAGTACATCCAGGATGAGTGGAAGCTCAATCTGTTTTCCCATTATCTGGGCGTGCTGTACTGCTGTGATACGGAGGCAGGACGAAAAATCATCTCCGGCGCGGTGATTAAAACCAACGCCGCCCATCCGTCAGAGCAGGAGAATAGCGTAGTGATGCGCTTAATTGAGAAGAGCCCAAAACTGAAAGAAGTGCACGCAAAGCATCAGCCCTGCCAGATTTTTAGCCAAATTATTCCTTCTCAGCTGGGAAGAATGCTGTCGCTGGAGGAGTGCCTGCGGCCTTTACATGCGTTCTACATGGCGACACAGGCCAAAATCAACGCGCGCTAAAAAATATGCCAGGTGCCTCTATTGGCTCAAAAGAGGCACCTGTTAAATCAATTCGGGCACTTATAAACCTGGCCGTTCATTTGGCTATCTGTCGGGACAAAGCTGGACAACAGATTCTGCGTCGGGCTGCTGACGCCGTAAATCACGTTGCCTCCCATTTCTGCCGCATGGTTACGCAGAGCGTTTGCCGCACCGCGCATAGAGCCGCCTTCATCACCATTCTGCCCGGACAGCCAGTTGCTCTGCGTACCGGTCGCAGTGCCTAACAGCTGGCATTCGGAACCCGGTTTATCCTCAACAAAGCGTACGTTCTGGCCACCAGAGGTCAATTCGTTGCTGGAGCTGCAACCTGCTAACAACAATGCTGCGCCGACAATCCCTGCTAAATATTTTACCTGCATGTTATTCCCCACGATCAATGAGCTGGACGCACTGGCCCGGATGTACAACCTTATACTAAAAAGACGACAAAAAGAAAAACCCCCGAGCATTTCTGCCCGAGGGTTCTTTATTTCTAAGGGATATAGCGCACGATTACATCATGCCGCCCATACCGCCCATGCCACCCATACCGCCAGCAGCACCTAAGTCAGGCGCGTCGCTTTTCGGCAGGTCAGTAACCATGCACTCGGTGGTGATCATCAGACCAGCAACGGATGCTGCGTACTGCAGAGCAGAACGCGTCACTTTGGTTGGGTCCAGGATACCGAAGTCGATCATGTTGCCGTATTCTTCAGTTGCGGCGTTGTAACCGTAGTTACCTTCACCGGCTTTCACGTTGTTAGCAACAACTGACGGCTCTTCACCGGCGTTGGATACGATCTGACGCAGCGGAGCTTCCATTGCGCGCAGCGCAACTTTGATACCGACGTTCTGATCTTCGTTCTGAGCGGTCAGGCCAGCCAGTTTAGCCGCAACGCGAACCAGCGCTACGCCACCACCGGCAACCACGCCTTCTTCAACCGCAGCACGGGTCGCGTGCAGGGCATCGTCAACGCGGGCTTTCTTCTCTTTCATTTCAACTTCGGTCGCTGCGCCAACTTTGATTACCGCAACGCCGCCTGCCAGTTTCGCAACGCGCTCCTGCAGTTTTTCACGGTCGTAGTCAGAAGTCGCTTCTTCGATCTGCTTACGGATCTGAGTAACGCGGCCCTGAATCGCAGCTTCTTCACCCACGCCATCGATGATGGTGGTGGTGTCTTTGTTGATAACAACGCGTTTCGCCTGACCCAGGTCTTCCAGAGTCGCTTTTTCCAGCTCCATACCGATCTCTTCAGAGATAACGGTACCGCCGGTCAGGGTTGCGATGTCCTGCAGCATAGCTTTACGACGGTCGCCGAAGCCCGGAGCTTTAACCGCAGCCACTTTAACGATGCCGCGCATGGTGTTCACCACCAGGGTCGCCAGCGCTTCGCCTTCTACGTCTTCAGCGATGATAACCAGCGGTTTGCCAGCTTTCGCCACGGCTTCCAGAACCGGCAGCATTTCGCGGATGTTGGAGATTTTTTTGTCAGCCAGCAGGATGAACGGGCTTTCCAGCTCAACAGCACCGGTTTCCGGCTTGTTGATGAAGTACGGGGACAGGTAGCCGCGGTCAAACTGCATACCTTCAACCACGTCCAGTTCGTCTTCCAGACCGGTACCGTCCTCAACGGTGATAACGCCTTCTTTACCGACTTTGTCCATCGCTTCCGCGATCAGTTTACCTACGGTTTCGTCGGAGTTAGCGGAGATGGTACCTACCTGAGCAATGGCTTTAGAGTCAGAGCACGGTACGGACAGCGTTTTCAGTTCTTCAACGGCGGCAACGACAGCTTTGTCGATACCACGTTTCAGATCCATCGGGTTCATACCCGCAGCAACGGCTTTCAGGCCTTCAGCGATGATAGCCTGAGCCAGTACGGTTGCGGTGGTGGTACCATCGCCTGCAGCGTCGTTCGCTTTAGAGGCAACTTCTTTCACCATCTGCGCGCCCATGTTTTCGAACTTGTCTTCCAGCTCGATTTCACGCGCTACGGAAACGCCGTCTTTAGTGATGGTTGGCGCACCGAAGGATTTGTCCAGAACCACATTACGGCCTTTCGGGCCCAGGGTTACTTTAACTGCGTCTGCCAGTACGTTTACGCCGCGCAGCATTTTCACACGAGCGTCGTTACCGAATTTTACGTCTTTAGCTGCCATTTTATCTTTCCCTTAAATTCGTATGTTCAGTGTCGTTCGCGGATTACGCTTCAACAATTGCCAGAATGTCGCTTTCGGACATGATCAACACTTCTTCATTGTCGATCTTCTCGGACTTCACGCCATAGCCATCGTTGAAAATGACGATGTCACCAACTTTAACGTCCAGAGGCTGCACGGTTCCGTTTTCCAGGATGCGGCCCTTACCGACAGCGATGATTTCGCCACGAGTTGATTTTGCTGCCGCAGAACCGGTCAGAACGATGCCGCCAGCAGACTTCGTTTCAACTTCTTTACGTTTGACGATCACACGATCATGTAACGGACGAATACTCATTTTGATAGCTCTCCTTTGAGAAAGTCATTATCAGTTATGGATGACGCCGGTCCGCACACGGTTTTCCGGCTAGTGCCCTGAGAGATGGGGATGGGGTTTTACCGCTTCAAGGGGAAACGCAAAAAAAAATTTGTCCTCGTGCTCGGACGCACATAAATTTGCCGTCCTCGCCCGACGTCATAAGCAAAAGCGATTGTGATACCATCCTTTTTTTGCCGGGCGCAAGGTTGAATCATGAGTGGTTTAAAACAGGAGTTAGGGCTGGCTCAAGGCGTGGGATTACTCTCCACGTCATTACTGGGAACCGGGGTCTTCGCCGTTCCGGCACTGGCCGCGCTGGTCGCCGGCGATAACAGCCTCTGGGCCTGGCCGGCGCTGATTTTACTGGTGTTTCCCATCGCTATCGTCTTTGCGACGCTGGGCCGCCACTTTCCCAGCGCCGGCGGCGTGGCGCATTTTGTGAATATGGCCTTTGGCCCGCGTCTGGCGCGCGTCACCGGCTGGCTCTTTTTATCGGTGATCCCGGTGGGATTACCCGCGGCCCTGCACATCGCCACCGGCTTTGGTCAGGCGCTTTTTGGCTGGCACGACAGCCAGCTGCTGCTGGCCGAGCTGGGAACGCTGGCGATTATCTGGTGGGTCGGTTCCCGCGGAGCCAGCTCCAGCGCCAATCTACAAACGCTGGTTGCCGTGCTGATTGTCGCCCTGATCGTCGCCATCTGGTGGCGCGGCGCGATCAATCCCGCGCAGATCCCCTTCCCCGCGCCCGCTGAAATCGATAGTTCGCAGCTTTTCTCCGCGCTTTCCGTGATGTTCTGGTGCTTTGTCGGGCTGGAGGCTTTTGCACACCTGGCCTCTGAGTTTAAGCAGCCGGAACGCGATTTCCCCCGCGCGCTGATGATTGGCTTATTACTGGCGGGTTCCGTCTACTGGGCCTGTACCGTGCTGGTCCTGCATTTTCATGCCTTTGGCGAGGAGATGGCCGCCGCCGCGTCGCTGCCCAATATCGTGGTGCACCTGTTTGGCGTGCAGGCGCTGTGGATTGCCTGCGTTATCGGCTATCTCGCCTGCTTCGCCAGCCTCAATATCTATATTCAGAGTTTTGCTCGCCTGGTCTGGTCGCAGGCGCAGTACAAACCCGAGAGCTATCTGGCCCGGCTGTCGCCGCGACAGATTCCGCGCAACGCGCTGAACGCGGTGCTCGGCTGCTGCGTCATTAGCGCGTTATGCATTTATGCGCTCAATATCAATCTTGATGCGCTGATCGTCTACGCCAACGGCATTTTTATTATGATCTATCTGCTGTGCATGCTGGCGGGCTGCCGTTTGCTTGAGGGACGTTATCGCGCGTTAGCGGCGTTTGGCAGCCTGCTGTGCCTGCTGCTGCTGGCGATGGTGGGCTGGAAGAGCCTTTACGCGTTTATCATGCTGGCGGTACTGTGGCTGTTTTTACCGAAGCGCAGGCTGGCGGAGGGGTATTCCAGGCCGGAGTAACCGGCCCGGGCAATGCATGTTAGTCGCGGCGATCGTCTTTATGATCGAGACGGTCGCGTTCGTCGTCTTTACGCTGGTATTCGCCTTCAAAGGTATCGCCGCCGCCCGTTCCGGCGCTAAACCCGCCGCCCGGCATTCGGCTAAAGCGCAGATGCGGCATCAGTTTTAAGGTCAGATGCTTCTGTACCGGAGGTAACAGCAGCAGCAGCCCCAGGAAATCGGTAAAGAACCCCGGCAGAAGCAACAGCAAACCGGCGATAATCAGCGACACGCTTTTGATCATCTCTGCGGCCGGGCTCTCCCCCGCCGCCATCTTCTGCTGCATCAGCATGAGGTTTTTAAAGCCCTGGTTTTTCACCAGCGATATCCCCACCACCGAGCTGAAGATCACCAGAATCAGCGTCAGCAGAACGCCAAGCACATGAGCGACCTGGATAAAGATCGAGATTTCAATGTAAACGTATAAAAAAACGGCAATTAACGGAATCCAACGCACCGGCGTCTCCTTCATTAACAGACGCCAGCATCGGCGCCCGTAGTCATAGATGTGCTATTCGCATCAGCAAGATGTTGGGCCAAAACGTCACTTTTCAATCGTAAAAAAAGCTTATTTTTTTCAAAATTAGAAAACCGGTGACTCATTTCACAGATTAATAATTCTTATAAGATTCACTACATAATAAGTGATCAGGGCGGCTGATATTCGCTATCATCAGCATATGATCGTGGGCACCGGGCCGATTAAGGAAATAATCTGCGGCCAGAAAATGCGCTAGATCCCATTAATTCTGCGTATTTGGTGAATTCATAGGCAGCTTGAAAGAGAAGGTTCACATGTTAAACAACATTCGTATCGAAGAAGACCTGTTGGGTACCAGGGAAGTTCCAGCTGACGCTTACTACGGCGTCCATACTCTGAGAGCGATTGAAAACTTCTACATCAGCAACAACAAAATCAGCGATATCCCTGAATTTGTCCGCGGAATGGTGATGGTGAAGAAGGCCGCTGCGCAGGCTAACAAAGAGCTGCAAACTATCCCCAAAAGCGTCGCCAATGCCATTATCGCCGCCTGCGATGAGGTCCTGAATAACGGCAAATGCATGGACCAGTTCCCGGTCGATGTGTTCCAGGGCGGCGCGGGCACTTCCGTTAACATGAACACCAACGAAGTACTGGCGAACATCGGCCTTGAGCTGATGGGCCACCAGAAAGGCGAATATCAGTATCTCAACCCGAACGACCACGTTAACAAATGCCAGTCCACCAACGATGCCTACCCGACCGGTTTCCGCATCGCGGTCTACGCCTCCATCCTCAAACTGATCGATGCGATTAATCAGCTGGGCGAAGGCTTCCAGCAGAAGGCCGTAGAGTTCCAGGACATTCTGAAAATGGGCCGGACTCAGCTACAGGATGCGGTACCGATGACCCTCGGTCAGGAGTTCCACGCGTTTAATGTTCTGCTTAACGAAGAGACCAAATGCATTCTGCGCACCGCGGAACTGCTGCTGGAAGTGAACCTTGGCGCGACCGCTATCGGCACCCGTCTGAACACCCCGGATGGCTATCAGCAGCTGGCGGTACAAAAACTGGCGGAAGTCAGCAACCTGCCGGTTGTCCCCGCGGAAGATCTGATCGAAGCGACCTCCGACTGCGGCGCCTACGTGATGGTCCACAGCTCTCTGAAGCGTCTGGCGGTAAAACTGTCCAAAATCTGTAACGACCTGCGCCTACTCTCTTCCGGCCCGCGCGCTGGCCTGAACGAAATCAACCTGCCTGAACTGCAGGCGGGCTCTTCCATCATGCCCGCCAAGGTTAACCCGGTGGTCCCGGAAGTGGTCAACCAGGTATGCTTCAAAGTAATCGGTAACGACACCACCGTCACCATGGCTTCCGAAGCGGGCCAGCTGCAGCTGAACGTGATGGAGCCGGTGATTGGCCAGGCGATGTTTGAATCTATCCATATTCTGACCAACGCCTGCTACAACCTGCTGGAAAAATGCGTCAGCGGCATCACCGCCAACAAAGCGGTATGTGAAAGCTACGTCTACAACTCTATTGGCATCGTCACCTACCTCAACCCGTATATCGGCCACCACAATGGCGATATCGTCGGCAAAATCTGCGCTGAAACGGGCAAAAGCGTCCGGGATGTGGTGCTTGAACGCGGCCTGCTGACCGCGGCGGAGCTGGACGATATCTTCTCTGCGCAAAACCTGATGCATCCGGCCTATAAAGCGAAGCGTTATACCGATGAAAGCGAACAGTAGGTTTTCCGATTAAACTAACCACGGGCATGTCAGCAATGACATGCCCTTTTTGTTCTTATTGATTTACTAAATTACAACAACCCAATATCAACTTGTTAATAAAACAAGGAAGGCAAATATGTTTGGTGCAGAACTCGTTATTGTCCTGCTGGCGATTTATCTGGGAGCCAGGCTCGGGGGAATCGGCATCGGTTTCGCCGGTGGCCTGGGCGTCCTCGTCCTGACCCTCGTGTTTCAAATTAAACCTGGCGCGATCCCCTTCGACGTCATCGAAATCATTATGGCGGTTATCGCCGCTATCGCCGCCATGCAGGTCGCCGGAGGGATGGATTACCTGGTCAGCCTTGCCGAACGTATGCTCCGGCGTCATCCCAAATACATCACCTTTCTCGCGCCGCTGGTCACCTGGTTTATGACCGTGCTTGCCGGAACCGGGCATACGGCGTTCTCAACCTTACCGGTTATCACCGAAGTGGCAAAAGAACAGGGCATCCGCCCCTCACGCCCGCTCTCCATTGCGGTGGTCGCTTCGCAGATTGCCATTACCGCCTCGCCGATTTCCGCAGCGGTGGTCTTCTTTGCCGGTATTCTCGAGCCCCTGGGCGTCAGCTACCTGACGCTACTGGCGATCTGTATTCCGGTTACCCTGATTGCCGTCATGCTTACCGCCATCGTCTGTAACTTCCTCGGCTGTGAGCTGAAAGACGACCCGATTTATCAGGAGCGGCTGGCAAAAGGGGAAGTCAAACTGCGCGGCAGCCAGGTTTTTGAACTGAAGCCGCACGCCAGACGCTCGGTATTACTGTTTCTGATCGGTATCGTCGCGGTGATGTTCTACGCCACCGCCATCAGCGATACCGTAGGGCTGATCCAGGATCCGGTCCTGCCGCGTAACGAAGCGATTGTGGTGTTTATGCTGACCATCGCGACGCTGATAAGCATCACCTGCAAAATCGACACCGGTGAAGTGCTCAACGCCAGCACCTTTAAATCCGGCATGAGCGCCTGCGTCTGCGTTCTCGGCGTCGCATGGCTGGGGGATACTTTCGTCAAAGCCCACATCAGCGATATCCAGACCGTGGCGGGCGACCTGCTGCACAACTACCCGTGGCTGCTGGCGGTGGTGCTGTTCTTCGCCGCGACCCTGCTATATTCCCAGGCCGCGACCACTAAGGCGCTGATGCCCGCCGCGCTGATGCTGGGCGTGAGCCCGCTTACCGCCATCGCCTCATTTGCCGCCGTCTCCGCCCTTTTCGTTCTGCCGACCTACCCCACCCTGCTGGCGGCGGTCGAAATGGATGACACCGGCTCCACCCGCATCGGCAAATATGTCTTTAACCATGCCTTCCTGATCCCCGGCGTCATCGCCATTACGCTATGCGTGATCCTCGGGTTTATTTTCGGCGGCATCATGCTGTAAATCTCTTCAAATTCGGGCCAGATCCTGGCCCGTTTCGTTAATCCTCCCTATCTTGCATGCTATAGTGCCTCTTTTCGCTGATACGAGGTTCACGATGACGATGCCTGATGCTGTTGTTGTACTCTGTACCGCGCCGGATGAAGCGACCGCCCAGGACCTGGCGGCCAAAGCGCTGGCGGAAAAACTCGCCGCCTGCGCCACTCTCCTGCCGGGAGCGACATCGCTCTACTACTGGGAAGGAAAACTGGAGCAGGAGTATGAAGTGCAAATGCTGCTGAAAACCGACCTTGCCCATCAGCAGGCGCTGCTGGACTGCCTGAAGTCCCATCACCCGTATCAAACCCCTGAACTTCTGGTTCTGCCCGTTATTCACGGAGACAACGATTACCTCTCATGGCTCAACGCATCATTACGCTGATCCTGCTGCTTTGCAGCACATCGGCCATTGCCGGCCTGTTCGACGCCCCTGGCCGCTCGAACTTTGTTCCTGCTGACCAGGCTTTTGCCTTCGATTTTCAGCAGAATCAACACGATCTTAATCTGACCTGGCAAATCAAGGATGGTTACTATCTTTACCGTAAACAGATAAAGCTGACGTCCGCAGATGCGGCGTTTACCGACCCCTCGCTGCCTGCAGGCGAATGGCATGAGGACGAGTTTTACGGTAAAAGCGAAATTTACCGCCAGCGCCTGACCGTGCCGGTCACTCTGACTCACGCCGCCGCCGGCGCGACTCTTACCGTGACTTATCAGGGATGCGCGGATGCCGGTTTCTGCTATCCGCCGGAAACCAAAATCGTGCCGCTCGGCAACGCGCTCGCGCGCTCCAGCAGCGATACCGCCGTCGGGCAACCCGGGCTGACCCCGCCTCTGCCGCTGGAAACGCGCCCGGCGCTGCCGGTAGAGTCGCCGTCCGACCTTCCGCCCCCCGCTGTGGACAATAAAGATGCCGCTCTCCCCTTTAGCGCGCTGTGGGCGCTCTTGATTGGTATCGGCATCGCGTTTACCCCATGCGTGCTGCCGATGTATCCGCTGATTTCCGGCATCGTGCTGGGCGGGCAAAAACGCCTCTCCACCGCCCGCGCGCTGCTGCTGGCCTTTATCTACGTCCAGGGCATGGCCCTAACCTACACCGCCCTGGGGCTGGTCGTTGCCGCTGCGGGCCTGCAGTTCCAGGCGGCGCTACAGCACCCTTATGTGCTGATCGGCCTGTCGGTGCTGTTTATCCTGCTGGCGCTGTCGATGTTTGGTCTGTTTACGCTCCAGCTGCCTTCGTCGCTGCAAACGCGCCTGACGCTGATGAGCAATAAACGCCAGGGCGGTTCACCTGGCGGCGTATTCGCCATGGGGGCGATTGCCGGATTAATCTGCTCGCCCTGTACCACCGCGCCGCTGAGCGCCATTCTGCTCTATATCGCCCAGAGCGGTAATCTGTGGCTGGGCGGCGGTACCCTGTACCTCTACGCGCTCGGTATGGGGCTGCCGCTGATCCTGGTGACCGTATTCGGTAACCGTCTGCTGCCGAAAAGCGGCCCGTGGATGGCCCACGTCAAAACCGCCTTTGGCTTTGTGATCCTGGCGCTGCCGGTATTTTTACTCGAGCGTGTCGTGGGCGAACCGTGGGGCCTGCGGCTTTGGTCGCTGCTTGGCGTCGCCTTTTTTAGCTGGGCGTTTATTACCTCGCTGGGCGGCACGCGCCCCTGGCTGCGTATTGTGCAAATAGTGATGCTCGGCGCCGCGCTGGTCAGCGCCCGTCCGCTGCAGGACTGGGCTTTCGATGCGCCGGTCGCGCAACGGCAGTCCCATCTCCAGTTTACCCGTATCCATAGCGTCGATGAGCTCAATCAGGCGCTGGCGCAGGCGAAAGGCAAACCGGTGATGCTCGACCTGTACGCCGACTGGTGCGTGGCCTGCAAAGAGTTCGAGAAATACACCTTTACCTCACCTGAGGTGCAACAGGCCCTGAAAGAGACCGTTCTGCTGCAGGTTGATGTCACCAAAAATAGCGCGCGGGACGCGGCGCTGCTGAAGCACCTCCAGGTGCTCGGCTTGCCCACCATTCTGTTTTTCAATGAACAGGGCGAGGAGCAGCCCGCGCAGCGCGTCACCGGCTTTATGGATGCCGCGGCATTCAGCGCCCATTTGCGCGATCGACAACCGTGAGCGACACTGTAGGAGGAATAATGGAGGAAAAGACCGTGCAACGTGAAGATGTCCTGGGTGAAGCCATCCAAATCCTCGAAATCGAGGGTATCGCTAACACCACGCTGGAAATGGTCGCCGAGCGCGTGGCTTACCCGCTCAATGACCTCAAACGTTTCTGGCCTGACCAGGAAGCGCTGCTGTACGACGCGCTTCGCTATCTCAGCCATCAGGTCGATGCCTGGCGCCGCCAGCTTTTACTGGACGAGTCGCTCAGCGCGGAGCAGAAGCTGCTGGCCCGCTACGCCGCGCTGACCACCTGCGTAAGCAACCATCGTTATCCCGGCTGCCTGTTTATTGCCGCCTGTACTTTTTATCCGGACCCTCAGCATCCGATCCATCAGTTGGCCGAGCAGCAAAAGCAGGCTTCGCTGGCCTATACCCATGAACTGCTTAGCCAGCTCGAAGTTGACGATCCGGCAATGGTCGCAAAGCAGATGGAGCTGATCGTTGAAGGCTGCCTGAGCCGACTGCTGATCAAGCGCAGCCAGACGGATGTCGATACCGCGCGTCGCCTGGCAGAAGACATTTTGCGTTTTGCCCAGTGCCGTATGGGCGGCGCCCTGACCTGATTCCGATATCTTAACCAATTCATCGCGCATATAATCCCCTCCTCATCGATATGCTGACAGGGTTTGATATGCGCTCTCTTCTTTGGGTTGCCATCATGGGGCTGTGTTCGACACCGCTCCTGGCAGCTTCTCCGCAAGGCTTTTCTTTCGCGCACAAAGACTGGGAGCTCGCCTGCGACAACACCGGGACCTGCCGAGCCGCCGGCTATGGCGCCACCATGGGCGAAGTCAGCGTTCTGCTGACCCGCAATGCGGGCGCGGCGCAGCACGTCATCGCTGTGGCGACTTTCGCGCAAACCGAACGCGATATCCCCCCTGACGCAACGGTAAATCTGTTCATTGACGATCGGGATAACGGTCCACTTGAGGCCGCCGACGAGAGCCACTTTCGCTTTGATGACACCCAAACGGCGGCCCTGATTCAGGCCCTGGAGCACAACGGCAAAATTGAGCTTGCCCTTAACGGCGAGCGTAAGACGCTCTCCGACGCGGGCAGCAGCGCCGTATTCCTGAAAATGGATGAGTTTCAGCAGCGCCTGGGCACTGCCGATGCGCTGTTACGCCAGGGCGACGCCGGTGATGACAATATTTTGTCAGCCGCGCCCGCGCCGGAAATTATCGCCGCGCCGGTCATCCACAATGCCGCCACCGTAGCGCTGACGGCAAAGCAGCGGCAGAAACTCCGTCCTCAGCTCGTCCCTCTGCTAAACAGCCATTGCGACGACTGGCAAAACGCAGATATCCCGGCATCTGAGCGCCAGATCACCGCAACGCCGTTGGATAAAAGCCACACGCTGATTCAGGCGCTGTGCTGGCGCGCTGCCTACAACGACGGCTATGCAACGTGGGTGGTCGACAAGGCGTTTATGACCCAGCCTCAGCTGGTCACCACCGACGCCTCCAGCTATGCCGACGGCGTGCTCACCTTTTTCAATAAAGGCCGCGGTATCGCCGACTGCATCAGCGGTGAAGAGCGCGTCTGGGATGGCAAAACGTTTGTCCAGAGCCTGAAATACTCCACCGGCGACTGCCGGGAGATCGCCCCCGGCGGCGCGTGGATGCTGCCCACCTTTGTGAGCCAGGTTATCCCGAAGCAGCAGAAAGATGCCGATAACAACGCGCTGAAAGCGCTGTATAACGCCGTATTAAAGGAGCAGAAGGCCAATCCTGAACTGGATCTGAATAATATCGCCGAGCAGTTCCCCCTCAGCGGGAACGTCAGCCATTTTACGCTGACCTACGCGGACGACTCTCTGGTATCAACGACGAAGCCGTCCGCCGATATCAGCGATGATGAGTGGCAGGCGTTTCTCCAGTCCGATATCAGCGCCGACTCCGAAAACGGTAAAGTGAGCTTTACGCTGGTCGACCTCGACGGAGACGGTAAACGCGATTTAATTATCGACAGCTACGTTGGCGGCACCGGACTCTTTAGCTATACCGGGATACTAAAACGCAGCGACGACGCTTTTGCTGCGGTTAACAGCGATGATAGCGGCAATGGCGATGATTTTGACGCAGGCGTTCCGGGCGCGCTCTATTCTCTCAACGGCCGCGGCGCCAACCAGTGGAGTCACTGGGTGCGCATTAACGGCCAGGTTTACGCGCTCTGGTACAACGGCCAGTTTGGCGAAGACAATCTCTATCTGTTGCGCCCGTTTGGCCCCTCAGGCAGTACGCCGGCAGTGACAATCCGCTATCGCTACACCCTTAACGACATTCGCTCGCCGGAAAAAGACCAGCCTCTGACGCCCGCGCTGAATGAGCGGGAAAAGTCAGACCTGCTGAAGTCGCTGGAAGTGATGCAGAGCAACCTGCTCAAGGATAAGCCACAGAGCGACAATGACGCGCCAATTTGCCCTATTCCTCCGGGCACATCATCCGACGACGCGGAAAACTACTATAGCGGGGTAGCGTCGAACTATATCTATGAAACCGTGGCATATATCCCGGTCTGGCTGAACGATAAATGTTTTATCGGCACCATCTTTAGCCACCACGGCGCCTATCGTCACGGCGTCGATGCGGAAATCACGATCAGCTCGCCGCGCGATGACGAAGACATTGTTGGCGACTACGCGATTTCTGGATTACGCCGCGCTATCTCGGTGACCAGCGGCTGGAAAATCCGTGAAGGCGACAACGGGATGATGTAATTTTCAGCAAAAAAGCGTATTCAGGCGCAGAATTGCCGCAAACTTAAGCAACCGGTAGATAAATCGAGAAATTTGATTGACGCCGCGTACGGATTACGGTTTAATGCGCCCCGTTGCCCGGATAGCTCAGTCGGTAGAGCAGGGGATTGAAAATCCCCGTGTCCTTGGTTCGATTCCGAGTCCGGGCACCACTATTCAGAGAACCCAGCCTATGGCTGGGTTTTTGCTTTTCTGCGGCCGGACTCTCCATCGAACTGCGTTCGATTATTCGCCGCACGGCGGCTCACCCCTTCGGGGCCAGCGCGACAAGCGCGCTGTTCAACGCCTGCGGCGTTAGTCCGAGTCCGGGCACCACTATTTAAAGAACCCGCCCAAAAGGCTGGGTTTTTGCTTTTCTGCGATCGGACTCTCCATCAAACTCCGTTCGATTATTCGCCGCGCAGCGGCTCACCCCCCTTCGGGGCCAGCGCGACAAGCGCGCTGTTCAACGCCTGCGGGGTGAGCTGAGTGCGTCGAACAATTAAACTTCATTAAAACTCTTTTTTGCGGAGCCCTTTCGAGCTCCGCGGACGCTGCTATTTCAACAGGGATTTAACTTTCCCCCCCACCCGACGAACCAGACTTCTGCCTCTGTTGGCGCCCTGAACATGAATGGCTTCATAAAGGGCATTAAAGCGGTCATGGGCCCAGCCATCTCTTTGCTGGGAAATAAGACCATCAATCTTATGATTTAAAAGCTGCAGTTCATTGCTGACAGAGTGGCCGCCATTGATGCTACGCAGTCGGCTCACCTCGCTCTCAAGCTCATGAATTTTTTCGAGATAAGCAGGAATCAACCCCATCGCATAGTTATATTTCACATTTTCATCCATAAATGGACGGAAACTACGATAGTTATTTTTGCTCTTATTTCCGCTTAACAACATTCCGGAGTTTGCTACTCTGTACCAAAATAGCGGTTCAGGAACGAGCTGCAGTTTATAGCCTTGTAAGGAGACTTTCGCAAAAAACTCCCAATCTTCATGGCCTAAACCATAATCTTCAGTAAAACCACCGATATTGTCGAAAGCGTCTTTGCGAATAAGGGCATTAGCATCGCCAAAGCAGTTGCTAAAGCTGGCGATATTTAAATCCGGGCCTAACGGCAGCCAGCAGTGCGTCATTTTACGGAACGGAGAAGGGAACTCTTCACCAAAAATAAGATCGCTTGGGGTGGTTAACACATCGGCCCCGGAGTTTAATGCTGCCGTGACAAATGTCTCAACCTCAAAAGGTTTAGCGACATTATCATCGTCCATAAACATCAGATATTCACCGGAGGCGTGTCGCGCAGCCAAATTTCGCGCTGCGCCCAGGTAGTTATTAGAACTACGGATGATTTTCCAGCCTCGAGCGTTAAAATCGTTCTCGATAAGGTTCAAATAACGATGAGATTCTTCTTTTGTACTTCCATCATCAACTAAAATGACTTCAATATTTTGATACGTCTGCGTTTTAATTGAGGCAATTGCCTGCTGGAGCAAATGGTGACGATCGAAATGAGTGATACACACGCTAACTAACGGGCGATTCGATTCATCTATTTTCTTGAAAACGCAGTTATCTTTTCGCTCAATAGCGGCAAACCACGCTGCCTGGATATTTTCCTGTGACTCAACCAGCCCAGGCTTGATATTTATATTTTTTAAGCGATAGTGGATTTTACCGTACAAATCAACCGGCGTTGGGGTAAACAGAACCTCAGCATGATGCTCTTGCGGAATCAGTTCTGGAATTCCTCCGACGTTTGAGGCGAGGAAGTTAACGTTATTAACCAGGCACTCATAAACTGTATACGGAGAGTTTTCAACGAGCGATGGGATGATGACTAGTACATTTTTTCTTTTTATATATTCATTAGCATTAGTACGATCGTAATCGCTGATGATATTGACTGCCAGCCCCAGATTTTTGGTCTGGTTCATGATATAGGTAAAGGAATCAATTTTACCCAGCGTGACATTCTTCCCGAGGAAGGTCACACCAGAGATCGTCTCTTTGTCTTCGTCAGAGAGTTTTCTTAATGCGCGCAGGAAGATATCGAGCCCTTTACGGGTTTCAAGCCGGCCGAAAAATACAAGCTCAACGCCTGAAGCGGGTGTTTCATTTGTTTTTACGACAACATCACTTCTCGTCTCAAACCCTTGAAATGGCTCACAATTTAAAATAACGTGGCGTTCTTCAGGAACATTCCAGTGTTTACTCAACATCCAGTCAATTAAATACTGAGAAGGACTAACGACTTCATCAGCCATCTCAACAACCATTTTCTCCATATAATAGAGTTCAAGATGATTCTGATCATATGGGAGCTGGTAATTACCTTCATCAGCCCATAATGTTGAGCTATGAGTATTGACAATGAATTTTGTATTCTCAAAATCAGTGCCATTCTTTTTACTTAATAAAGCGTAATACAGATCTGCCTGCCATTCACAAGAAATAATAGTGTCGTAGACATTATTTTCTTTCAGCCAGAGCAGAATTGAGTAACTTTTTCTTCTAAAATAAGGCGCATCAATATTAATCTCTTTTACCAGACCGGTACTTAGCAGATTAATACCAAAGGTGCTATAAATACGTGACCAATCGCTAAAAGTTGATGCAGAAGACTCCGAATAGTCACCACATGTATACAATACATCGACATCATAACCCTTTTTTGCCAAAGTAGTGGCAAGGGCAGTGAAAGCAGTACCAATGCCGCCGTTACGGACAGGCCCCTCTATGTCCGGCGTCATTATAAGAACTTTTTTCATTGTGATCTTTCCTTAGTAACCTAGACTTTTCTATAATAATGAGTGAGTTGAAGTAATATTAAGATAGCAATCAATAGCTTCTGTTAAACAGGATAAAAAATGACCAGTGCAGAGTTAAAATTTGATTTATTTCTAAAATCCTATCATCCATCTCATCGATTTGTCTATAAGGCAAACCCCGGTAACGCGGGTGATGGCGTGATTGCATCGGCAACGTACGACTTTTTCGAACGAAATGCGCTTACCTATGTTCCTTACAGGGCCGATGAGCGCTACAGCGCTGATACTGATATTTTAATTTTTGGTGGCGGAGGAAACCTCATAGAAGGACTATACGCTGAGGGCCGCGATTTTATTCAAAGTAATATTCACAAATTTCACAAAACGATCATTATGCCTTCGACAATCAGAGGGTATAGCGATTTATTCACTAATAATATAGATAAGCTAGTTGTCTTTTGCCGTGAAAATACCACTTTTGATTATATAAAATCTCTCAGCTATGAACCAAATAAGAACGTATTCATTGCTGATGACATGGCATTTTATCTCGACCTTAGCCAGTACCTGTCTCTTAAACCTGCCTATAAACAACAGGCAAACTGTTTCAGAACAGATTCAGAGTCTCTGACAGGAGAACATAAAGAAAACAATCATGATATTTCGCTCACGTGGAATGGCGACTATTGGGATAATGAATTTCTGGCACGAAACTCTACCCGCTGCATGATCAACTTTCTTGAAGAGTATAAAGTTGTAAATACCGACAGACTTCACGTGGCAATTTTAGCCTCCCTGCTGGGAAAAGAAGTCAATTTCTACCCTAACTCATACTACAAGAATGAAGCCGTTTATAATTACTCGCTGTTAAATCATTACCCAAAAACGTGCTTTATTACTACCAGCTAAAAAATGCAGCGTATATTAATACGCTGCAAAAAAATTCACATAACCTTTACGGCATTATCAATTATTGCCTGCCAGCCTTCACGCGAGTATTCATTTGCCCGGCTATAGTCGGCAAATCTATCGATTGCGCCAATAAAAAGATTATCAGTCACTTTCTTGATTTCACCTGGAGCTGAACTTTCCACGTTACTTTTCACGTAAAGTATTTTACTGTTACCGTGCTTCTTAAACTCTTTTGCTAAAGCGAATACTATATCATCAAGATTATTGCCATTGCTTTTTACGACAAAAATTTTATTGTCATCAACAAGGCTTTTCTTAAATTTGCTTATCAGGTAATTAATCTTCTCTACTTCTTTTTTATAAATAAGATCATTTTCCTGTTCAGAATAACGCCAGACCCAGCCATCATTTTTATTATCGCTATACATTTCAGTATGAAAACAAATATCATACTGCTGATCAAGCACCATATCCTGCCAGGATGGGGTCAGGTTTTCATAGACATACAAACCAGCAAAATCAGATTCTATTAGTTTTAGAAGAGCATGATAGTTTTTTATTAAAGTCCAACGAAACAAGCTGCCTTCATCATAACCTGACTCTCTGAGAAAGAAAGCAAACTCACAATTATCACCGAGACTTTCGAAACGCTGTAATTTATTCATCATTGTTTTCCAGAAGGGGAACCGGAGGATTATACAATAAGGTACCTCTGGCTAACACCAAAAATGTCGTCAGATGCCGTCCGCGCAGGGCAACATAACGCGGTGAAAACATGGCATATCAGCATGACGCCCCCTCGTGAGATTATCGCGCGTTCTGTCCCGATATGACGCATATAACCCATTGATAATATATTTTTTTCAGGCCGGGCCCGGATAAAGCCGCCCGGCGGAAACCCAGGCTCGGGAGCGAAGCGAGCCTCAGGCAAACATCTTTCTTCCCAGCTGGCGACCCGCCTCCAGATGCGCCTCCGCCGTTTTCAGGTCCGGCAACAGCAGCATCTGCGAACTGGCTACCGTCGCCCCGCAGTAATCAAAAATCCCGTGGACAATCTGCGCATTAAAAGCATCGGTAAATCCGTGCTTGTCATACGTTTGTTGACTCGCTGCGCCTAATGCCACCAGATGCACCCGCAGGCGGCCCAGCTTCTTCACGACATCGCCGTCGGCGGTCTCCTCATAGGCCCAGCCGTTTGAAAACACGCGGTCAACCCAGCCCTTTAACAGCCCAGGCATCGACCACCAGTAAACGGGAAAAACCAGCACCAGCGCGTCGGCGTTATCAATTCTGGCCTGCTCGGCCATCACGTCGGGCGGCGTGTCGCCGGTTTGCAGAAATGCGGCGATATCCGGCTCGGCAAATACCGGGTTAAAGCCTTCCTGCGTTAAATCCGCTATGTCAGCCGTATGCTGCGAGGCGGATTCGGCAATTCCTTGCGCAATCGCCGTTGCTACGCTGTGAGTCAGCGACGTCTTGAGAGGATGAGAAACCACGATTAATGCATGCATGACGGATACCCCAGTTGCGCTATAACGATATTGGACGTAGTCTTATATACCAACAGTAACCTACCATTAGTAAGTTACCTTTAGTATATTAATATGTCAACGGGAGAATGTTTCCATGTCTGAACCACTCGTACGTCAGCGTTTAACGCGAGAAGAGCGGCGCAAGCAGCTGATTGATGTCGCCTGGCATATTATTCGGCAAGAAGGGACCGATGCTCTGACGTTGGGTTATCTGGCGACGCAGGCGGGCGTGACTAAACCCGTGGTTTACGATCACTTTGACAGCCGTTCAGGGCTTTTCGCGACGCTTTATCGCGAATACGACCAACGCCAGACGGCGCGAATGGATGAGATACTGCGCAATACCGAACCGAATGCGGAGAAGCTGGCCTCGGCGATCGCCAACGCCTATATCGAGTGCGTGCTGCTTCAGGGGCGCGAGATGCCCAGCGTCATGGCCGCGCTGGCCGGGACGCCAGAGCTGGAGAAGATCAAACAAGAGTGCATCGCCGCCTTTACCGGAAAATGTCGGGACTATTTTTCGCCGCTTTGCGAGAGTGAGAATCTCAGCGAGGCGGCCATTCTCGCCATGCTCGGCTCCGCCGACGGGCTATCGGCCGCGGTAGTGAACGGCGTCATCACGGAGCAGCAGGCTAAAGATGAGCTCTTTCAGGTGATTATGTCGATGCTGCAGCGCTGCTGTCATCGCTAAATCGCGCCCGCCGTCCGGCGGACGCGTTGATTATCAGCCGCCCGCTTTCTTGATCGCCGCATCCAGCGAGGCTTTATCCGCCAGCCCCGGGAATACGGTGATCGTCGCTTCCGTGGCGCCGGTAGTCGGCATCACGATAACGCCCGGCGTCCCGCTCAGGCCAATTTCCTGCGCCAGCTGATTGGTGCTTTCCAGTACCGGCTCAACGTCCGCCGCTTTCTTCGCGTCGAAATTCACTTTCTTCGCCTGCTGCTGGATGTCGGCAGCCGTCAGCTTGCCTTCGTTATGTCCGGTGGAATAGATCCCGTTATGGTAGGTCAGATAAGCCTCTGCGCCCTTCTGCTGATAAATCTGCAGGCCGGTTTTGGCCGCTTCAAGCGAGGTTTCCCAACGGCTGCCAAAAATCGGCCACTCTTTAAAGGCAAAGCGGGTCTGCGGGTGCTCTTTAATCACCTGCTCCATTACCGGCGCCAGACGACTGCAGTAAACGCACTGATAATCAAAGAATTCAATGACGGTGACTTTGCCCTCTTTCGGGCCGTAGGTTGGCGTATTTTTATCCTGGGTCAGCGCAGCCGCATTCTTCAGTACCGCCTGGGTCGCGGCGCTGGCCTGCTGCTGTTGCTGAATTTGCTGTAGCTTCTGGCTGGCCTGCAGCAGCACTTCCGGATGCGCGACTAAGTAATCCGCGGCGATTTTGCCAATACGGGCCTCTTGTTCAGGCGTAAAAGTCGGCGCATCAGCAGCGGTCGCCATAAGCGGAAACAGGGTAGCGCCGATAAAGGCAAATGTGAGTAAATTCTTATGGCCGGGCATGTAGTTAGTCCTTGCGATAGGTGAACGGCAGATGTATTTCTACGAACAAAATATCATCCTTTGCCTGCGAATCATTGCCGGACCATGCAATGATTGGTAACGATATTTTTCAATCACTCGCTGCGCGCGGTCTCTCGGTAAGGTGGCCAGAGCGCCCTAACGAGAGTACGCTTCGCCCCTGCGTTTTTCCGTAGGTTCTCTTTTTTGGTTCGATGAGTTGGGTATGAATGCGTTTTTCAGTCAGTGGGACGTGGCGGTTATTCTGCTGCAAATTATTGCTATCGATCTGTTATTGGGTGGCGACAACGCGGTGGTGATCGCGATGGCCTGCCGTAAACTGCCGCCTCAGCAGCGTACCAAAGCGATTATCATCGGCACCGTCGGCGCAATAGCGGCGCGCGTGCTGCTGCTGGCCATCGCGATCTATTTACTCTCATTGCCGTGGCTTAAAGTGGTCGGCGCGCTGATGCTACTGTGGATTGGCATCAAGCTGGTGACCAATCAGGAAGAAGAGAATGATGTCAGCAGCTCCAGCAGCCTGTGGCGTACCGCGGTCACCATTACCGTTGCCGATGTCATTATGTCGCTGGATAACGTGCTGGCGGTGGCCGCCGCCGGAAAAGGCCATCTGCTGCTGGTCGCGCTGGGCGTATTGATCAGCATTCCGATTATCGTCCTCGGCAGCAAGCTGGTGCTGGCTATCCTCAACCGCTTCCCGTCCGTGGTGATGCTGGGCGGGGCGCTCATCGGCTGGATAGCCGGTTCCATGATGGTGACCGATGTGACCATCGTTCATCTGTTCCCCAACGCGCCCGCCGCGCTCCCCGTGATGGGCGGAGCCATTGGCGCCGCCCTTGTGCTGCTGGAAGGGTTGCGCAGAAACCGCAGGCGCTCCAGCGAATAGCTGGCGTTCACGCTTGGCCGCCGTCAATCCCGACGGCGTCAAGTTTGCGCCATTTTTCCCCCACATCCGCCCTCATTTGCCCTACGCTTAGTAAAGACACCTGATCCAGGGATCTGTAACCATAATATTGCGCATAAATGAGATAAAACCATGGAATTAAAGGATTATTATGCCATTTTAGGGGTTCAGCCAACGGACGATCTGAAAACCATTAAGACCGCCTATCGCCGTCTGGCACGTAAATACCACCCCGATGTCAGCAAAGAAAACGATGCCGAAGCCAAATTCAAAGATCTCGCCGAAGCCTGGGAAGTGCTTAAAGATGACCAGCGCCGCGCCGAATACGACCAGCTCTGGCAGCACCGTAACGATCCGCAGTTTGGCCGTCAGCAGCAGCATTCCCACGAGCAGAGCTATAGCCAGCAGGACTTCGACGACATCTTCTCCTCCATGTTTGGCCAGCAGGCGCACCATAGCCGCCGCCAGCACGGCGTCCGCGGTCATGACTTAGAGATAGAAGTCGCGGTATTCCTTGAGGAGACCCTGGCCGAGCAGACGCGCACCATCAGCTATAAGCTGCCGGTTTATAACGTCTTTGGCATGGTCGAAAGCGAAACGCCGAAAACCCTGAACGTGAAAATTCCCGCGGGCGTCGTCGACGGCCAGCGGATCCGCCTGAAAGGCCAGGGCACCCCTGGCGAAAATGGCGGCCCTAACGGCGACCTGTGGCTGGTGATTCATATCGCCCCGCATCCGCTGTTTGATATCGTCGGACACAACCTTGAAATCGTCCTGCCGCTGGCGCCGTGGGAAGCAGCGCTAGGCACCAGGGTCACTATCCCGACGCTGAAAGAGAGCATCCTGCTGACCATTCCGCCGGGCAGCCAGGCCGGTCAGCGGCTGCGGGTGAAGGGCAAAGGGCTGACCAGCAAAACCACCACCGGCGACCTGTATGCGGTGATCAAAATCGTCATGCCGCCAAAACCAGATGAGAAGAGCCGTGAGCTCTGGCAGCAGCTGGCGGATGCACAATCCAGCTTCGAGCCGCGTAAGACATGGGGGAAAGCCTGATGGCTAAGATAACAGTGACGTTCACGATTACCGAGTTTTGTCTCCACACCGGCCTTTCCGAAGAGGAGCTTAACGAGATTGTCGGCCTCGGCATGATCGAGCCGCGCCAGCCGCAGCGGGAAAACTGGCTGTTTGACGATAGCGCGGTGACCATCGTTCACCGCGCCGTACGCCTGCGAAAAGAGCTGGAGCTGGACTGGCCGGGCATCGCTGTGGCCTTAACGCTGCTGGACGAGAACGCGCGCCTGAGCCGCGAAAATCAAATTCTGCAGCAGCGGCTGGCGCGCTTTCTGACCCATAGCTAAGCCGTAGCCCGCTCTCTTCCTGTGGCACCGCCCGGTCCTCACCGGGCCCGGGCGGTCCGCGAATGACCTCAAGCCCGTAGCCGCTCAGGACATAAAAAATGCCGCCGGGGGAAGCCCGCGGCGGCATGAGTTACCAGCAAAACGATTTAGTCGTTGATGCGCGGATGCTGCTGCACCAGACGAGAACGTTTTTCCTGCAGGTCGGCGATTTCCTGATCGATATCTTCGATTTTATGTTCGATGTTATCGTAGTGCTCGCCGAGAATTTCTTTCGCTTCCTGAATATCCGAAGCCGCTGGCGTCGCCCCTTTCAGCGGACGATTGGCGGTCTCTTTCATCGACAGGCCGGTAATCAGACCAATCACCGCCACCACCATCAGATAGTAAGCCGGCATCATCAGGTTCTGCGTGCTTTCCACCAGCCACGCCGCCAGAGTCGGCGTCAGACCGGCAATCAGCACCGAGATGTTAAAGGCGCTGGCCAGGGCGCTAAAGCGGATGTGGGTCGGGAACATCGCCGGCAGCGACGAGGCCATCACCCCGATAAAGCAGTTCAGCACCACCGCCAGCAACAGCAGACCGGCGAAAATCAGGCCAAGGACGTTACTATTAATCATGATAAAGGCCGGAATCGACAGCCCGAACAGCGCCACGCTACCAATCAGGATGAACGGACGACGGCCAAAACGGTCGCTGAGCATACCGATAACCGGCTGAACGAACAGCATCCCGACCATGATGGCGATGATGATCAGCACCCCGTGGTCTTCAGAATAGTGCAGGTTATGCGACAGGTAGCTCGGCATGTAGGTCAGCAACATGTAGTAGGTCACGTTGGTGGAAATCACCAGACCGATACAGGTCAGCAGGCTACGCCAGTGTTTGGTCGCAATCTCTTTGAAAGAGACTTTCGGCCCATCCTGCAGGCCCTCGCGGTCGCCCTGCTCCATTTTATCAACGTGCTGCTGGAACGCCGGCGTCTCTTCCAGCGCATGACGCAGATAAAGACCGATAATCCCTAACGGCAGCGCCAGGAAGAACGGAATACGCCAGCCCCAGTCGAGGAAGTTCTCTTCGCCCACCACGCTGGAAATCAGCACGACTACGCCCGCGCCCATGACAAAACCGGCTATCGAACCGAAGTCCAGCCAGCTGCCCATAAAGCCGCGTTTACGGTCAGGCGAGTACTCTGCAACAAAGATAGAGGCACCGGTATATTCGCCGCCCACCGAGAAGCCCTGCGCCATTTTACACAGCAGCAGCAGGATCGGCGCCCAGATACCAATCGTGGCATACGACGGAATAAGGCCGATACAGAATGTACTTATCGACATGATAACGATGGTTATCGCCAGAATCTTTTGTCGACCGTATTTATCGCCCAGCATCCCGAAGAACAGGCCGCCTAATGGACGAATTAAGAAGGGAACCGAGAAAGTACCGAGCGCGGCAATCATCTGCACGCTGGGGTTGGCATCGGGGAAAAAGACCTTACCAAGCGCATATGCAACAAAACCATATACCCCAAAATCGAACCATTCCATCGCGTTACCCAGCGACGCTGCGGTAATCGCTTTCTTCAGTTTGCTATCATCAATGATGGTCACATCCCGAAGCGTGATGGGTTTTACTTTTTTCCTTTTAAGCATAATTATCCTCTTTTGCTCTCGCCTTGAGCGCACGAATCTCCGCCGAATGACAAGGTCATTCGCGTCATGCGTTGGGAGCGGCGAATTGCTGTGCTCCACATTTCAAGCGTAGCAGGTTTGCCTGCACTGTCTGCTGACAGTCCGTACAACCGAACCTGTTGACGCCTGCTCTGGCCATAATGAAATAAGCGGTACCGCTAATAAGTGTAGTGAATTTGCGTTCTCGCCTTTTTACCCTAACAGCGTTTAAATTTGGGATCAACTTCACAAAAATTTACCTACCCTTAAACAGAGTCATCCAAAAGCAATAAGTTCAATGAATATTGGAACTTAGCGATACATTTCCGGAAATATCCTGCGCTTTTTATGAAAATAAGCCCGCCAGGCCTCACGATATATATCCTCTTTCTCCGCTGCGATAAGTCATAAAAAAGGCCCGACAAAAGTGCGGGATTGCGCTATAATCAGCATTACTTTCGGCTATCAGCCGCCATTTAAAGGACCAACGTCCTGTTTTACCCAGTAATCGCGAGGAACGTCATGCAACTGCCACACTGCCCAAAATGCCATTCTGAATACACTTATGAAGACGGCGGCATGTTTATCTGCCCGGAATGCGCCCACGAATGGAACAATGCCGAGCCTGCGGACGATAACGACGCGCTGGTGGTCAAAGACGCCAACGGTAATTTACTCGCCGACGGCGACAGCGTCACCGTGGTAAAAGATCTGAAGGTTAAAGGCAGCTCTTCGATGCTAAAAATCGGCACTAAAGTGAAGAATATCCGCCTGGTTGAAGGCGATCATAATATTGACTGTAAAATAGATGGTTTTGGCCCGATGAAGCTAAAATCCGAATTTGTTAAAAAGAACTGATTTTATTCCCCCGACGCCCGTTGTCGGGGGGAAATATATTTTCCCGTGGCCTCCCGGAATCCCTCGCTGCCGCCTGGCTTAATTCTGCAATCCCCTTCTACGCTTAATGGAATATTCGTTACCTGAGGTAATGGTTATGCCCTTAAGTCCCTATATCGCTTTTAGCGGCAACTGCGCTGCCGCCATCGCTTTCTACCAGCAGGCGCTGGGCGCGGAGCTCATCCACAAAATCACCTGGGGTGAAATGCCGCAGAATACGCAGGACGCCGAAGATGGCTGCCCTTCCGGCCAGCATCTGGCTGCCGACGGTATCGCGCACGCCAGCCTGCGCATTGCCGATAGTATCCTGATGCTCAGCGACAGCCCCTCCAGCAACATGGAGCGCTACGCCGGATTTACCGTCGTGCTGGACTCGCAGGATGTTATTGAGGGTAAACGCTGGTTTGACGGCCTCGCCGACGGCGGGCAGATTGAGATGGCCTGGCAGGAAACCTTCTGGGCGCACGGCTTCGGTAAAGTTATCGACCGCTTTGGCGTCCCGTGGATGGTCAACGTGGTGAAAGAGCCTTAACGCTGACCTTTTCCCTCACTCTGTGTTCACCCCGAAAGGGAGAGAGGGCGGAGTGAGGGCATCTGTGCATTCACTCCCCCTTACCCTGTCATTCCACCGGCATCAACTCTTCATCCCCCGGTCATCATGAGTTAACCGAAATGTAACAAAAAACCGTCAGGATCGGCCCACGCTCAGAGGGAAATACTTCCTTGTCCTTAGTGAGGCTCGATTGACATGTACCTATCCAGACATCCGACCAGTTATCCAACGCGATATCAGGAAATTGCCGCCAAACTGGAGCAAGAGCTTCGCCATCATTACCGCTGCGGCGACTATCTGCCCGCCGAGCAGCAGCTGGCGTCCCGCTTTGAGGTTAACCGCCACACCCTGCGCCGGGCCATCGATCAGCTCGTCGAACGCGGCTGGGTCCAGCGCCGTCAGGGCGTCGGCGTGCTGGTGCTGATGCGCCCGATAGATTATCCGCTCAACGCCCAGGCCCGCTTTAGCCAGAATCTTCTCGAACAGGGCAGCCACCCGACCAGCGAGAAGCTGCTGTCGGTGGTGCGTCCGGCCAGCAGCCACGTTGCCGAGGCGTTTGCTATCAGTGAAGGCGATAACGTCATTCACCTGCGCACCCTGCGCCGCGTGAACGGCGTCGCCCTGTGTCTGATCGACCACTACTTTACCGACCTGCAGCTGTGGCCGGTTCTGCAAACCTTTACCCACGGCTCTCTCCATGACCTGCTGCGCGATCGGCTGGATATCGAACTGACCCGCGTGCGCACCAAAATCAGCGCCCGCCGCGCGCAGGCCAAAGAGAGCAATATTCTCGGCATTCCCAACATGGCGCCGCTGCTGTGCGTGCGCACCCTGAATCATCGCCAGGGTGAGCAGATCGCGACGGAGTACTCCGTCAGCCTGACCCGCGCCGACATGATTGAATTCACCATGGAGCACTGAATGCACTTTGATACCGCAACCCGCCAGCGCTGGATGTCCGTGCTGGCCCACAGTGAACCACAAGAACTGGCGGCGCGGATGCAGACGCTGCAGCTCGCGCCGCAGTATGAGCTGATTCGCGCCCCGGAGACCGGGCTGGTGCAGCTGCAGGCGCGTATGGGCGGCATCGGCGACCGATTCTTCGCCGGAGACGCCACCTTAACCCGCGCCGCTATTCGCCTGGCCGACGGCACCCTCGGCTATAGCTGGATTCTGGGCCGCGACCGCCCGCACGCTGAACGCTGCGCGGCCATTGATGCCCTGATGCAGTCGCCACACCATTTTCACACCCTGATGGAAACCCTGATAACCCCGCTGGAAGAACAACGCAGCGCGCGCATTGAAGCCCGACGCGCCGAAGTCAACGCCAGCCGGGTCGACTTCTTTACTCTGGTTCGCGGAGATAACGCATGACATTACAACCCGCCTTTACCCTGGCTGTGCAGGATGCCCAGCACAGTTTCCGCCGCCTGCTGAAGGCGATGAGCGAGCCGGGAGTGATTGTCTCCCTGCAGCAGCTTCAGCACGGCTGGCAGCCGCTGAACGTCGCCTCCACCAGCCTGCTGCTGACGCTGGTGGATCACGATACGCCGGTCTGGCTCGCTCCCGCGCTGCATAACGATCTTGTCGGCCAGAATCTGCGCTTCCATACCGGCGCGCCGCTGGTTGAGCAGCCGCAGCAGGCGACCTTCGCCGTCGCCAGCGACAGCATCAGCGCCGAGCAGCTGAACGTGCTTTCCGCCGGTACCGTCGTCGCCCCGGAAACCGGCGTCACGCTGGTGGTTCAGCTTGCCAGCCTGAGCGGCGGCCGGATGCTGCGGCTGACCGGCGCGGGGATCGCCGAAGAGCGGATGATCGCCCCGCAGCTGCCGGAATGCATTATTGAAGAATTGACCGAGCGTCCGCATCCGTTCCCGCTGGGAATCGATCTGATCCTCACCTGCGGCGAACGCCTGCTGGCGATTCCGCGCACCACTCACGTCGAGGTCTGCTAATGTACGTAGCCGTCAAAGGCGGCGAGAAGGCGATCGTCGCCGCTCACGCCCTACAGGAACAGAAACGCCGAGGCGAGGGACGGCTTCCTGAAATCAGCGTTGATCAGATTAGCCAACAGCTTAATCTGGCGGTGGACCGGGTCATGACCGAAGGCGGCATCGCCGACCGGGAGCTGGCGGCGCTGGCGCTGAAGCAGGCCAGCGGCGACAGCGTCGAAGCGATTTTTCTGCTGCGCGCTTATCGCACCACCCTGCAAAGGCTGGCGGTCAGCGAGCCTGTCGACACCGCCGGTATGCGCCTTGAGCGCCGTATCTCGGCGGTCTATAAAGATATCCCCGGCGGCCAGATGCTCGGCCCGACCTACGATTACACCCACCGTCTGCTCGATTTTACCCTGCTGGCCAACGGCGAAACGCCGCCGCTGGCGACCGATAGCGCACCGCAGGAAGCGACGCCGCACGTCTTTAATCTGCTCGTCCAACAGGGGCTGGCGAAGGCGGAGCGGGATACCGACGCGCAGCCCGACGATATCACCCGCCATCCGCCGGTTTATCCCTGTTCGCGCTCTTCGCGCCTGCAGCAGCTGACGCGCGGCGACGAGGGCTACCTGCTGGCGCTGGCCTACTCCACCCAGCGCGGCTACGGACGCAACCATCCGTTTGCCGGTGAAATTCGCAGCGGCTACGTCGCGGTGGAGATCGCTCCCGAAGAGCTGGGCTTCACCGTCACTATCGGCGAACTGCTGATGACCGAATGCGAGATGGTCAACGGCTTTGTCGACCCTCAGGATGAACCGCCGCACTTTACCCGCGGCTACGGCCTGACGTTCGGCATGAGCGAGCGCAAAGCGATGGCGATGGCGCTGGTTGACCGCGCGCTCCAGGCGCCGGAGTACGGCGAAGAGGTGGCGGGCCCTGCCCAGGATGAAGAGTTTGTGCTGGCCCATGCCGATAACGTCGAGGCCGCCGGTTTCGTTTCGCACCTTAAACTTCCCCACTATGTCGATTTCCAGGCCGAACTGGCGCTGCTTAAACGCCTGCAACGGGAGAATCAACGTGGCTAACGCACTGACCGGCTATAACTTTGCTTATCTCGACGAGCAAACCAAACGCATGATCCGCCGCGCCATCCTGAAAGCGGTGGCCATCCCCGGCTACCAGGTGCCCTTCGGCGGTCGCGAGATGCCGATGCCCTACGGCTGGGGAACCGGCGGTATCCAGCTTACCGCCAGCGTCATCGGGGAAAATGACGTCCTGAAGGTGATCGATCAGGGCGCCGATGACACCACCAACGCGGTATCGATTCGTCAGTTTTTCAAACGCGTGACCGGCGTCGCGACCACCGAGCGCACCGAAGACGCCACGCTGATCCAGACCCGCCACCGGATCCCGGAAACGCCGCTGACTGACGATCAGATCCTGATCTTCCAGGTGCCGATCCCGGAGCCGCTGCGCTTTATCGAGCCGCGCGAAACCGAAACCCGCACCATGCACGCGCTGGAGGAGTACGGCGTGATGCAGGTGAAGCTGTACGAAGATATTGCCCGCTTCGGCCATATCGCCACCACCTACGCCTACCCGGTGAAGGTCAACGGCCGCTACGTGATGGATCCGTCGCCGATTCCAAAATTCGATAATCCGAAGATGCATATGATGCCTGCGCTACAGCTGTTCGGCGCCGGACGCGAAAAACGCATCTACGCGGTACCGCCGTATACCCCGGTTGAGAGCCTCGATTTCGACGATCATCCGTTTACCGTTCAGGAGTGGGATGAACCCTGCGCCATCTGCGGATCTCGCCATAGCTATCTTGATGAAGTGGTGCTCGATGACAGCGGCAAACGGATGTTTGTCTGCTCCGATACCGACTATTGCCGCCAACAGAGCGAGGAGCAGAAAAAATGAGTCATCCGTTACTGGCGGTGAACAACCTGACCCACCTCTACGCGCCGGGCAAAGGCTTCAGCGACGTCTCGTTCGAGCTGTGGCCGGGGGAGGTGCTGGGTATCGTCGGCGAATCCGGCTCCGGAAAAACCACGCTGCTGAAAGCGATCTCCGCCCGCCTGGCCCCGCAGCAGGGAGAAGTGCTGTATCAACAGCGCTCGCTATACGCCATGAGCGAAGCGGATCGCCGACGTCTGCTGCGCACCGAATGGGGCGTGGTGCATCAGCATCCGATGGACGGCCTGCGCCGCCAGGTCTCGGCCGGCGGCAATATCGGCGAACGCCTGATGGCCACCGGGTCCCGTCACTACGGCAATATTCGCGCCACCGCCGGACAGTGGCTGCAGGAGGTGGAGATCCCGCCTTCGCGCATTGACGACCTGCCCACCACCTTTTCCGGCGGGATGCAGCAGCGCCTGCAAATCGCCCGCAATCTGGTGACGCAGCCGAGGCTGGTGTTTATGGATGAGCCCACCGGCGGGCTGGACGTATCGGTGCAGGCGCGCCTGCTCGATCTGCTGCGCGGCCTGGTCGTGGAGCTGAACCTGGCGGTGGTGATTGTGACCCACGACCTCGGCGTCGCCCGCCTGCTGGCTAACCGTCTGCTGGTGATGAAGCAGGGCCAGGTAGTCGAAAGCGGCTTAACCGACCGGGTGCTCGACGATCCCCATCACCCCTATACCCAGCTGCTGGTGTCGTCGGTGTTGCAGAACTGAGTGAATGCCCCCTCCCCGGTAGCGCTGCGCTTACCGGGGCTACGGATCCCGGGCCGTCTACGAGCCGGTAGCCCGGACAGGCGCAACGCGCCGCCTCCGGGACTCCCCGGTCGCGCTTCGTGAGTTAATGCATCAGGTAGCCCGGATAAGGCGTTCACGCCGCGATCCGGGGAAATTCAGGCACGATGAGGCTAAAAATGAACGCCATCCGCGTTGAAAACATCCATAAAACCTTTGTTCTGCACCAGCAGCACGGCGTCCGTCTGCCAGTACTCGCCGACGCCTCGCTGACCGTGAATGCCGGTGAATGCGTGGTGCTGCACGGCCATTCCGGTAGCGGAAAATCGACCCTGCTGCGTTCGCTGTACGCCAACTATCTCCCCGATAGCGGCCACATTCATATTCGCCACGGCGATGAATGGGTGGACCTGGTCACCGCCACGCCGCGTAAAGTGCTGGAAGTGCGCAAAACCACCATTGGCTGGGTCAGCCAGTTTCTGCGGGTGATCCCGCGCATTTCCGCCCTCGACGTAGTGATGCAGCCGCTGCTCGAACTGGGCATCCCGCGCGAAGAGAGCGCCGCGAAAGCCGCCCGCCTGCTAACGCGGCTGAACGTACCCGAACGCCTGTGGCACCTCGCCCCCTCGACCTTTTCCGGCGGCGAACAGCAGCGGGTTAACATCGCCCGCGGCTTCGCGGTCGACTACCCGATTTTGCTTCTCGACGAACCCACCGCCTCGCTGGACGGCAAAAATAGCGCCGCGGTGGTGGAACTGATCCATGAAGCCAAAGCCCGCGGCGCGGCGATCGTCGGTATTTTTCACGACGAGGCCACGCGCAACCAGGTCGCCGACCGTCTGCACCCGATGGGGATTTCAGCATGATTATCAATAACGTAAAGCTGGTTCTCGAAGACGAGGTGATTAACGGCTCGCTGGAAGTGCAGGACGGCAGAATTTCGGCCTTTGCCGAAAGCCAGAGCCGACTGGCGGAGGCCATCGATGGAGAGGGCGGCTGGCTGCTGCCGGGGCTTATCGAGCTGCATACCGACAACCTGGACAAGTTTTTCACCCCGCGACCGAAAGTGGACTGGCCCGCCCACTCGGCGATGAGCAGCCACGACGCGCTGATGGTCGCCAGCGGCATCACCACCGTGCTGGATGCCGTGGCTATTGGCGATGTGCGCGACGGCGGCGATCGCCTGGAAAATCTCGAAAAAATGATCAACGCCGTGGAAGAGACGCAGAAGCGCGGCCTCAACCGCGCTGAACATCGGCTGCATCTGCGCTGCGAACTGCCGCATCACACCACCCTGCCGCTGTTTGAGAAGCTGGTTGGCCGCGAGCCGGTGAGCATGGTCTCCCTGATGGATCACTCCCCTGGCCAGCGCCAGTATGCCGACCGCAGCAAATACCGCGACTACTATCAGGGCAAATATCACCTGACCAACGAAGAGATGGACAAATTCGAAGAGGAGCAGATGGCGCTGGCGGCGGCCTGGTCTCAGCCTAACCGGCAGCGCATCGCCGCCATCTGTCGCGAGCGAAATATCGCGCTGGCCAGCCACGATGACGCCACCTGCGAACATGTGCTCGAATCGCGCCAGCTTGGCAGCGTCATCGCCGAATTTCCTACCACGATCGCCGCAGCGCAGGCGTCGCGCCAGCACGGGATGAACATTCTGATGGGTGCGCCGAATATCGTACGCGGCGGCTCGCACTCGGGGAACGTCGCCGCCCACCATCTGGCGGCCAGTGGCCTGCTGGACATTCTCTCCTCCGACTATTATCCCGCCAGCCTGCTGGATGCCGCTTTTCGCATCGCCGACGACGAGGGCAACGCCTTTACCCTCGCGCAGGCCATTCGTCTGGTGAGCAAAAACCCGGCCCAGGCGCTGGGGCTGCACGACCGCGGGGCGATTGCCGAAGGTAAGCGGGCGGACCTGGTGCTGGCGCGCCGTCACGGCGAGCATATCCATATTGATCACGTCTGGCGGCAAGGCAAGAGGGTCTTCTGATGACAGGGAAACTGATTTGGCTGGTCGGCCCCTCCGGCTCCGGCAAAGACAGCCTGCTGGCGGCGCTGCGCCAGCGGGAGCATCCGCAGCTGCTGGTGGCGCACCGCTACATAACCCGTCCACACAACGCGGGCTGTGAAAACCATATCGCCCTCAGCGAGCATGAGTTTTTTACCCGCGCCGAACAACATCTGTTTGCTCTTAGCTGGCATGCTAACAACAATTACTATGGCATTGGCATCGAGATTGACCTGTGGCTGCACGCCGGGTTCGACGTGGTCGCTAACGGTTCACGCGCCCATCTGCCGCAGGCGCAGGCGCGCTATGCCGACGCGCTGCTGCCCATCTGTCTGCAGGTTTCTCCGGCGGTGCTGCGACAGCGCCTGGAGCAGCGCGGACGGGAGAACGAGACGGAAATCGCCCAGCGCCTGGCGCGCGCGGCGCGCTATACGCCGAACGAGTGTCTGACGCTGAATAACGATGGCCGACTTAGCCAGTCGGTGGATGCCCTGGTTTCGCTGATTCGTATTCACGGCAACCGGCGCGAACAGCAGACTGCCTGAACGCGAGGAGAAGAGATGAGCCTGACTATCCGCTTAACCGGCACCGGCGGCGCGCAGCTGGTACCGGTTTTCGGCTGCGACTGCCCCGCCTGCCGCCGCGCCCGCGTCGACGAAGCGCATCGTCGCCGTCCCTGTAGCGCGGTCGTCAAATACAACAACGCGGTGACCCTGCTCGATGCCGGGCTACCGGACCTGATGACCCAGTGGCCCGCCGGCAGCTTTCAGCAGTTTCTGCTCACCCATTATCATATGGATCACGTTCAAGGCCTGTTCCCGCTGCGCTGGGGCGTGGGCGAACCTATTGCGGTATACGGCCCCCCGGATGAACAGGGCTGCGATGATCTGTTTAAGCATCCTGGCCTGCTGGATTTCAGCCATACCGTCGAACCCTTTGTAAGATTTGAACTTCAGGGATTGCGCGTTACGCCGCTGCCGCTGAACCACTCAAGGCTCACGTTTGGCTATCTGCTGGAGTCGGCCCACAGCCGGGTCGCCTGGCTATCCGACACCGCCGCACTGCCGGAGAAAACGCTGAAGTTCCTGCTGAATAACCAGCCGCAGCTTATCATTATCGACTGTAGCCACGAGCCGCGCCCGCAGCCGCCGCGCAACCACTGCGACCTGAACACCGTGCGGGCCATTAACCAGATCATCGGCTGCCCGCGGGTGATCCTCACGCATATCAGCCACCGCTTCGATGCATGGATGATGGAGCATTCTCTGCCTGCAGGATTTGAGGCTGGGTTTGATGGAATGGAGATAACGCTGGATTAAGCGGGCGCGGCGAAGGCCGAGAGTCGTGCCGCATCAATAATCATCATCCAGCCTGCGCTGGTCGCTTTCCAGCTGACGGCGGTCCCGATCAAGCTGGCGCTGGCGCTCGTCAAGTTCGCGTCGGCGATCCTCAAGCTGTCGCCGCCGGTCGTCATACTGCCGCTGGCGATCGGCGCTCTGCTGGCGGCTGTCCTGATAGCGCCCATCATCATAGTCATCATCGTCAGACCGGCTATCGCCCGGATGGTAAGCATCATTAATGGCCTGCTGAATATTGCCGATCGCGTCGTCAATCATATCGGCGTGCGCCAGCTGGCCGGCGAGGGACAAGGTGCAGATAAGCAAAGCGGTAGAGTAACGTTTCATAAAGCCAGTCTCGTCGGGGGGCTGGCTCTACGTTAATCAAGGGCTATCGCCGGGAGTAGCGGAGGAATCTCAAATCCGCAGCTGTTCAATCGCGCCGATGGCGTCCACTCGCCCCTGATGTCGCCCGCCCTCAAATTCGGCAGCCAGCCAGGCATCGACGATCATTTTCGCCAGTTCAAGGCCGATCACCCGCGCGCCAAAGGCCAGAATATTGGTGTCGTTATGCTGTCGTGAAAGCTGCGCCGAGTAGGGCTCGCTGCACACCACCGCACGAATACCCGGGTGCTTATTAGCGGCGATAGAGATGCCGACGCCGGTGCCGCAGATCAGGATCCCGCCGTCGACCTCGCCGGCGGCAACGGCCTGAGCAACGGCGCTGGCATAGCGCGGATAGTCGGTACGTTCCGTGGACCATGCGCCTTTATCTACGACGTCAATGCCGCGCTGGCGCAGATGCGCAAGAATATCGTCTTTCAGGATAATCCCGACGTGATCGCAGCCAAATGCAATCCTTTTCATACTTAGCCTCGCCTGTTGTTAACTTTACAAGGATGGTTAGCGTTGTGATTTAAACGCCTAAAAATGCCCCAGGAAACGCTGAAAACAGCATCGTCAGGCTCCTTTCTACACGGGCAAATTTTACAAATCAAGACGAAAGCGTTATTTAAGCTGATTTTCACCTTGCAGAAAAAGAACCAAAACAAAACAACAACGCAATGATTTATAATGAATTTATATGAAATTAAGATGAAATCAACATTAACAAAACTTCACGATAAACATAACTTTATAAAAAATACAATTTTGTGAAGTTGGTAGTATCTTTTTTGTTTCGCCTGTGGTGATATAGTGTCGTCTTCATTTTATGGACAATGAGAAAGCGATGAGTCAGACAGAATCCAGTTCGCTCCCTAACGGCATCGGCCTTGCCCCCTGGCTTCGCATGAAGCAGGAAGGGATGACCGAAAACGAGAGCCGTATCGTTGAATGGTTGCTTACCCCCGGCAATCTCAGCGATGCGCCGGCAATCAAGGACGTCGCGGAAGCGCTGTCGGTATCAGAAGCCATGATCGTTAAGGTTTCTAAGCTGCTGGGGTTTAGCGGTTTTCGTAACCTGCGCAGCGCGCTGGAGGCCTACTTTTCGCAGTCTGAACAGGTGTTACCGACCGAACTCTCCTTTGATGATGCGCCGCAGGATGTGGTGAATAAGGTATTCAACATCACCCTGCGCACCATTATGGAAGGCCAGTCGATCGTGAACGTCGACGAAATTCACCGCGCGGCGCGCTTTTTTGCCCAGGCCAACCAGCGCGACCTGTACGGCGCGGGCGGCTCCAACGCCATCTGCGCCGACGTGCAGCATAAGTTTTTACGCATCGGCGTGCGCTGCCAGGCCTACCCGGACGCGCATATCATGATGATGTCCGCCTCGCTGCTGAAGGAAGGCGATGTCGTGCTGGTGGTCTCGCACTCCGGGCGCACCAGCGATATCAAATCAGCGGTGGAGCTGGCGAAAAAGAACGGGGCGAAAATTATCTGTATCACCCATAGCTATCATTCGCCGATTGCCAAGTTAGCTGATTTTATTATTTGTTCGCCAGCACCAGAGACGCCTTTATTAGGGCGTAACGCCTCAGCGCGTATATTACAACTCACATTATTAGATGCGTTTTTTGTTTCCGTTGCACAGCTCAACATTGAGCAAGCGAATTTAAATATGCAAAAAACTGGCGCGATTGTTAATTTCTTTTCACCCGGCGCGCTTAAATAAAAAACCGATCCCACACTGGTGGGATCAATATAACTGTATCCTACACTGAGAATACTGCCATGAATAAATATCTGAAACTTTTCAGCGGCACGCTCATGGGCGTAATGTTATCCACCAGCGCCTTTGCCGCCGCCGATTATGCTGTGGTATTAAAAACCTTATCCAATCCATTTTGGGTGGATATGAAAAAGGGTATTGAGGACGAAGCCAAAACGCTGGGCGTAAGCGTCGATATTTTTGCCTCGCCTTCCGAAGGGGATTTTCAGTCGCAGCTGCAGCTGTTTGAAGACCTGAGCAACAAAAACTACAAAGGTATCGCCTTTGCGCCGCTCTCCTCGGTAAACCTGGTCATGCCGGTGGCCAAAGCGTGGAAAAAGGGCATCTTTCTGGTCAACCTCGATGAAAAAATCGATATGGATAACCTGAAGAAAGCCGGCGGCAACGTCGAAGGTTTCGTCACCACCGATAACGTGGCGGTGGGGGCAAAAGGCGCGGAATTTATCATCGACAAGCTCGGCGCGGAAGGCGGCGAAGTCGCTATTATCGAAGGCAAAGCCGGTAACGCCTCAGGCGAAGCTCGCCGCAGCGGCGCCACCGAAGCCTTCAAAAAAGCGAGCCAGATCAAGCTGGTGGCCAGCCAGCCTGCCGACTGGGACCGCATCAAAGCGCTGGACGTCGCCACGAACGTGCTGCAGCGTAACCCGAACGTTAAAGCGATTTACTGCGCCAACGACACCATGGCAATGGGCGTCGCCCAGGCCGTCGCGAACGCCGGCAAAACCGGCAAGGTGCTGGTGGTGGGTACCGACGGTATTCCGGAAGCGCGCAAAATGGTCGAAGCCGGGCAAATGACCGCCACTATCGCGCAGAACCCGGCGGATATTGGCGCTACGGGTCTTAAGCTGATGGTCGACGCCGAGAAGAGCGGCAAAGTCATCCCGCTGGATAAAGCCCCGCAGTTTACGCTGGTGGATTCCATTCTGGTGACGAAATAGGTCTGTGCATCCCCTCTTTCTTTGGAAGAGGGGAAATCACGCAGCGGTAATAAAGGAAATTTTCTATGCTCACGCCATATATTTCAATGGCGGGGATCGGCAAATCCTTTGGCCCGGTTCACGCATTAAAATCGGTTGATTTAACTATTTACCCCCATGAAATACATGCGTTACTAGGGGAAAACGGTGCCGGTAAATCAACGCTGATGAAAGTATTGTCGGGAATACATGAACCGACCAAAGGCACCATTACGATTAATAACGTTAACTACCACAAGCTTGACCATAAATTAGCAGCCCAGCTCGGCATTGGTATTATTTACCAGGAGCTCAGCGTCATTGATGAATTAACGGTGCTGGAGAATTTATATATTGGCCGCCATCTGACGAAAAAAGTCTGCGGCGTCAACGTTATCGACTGGAAGGAAATGCGCGTACGGGCGGCGATGATGCTGCTGCGCGTCGGGCTGAAGATCGATTTAGACGAAAAGGTGGCGAATCTCTCCATCAGCCACAAGCAGATGCTGGAGATCGCCAAGACGCTGATGCTCGACGCTAAAGTGCTGATCATGGATGAACCGACCTCCTCGCTGACCAATAAAGAGGTGGACTATCTGTTCCTGATCATGAACCAGCTGCGTAAAGAGGGCACCGCCATTGTTTATATCTCGCACAAGCTGGCGGAAATACGCCGCATCTGCGACCGCTACACGGTGATGAAAGACGGCAGCAGCGTCTGCAGCGGGAAGGTCAGCGAAGTGAATAACGACGACATCGTACGCCTGATGGTCGGCCGCGAGCTGCAAAACCGCTTCAACGCCATGAAAGAGAGCACCGGCAACATCGCCCGCGAGACGGTGTTCGAAGTGAAAAACGTCACCAGCCATGACAAGAAAAAGGTACGCGATATCTCATTTAGCGTGAATCGCGGCGAAATTCTCGGTTTTGCCGGGCTGGTCGGCTCCGGGCGCACCGAGCTGATGGACTGCCTGTTTGGAGTCGATAAGCGTAGCAGCGGTGAAATATACCTCAACGGCAACGCGATCTCGCCCCGCTCGCCGCTCGACGCCTTAAAGAAAGGCATGGGGTATATCACCGAAAGCCGCCGGGAAAACGGCTTTTTCCCCAATTTTTCCATCGCCCAGAATATGGCGGTCAGCCAGAGCCTGAAGCGCGGCGGCTACAAAGGGGCCATGGGGCTGTTCCGCGAAGGCGACGAACGCAGAACGGCGGAGGAGCAGCGCAAGCTGCTGGCGCTGAAGTGCCATTCGGTCGATCAAAACATCACCGAGCTCTCCGGCGGCAACCAGCAGAAGGTACTGATTTCCAAATGGCTATGCTGCAGCCCCGAAGTGATCATTTTTGACGAGCCGACGCGCGGTATCGACGTGGGCGCAAAAGCCGAAATTTATAAAGTGATGCGCCAGCTGGCCGATGACGGAAAAGTCATCCTGATGGTGTCGTCCGAACTACCTGAAATTATCGCCGTCTGCGACCGCATTGCCGTGTTCTGCGAAGGGCGACTGACGCAAATCCTGACCAATCGCGACGACATGAGCGAAGAGGAGATTATGGCATGGGCACTACCACAAGAGTGAAAGGCGAAATGGGCGAGAAAAAACCGTTTAACTTCGCGCTGTTCTGGGATAAATACGGCACCTTTTTTATTCTCGCCATCATCGTCGCCATCTTCGGCACCCTGTCGTCAGAGTACTTCCTGACGACCAACAATATTACGCAGATCTTCGTCCAGAGCTCGGTCACCGTCCTGATCGGCATGGGCGAGTTCTTCGCGATCCTCGTCGCCGGGATCGACCTGTCGGTCGGGGCGATCCTCGCGCTCTCCGGGATGGTCACCGCGAAGCTGATGCTGGCGGGCGTCGACCCGTTCCTCGCGGCGCTGATTGGCGGCGTGCTGGTCGGCGGCGCGCTGGGGGCCATCAACGGCTGCCTGGTCAACTGGACCGGCCTGCATCCGTTCATTATTACCCTCGGCACCAATGCCATCTTCCGCGGTATTACGCTGGTGATCTCTGATGCCAACTCGGTGTACGGGTTTTCTTTTGATTTCGTTAACTTTTTCGCCGCCACGCCGCTGGGCATTCCGGTTCCGGTGATCTTCTCGCTGATTGTGGCGGTGATCCTGTGGTTCCTGACCACCCGTATGCGCGTGGGCCGCAACATCTACGCGCTGGGCGGTAACAAGCACTCCGCTTTCTACTCCGGCATCGACGTCAAGTTCCACATGCTGCTGGTGTTCATCATTTCCGGCGTTTGCGCCGGGCTGGCCGGCGTGGTCTCCACCGCCCGCCTCGGGGCGGCGGAACCGCTGGCCGGCATGGGCTTTGAAACCTACGCCATCGCCAGCGCCATCATCGGCGGCACCAGCTTCTTCGGCGGTAAAGGACGCATCTTCTCGGTGGTCATCGGCGGCCTGATTATCGGCACTATCAACAACGGACTGAACATCCTGCAAGTACAAACCTACTACCAGCTGGTGGTAATGGGCGGATTAATCATCGCGGCTGTCGCCCTCGACCGTCTTATCAGTAAGTAAGGAATTTATCATGAAAATTGCTCCCTCTTTAATGTGTATGGATCTGCTGAAATTCAAAGAACAGATCGAGTTTATCGACCAGCACGCAGACTATTTTCACATCGACATTATGGACGGTCATTTTGTACCAAACCTGACCCTGTCGCCGTTTTTCGTCAGCCAGGTCAAAAAGCTGGCCAGCAAACCGCTGGACTGCCATCTGATGGTCACCCGCCCGCAGGACTACATTAGCCAGCTGGCGCAGGCGGGGGCGGATTTTATCACCCTGCATCCGGAAACGATTAACGGCCAGGCCTTCCGCCTGATCGAAGAGATCCGTCGCCACGGCATGAAGGTCGGACTGATCCTTAACCCGGAAACCCCGGTTGAGACCATGAAGTACTACATTCATAAAGCCGACAAAATCACGGTGATGACCGTCGATCCGGGCTTCGCCGGGCAGCCGTTCATCCCGGAGATGCTGGAAAAAATCGCCGAACTGAAAGCCTGGCGCGAGCGAGAGGGGCTGAGCTACGAGATCGAAATCGACGGCTCCTGCAATAAAGCCACCTATCAAAAACTGATGGCGGCGGGCGCGGACGTCTTTATCGTCGGCACATCAGGCCTCTTCAATCACGCCGATAAGATAGAAGACGCGTGGCAGATCATGGCAGAGCAGATCCTGACGGCAAAACGCGAGGTACTGCCTCATGCAAAAACAGCGTAACGTCGTCGCGGGCGTGGATATGGGCGCGACCCATATCCGGCTTTGCCTGCAAACGGCGCAGGGCGAAGCGCTGCACTGCGAAAAGCGGCGCACCGTCGACGTGATTAGCGCCGACGGCCTGGTCAACGGTATTAAAAACCTGCTGCAGCAGCAGCTGACCCAGCACGACGCCCACTGCTGCGGGCTGGTGATGGGATTTCCGGCGCTGGTGGCAAAAGACAAGCGGACGATTATCTCAACGCCCAATCTGCCGCTGGCCGCCGACGACCTGTATAACCTGGCCGACCGGCTGGAAGCGGCGCTGGGCTGCCTGGTGGAGTTTTCCCGCGATGTGAATCTGCAGCTCTCTTTTGATGTGCAGCAGAACGGCCTGCAGGAGCAGGAGGTGCTGGCGGCCTATCTTGGCACCGGAATGGGCTTCGCGGTCTGGCTGAACGGCGGGCCGTGGACCGGCGCCCACGGCGTGGCGGGCGAGCTGGGGCATATTCCGCAGGGCGATAACGCCCTCACCTGCGCCTGCGGCAACCCCGCCTGTCTGGAAACCGTCTGCTCCGGGATTGCGCTAAAGCGCTGGTATGAACAGCAGCCGCGCGCCTATGAACTGGGCGAGCTGTTCGTTCACGCCGCGCGGGAGCCGTTTGTGCAGCAGCTGCTAAACCACGCCGCCCGCGCCATCGCCACCAGCATCAACCTGTTCGACCCCGATGCGGTGATCCTCGGCGGCGGCGTGATGGATATGCCTGCCTTCCCGCGTGAAGCCGTCATCGCCATGATCAAAACCTACGTCCGCCGTCCGCTGCCGTATCAGGCCGTACGCTTTATCGCCGCCTCCTCTTCCGCGTTTAACGGCGCTCAGGGCGCGGCAGCGCTGGCGAGAAGCCGGTATTTAAGCTAGCCGAGGTAACGCCAATAGCCCGGACCTGCCTCTTCCCCCCCGGCGGCGGTGCTGCGCACCTGGCCGGGCTACCCGGCCGCGTCACAGGCGCCCGCGTCGACACGTCAAAACTGACGATAGCCTGTTTTTCGTCAGCATTTCGCCCAAAAAAACGACGTATCATCAGTCAATACCCACAGTGAAAACATGGCATAGAAGATGCATAGTGACGGCGCGATAGCGCGTATGCGCCAATTGATTAACTGGAGCAAGACCGATGAAAAAAGTCGTCACGGTTTGCCCGTATTGCGCATCAGGTTGCAAAATCAACCTGGTGGTCGATAACGGCAAAATCGTTCGGGCGGAGGCGGCACAGGGGAAAACCAACCAGGGAACCCTGTGTCTGAAAGGCTATTATGGCTGGGACTTCATTAACGATACCCAGATCCTTACCCCGCGCCTGAAAACCCCGATGATCCGTCGCCAGCGCGGCGGCAAGCTGGAGTCCGTCTCCTGGGATGAGGCGCTCGATTACGTCGCCACTCGCCTCAGCGCCATTAAAGAGAAGTATGGCCCGGACGCGATTCAGACTACCGGTTCGTCCCGCGGGACGGGTAACGAAACCAACTATGTGATGCAAAAATTCGCGCGCGCCGTTATTGGTACCAATAACGTCGACTGCTGCGCTCGCGTCTGACACGGCCCATCGGTTGCAGGTCTGCACCAATCGGTCGGTAACGGCGCTATGAGTAATGCCATCACCGAGATCGACAACACCGATCTCGTGTTTATCTTCGGGTATAACCCGGCAGATTCACACCCTATTGTGGCGAATCACGTGATTAACGCCAAACGCAATGGGGCGAAAATCATCGTCTGCGATCCGCGTAAAATCGAAACCGCGCGCATCGCCGATATGCACATTGCGCTGAAGAACGGCTCGAATATCGCGCTGCTCAACGCTATCGGGCACGTGATCATCGAAGAGGATCTCTACGATAAATCCTTCGTCGCCAGCCGTTCCGAAGGCTTCGAAGAGTATCGCAAAATCGTCGAAGGCTATACGCCGGAGTCGGTGGAAGAGATTACCGGCGTGAGTGCCCAGGAGATCCGCGCCTGCGCCCGCATGTACGCCAGCGCGAAATCCGCCGCCATCCTGTGGGGCATGGGCGTCACCCAGTTCTACCAGGGCGTGGAGACCGTACGTTCGCTGACCAGCCTGGCGATCCTCACCGGCAACCTCGGCAAGCCGAGCGTCGGCGTCAACCCGGTGCGCGGCCAGAACAACGTTCAGGGCGCCTGCGACATGGGCGCGCTGCCGGATACCTATCCGGGCTATCAGTACGTTAAGTTCCCGGAAAACCGCGAGAAGTTCGCCAGAGCCTGGGGCGTCGACAGCCTGCCGGCGCACACCGGCTACCGCATCAGCGAGCTACCGCACCGCGCGGCGCATGGCGAAGTGCGGGCGGCGTACATCATGGGGGAAGATCCGCTCCAGACCGACGCCGAGCTGTCCGCCGTGCGTAAGGCTTTCGACGATCTGGAACTGGTTATCGTCCAGGATATTTTCATGACCAAAACCGCCTCAGCGGCCGACGTTATCCTGCCCTCCACCTCGTGGGGCGAGCACGAAGGCGTTTATACCGCAGCGGACCGCGGCTTCCAGCGCTTCTTTAAAGCGGTAGAGCCGAAGTGGGACCTGAAAACCGACTGGCAGATCATCAGCGAAATCGCCACCCGGATGGGTTACAAGATGCACTACAACAACACTCAGGAAATCTGGGACGAGTTGCGTCATCTGTGCCCGGATTTCTACGGCGCCACCTACGAGAAAATGGGCGAGCTGGGCTACGTCATGTGGCCGTGCCGCGATGAGTCCGACGCCGACCAGGGGACCTCTTATCTGTTTAAAGAGAAGTTCGATACCCCCAACGGCCTGGCGCAGTTCTTCACCTGCGACTGGGTCGCGCCGATTGACAAGCTCACCGACGAATACCCGATGGTGCTGTCGACGGTGCGCGAAGTCGGCCACTACTCGTGCCGTTCGATGACCGGCAACTGTGCGGCGCTGGCCGCGCTGGCGGATGAACCGGGCTATGCGCAGATCAATACCGCCGATGCCGAACGTCTGGGCATTGAGGATGAGGCGCTGGTGTGGGTGAACTCGCGTAAGGGCCGTATTATCACCCGCGCGCAGGTCAGCGATCGTCCGAATAAAGGGGCGGTCTATATGACCTACCAGTGGTGGATTGGCGCCTGTAACGAGCTGGTTTCCGAGAACCTGAGCCCGATAACCAAAACGCCGGAGTACAAGTACTGCGCCGTCAACGTTGAGCCGATTGCCGACCAGCGGGCCGCCGAGCAGTACGTAATTGACGAGTACAATAAGCTGAAAACCCGCCTGCGCGAAAGCGCGATGGGCTAATCAGGCCGCCTCCCCGGAGGCGGTGCTTCGCACCTGTCCGGGCTACACAATCCGTAGCCCGGGCAAGAAATTTACGCCGCAACCCGGGAAACAGACGGCACGATGGTTCGAGTAAAACGTTCATATCCCCCACTCGTTCCCGTCGTTTTCTTCTCCTTCACCTGCCTTTATACTGCTCGCTATGTCCTCTACCGATAATAAAAAATGAAATACCTCTATTTACTGCTGGTGATGGCAAGCGTCGCCGCAGGCGCCATGGAACCCGGCAGCCAGTACAAACCGCTGGCCGAAGCGGGCGACCCGCGCGCGCAGTACTACCTGGCCGACACTTACGTCAGCTTCGGCGATTTTCCGCAGGCTGAATACTGGGCGCAGAAAGCGGCAGACAAGGGCGACGGCGATGCGCTGGCGCTGCTGGCTCAGCTCAAAATCCGCAATCCGCAGCAGGCCGACTACCGCCAGGCGAAAGCGCTGGCGGAAAAGTCGGTGCAGACCGGCAGCAGGGCGGGAGAAATAGTCCTCGCCCGGGTGCTGGTGAACCAGCAGGCCGGTACGCCGAACTATCCGCACGCCATCTCCCTGTTACAGCATGCCGCCCAGGATCCGGAAAGCGATTCAGCCGTCGACGCCCAGATGCTGCTGGGGCTTATCTACGCCAGCGGCGTTCATCCCCCGGAAGATGACGTAAAGGCGACGCAGTATTTTAAAGAGAGCTCTGCCCTCTCCCGCACCGGCTACGCTGAATACTGGGCCGGGATGCTTTTCCAGCAGGGAGAAAAAGGCTTTATCGAACCCAACAAGCAGAAAGCGCTGCACTGGCTCAACGTCAGCTGTCAGGAGGGGTTTGATACCGGCTGTGAAGAGTTCGACAGGATCAGTAAAAGATAAGAAAAAGCCCGGTGCGATGTCACCGGGCTTTCTGTTTTATTGCGCCGTTTTATCAAATTTTCCCAGCACTTCACGCTCGTACGCCAGCGCTTTTTTGCGGTCAAACTTGTGTTCCCATTTGGCGATCACCAGCACCGCCAGCGCGTTGCCCACCACGTTCAGCGCGGTACGCGCCATATCGAGGATACGGTCAACGCCAGCGATAAACGCCAGACCTTCCAGCGGAATGCCCACGCTGCCCAGCGTCGCCAGCAGCACCACGAAGGAGACGCCCGGTACGCCGGCAATCCCTTTCGACGTCACCATCAGCGTCAGCACAAGGGTAATTTCCTGCCAGATGGAGAGGTCGATACCGTACAGCTGGGCAATAAAGATCGCCGCAATGCTCTGATACAGCGTTGAGCCATCAAGGTTAAAGGAGTAGCCGGTCGGCACCACGAAGCTGGTGATTGACGCCGGCGCGCCATAGGCTTCCATCTTCTCAATAATCCGCGGCAGCACGCTCTCGGAGCTGGCGGTAGAGTAGGCCAGAATTAGCTCATCCTTCAGAATGCGGATCAGGGTCCAGATGCTCAGTCCGCACACCCGCGCCACGATGCCTAATACCACCAGCGCAAAGAACAGAATGGCGAAATAAACCAGAATCACCAGCTTCGCCAGCGGCCACAGCGAGGCGAAGCCGAAGGTCGCCACGGTCACCGAAATCAGCGCGAACACGCCCACCGGCGCATAGCGCATGACCATGTGCGTCACTTTGAACATGGTTTCAGAGATAGAGCGGAACACCGTTACCAGCGGTTCGCGATGGGTGGCGGGCAGCGAGGAGAGGCCCAGACCAAACAGCACCGAGAAGAAGATGATCGGCAGCATATCGCCTTTCGCCATCGAGGCCACGATATTGGTCGGGACCAGCGAGAGGATCGTGCCCATCAGGCCATGCGCGTGGCTCTGCACTTCCGCCGTGGTGTTTTGATATTTCGAAATATCCACCGCCGCCAGCTGCGACATATCGATTCCGCTCCCCGGCTGGAAGACGTTAGCCAGAGTAATCCCCAGCACGATCGCCACCGTGGTGATCACTTCAAAATAGATAATGGTCTTCGCGCCGATACGGCCCAGCTGCTTCGCATCGCCCACGCCCGCAATACCGACCACCAAGGTCGAGATGACGATCGGTACGACGATCATTTTAATCAGATGGATAAAGATATCGCCTGCCGGGGTCAGCAGGTTTGAGATTAACCAGTCACGGCTTTCGGCATGGTAATGCAGGTAACTGCCCAGAAGTATGCCCAGCACCAGAGCCAGCAAAATTTGCCAGGCCAGGCTGACTTTTGTTTTTTTCTTCACTACAGACTTCCTCGATGAAAAGCGCCATTCCGGGAGGTAATGGCACCCACTGAAAGGGGTATGAATTGTGTTGCGTTGCTTTATAGGGTTATTTAACGCGCAATATCAGTATCATTTGCACGGCATGCTGCGCAAGTCTTTAAGAACAGCGGTTTACTCTGGTTTTATGCATAAACCCGCTAATATCCCCACCTTATGTTGCATAAGTATTTGTTATAAAAAATATTTAATATATTCATTTTCTATAAATCCACTTCAGAAATTATTTCATATCAAAGTTTCATTTGATTGCTTTTCATTCAATTTAATTATTGCGTGATCTGCCCCCCAAATAGCAAACAAAGCCGCCAAAGCCCCTACTATTAACGTTTATTTGACATATATTTAACAACCTACAGGAGAAAAAAAGCCATGAGCCAAATACATAAACACTCTATTCCCGCTAATATTGCGGAACGTTGCCTGATTAACCCGGAACAGTACCAGGCGCAGTATCAGCAGTCCGTCACCGAACCTGACGCCTTCTGGGGCGAGCAGGGCAAAATCCTTGACTGGATAAAACCCTATACGCGCGTGAAAAACACCTCGTTCGCGCCGGGCAATATTTCCATTAAGTGGTATGAAGACGGTACGCTGAACCTCGCCGCTAACTGCCTCGATCGCCATCTGGCGGAGCGCGGCGACCAGACGGCCATCATCTGGGAAGGCGACGATGCCAGCCAGAGCAAAAACATCACTTATCGCGAGCTACATCGCGATGTCTGCCGCTTTGCCAACGTCCTGCTCGATCTGGGCATTAAAAAGGGCGATGTCGTGGCTATCTATATGCCGATGGTGCCGGAAGCGGCGGTGGCCATGCTGGCCTGCGCGCGTATCGGCGCTATCCATTCGGTCATTTTCGGCGGCTTCTCGCCGGAGGCGGTCGCCGGCCGTATCATCGATTCCAACTCTCGCCTGGTGATCACCTCGGATGAAGGGCTGCGCGCCGGCCGCGCTATCCCGCTGAAAAAGAACGTCGACGACGCGCTAAAAAATCCGAACGTGAAGAGCATCGAAAACGTGGTGGTGTTCAAACGTACCGGCGGCAAAATCGACTGGCAGGAAGGCCGCGACCTGTGGTGGAGCGATCTGATCGAGAAAGCCAGCGCGGAACACCAGCCCGAAGAGATGAACGCCGAAGATCCGCTGTTTATCCTTTATACCTCCGGTTCGACCGGTAAGCCAAAAGGCGTGCTGCACACCACCGGCGGCTACCTGGTCTATGCGGCGTCAACCTTTAAATACGTGTTCGACTATCATCCGGGCGACATCTACTGGTGCACCGCCGACGTCGGTTGGGTCACCGGCCATAGCTACCTGCTCTACGGCCCGCTGGCCTGCGGCGCGACGACGCTGATGTTCGAAGGCGTACCGAACTGGCCGACCCCGGCGCGTATGTGCCAGGTGGTCGATAAGCATCAGGTCAACATTCTTTATACCGCCCCTACGGCGATCCGCGCGCTGATGGCGGAGGGCGATAAGGCCATCGAAGGCACCGACCGCTCTTCCCTGCGCATTCTCGGCTCCGTCGGCGAACCGATTAACCCGGAAGCCTGGGAGTGGTACTGGAAGAAGATCGGCAACGAGAAGTGCCCGGTGATGGACACCTGGTGGCAGACCGAAACCGGCGGCTTTATGATCACCCCGCTGCCCGGCGCTATCGAGCTGAAGGCCGGTTCCGCCACGCGTCCCTTCTTCGGCGTCCAGCCGGTGCTGGTGGATAACGAAGGCGCGCCGCTGGAAGGCGCGACCGAGGGGAACCTGGCGATCGCCGATTCCTGGCCGGGCCAGGCGCGCACGCTGTTTGGCGACCACGAACGCTTCGAACAAACCTACTTCTCCACCTTTAAAAATATGTACTTCAGCGGCGACGGCGCGCGCCGTGACGAAGATGGCTACTACTGGATCACCGGCCGCGTCGATGACGTGCTGAACGTTTCCGGCCACCGTCTGGGTACCGCCGAAATTGAATCGGCGCTGGTGTCGCATCCGAAAATCGCCGAAGCGGCGGTGGTCGGCATTCCGCATAACATCAAAGGCCAGGCCATCTACGCCTACGTGACCCTCAACCATGGCGAAGAGCCGACGCCGGAGCTGTACGCCGAGGTGCGCAACTGGGTACGTAAAGAGATTGGCCCGCTGGCGACGCCGGACGTGCTGCACTGGACCGATTCGTTACCAAAAACCCGTTCGGGCAAAATCATGCGCCGCATTCTGCGCAAAATTGCCGCGGGCGATACCAGTAACCTCGGCGATACCTCAACGCTTGCCGATCCTGGCGTGGTGGAAAAACTGCTCGAAGAGAAGCAGGCCATCGCTATGCCATCGTAAACCAACGATCCCCTACACCCTCTCCCCACCAGGGGAGAGGATATAATTACGACTCCCCAAGGATTTCAGGTAGCAGGAAAGCGGTAAACAGGCTGATTCCCGACAGTTAACTGCCGGGCGGATGAGTGTTGCCGACGACCGGCGCGTGAATGACGAAAGGGAACCTCTGGAGACGCTACGATGAACGAACAGATTTGTCAGCGGATAGAAAATAGTGCGCATTTTAAGGAGCTTGTTGCAGCCCGGCAAAGGTTTGCCGCCATCCTGTCACTGATTATGCTGGTGATTTATGTGGGCTTTATTCTGCTTATCGCCTTCGCCCCCGGCTGGCTGGGCACGCCGCTGCATGCGGGAACCAGCGTCACCCGGGGTATTCCGATTGGTATCGGCGTGATCGTTATCTCTTTCGTCTTAACCGGAATATACGTCTGGCGGGCAAATGGTGAATTTGATCGGCTGACGAAAAGCGTTCTCAGCGAGGTAAAAGCATCATGAAGAAAGTCCTGACGGCGCTCGCCGCCACGCTCCCGTTGACCGTCAATGCCGCGGATGCTCTCACCGGCGCGGTACAGCGCCAGCCGACCAACTGGCAGGCGATTATCATGTTCCTGATTTTCGTCGCCCTGACGCTCTATATCACCTGGTGGGCCTCAAAACGCGTACGTTCGCGCAGCGATTACTACACCGCGGGCGGCAATATCACCGGTTTCCAGAACGGGCTGGCGATTGCCGGCGATTTTATGTCGGCGGCCTCGTTCCTCGGCATTTCCGCGCTGGTTTACACCTCCGGCTACGATGGGCTGATCTACTCGCTCGGTTTCCTCGTCGGCTGGCCGATTATTCTGTTTCTTATCGCCGAACGCCTGCGTAACCTCGGCCGCTACACGTTTGCCGACGTAGCGTCCTATCGTCTTAAGCAGGGGCCGATCCGCACCCTCTCCGCCTGCGGTTCGCTGGTAGTGGTGGCGCTCTATTTGATAGCCCAGATGGTCGGCGCGGGTAAGCTTATCCAGCTGCTGTTCGGCCTCAACTACCACATTGCGGTGGTGCTGGTCGGCGTGCTGATGGTGCTTTACGTCCTCTTTGGCGGCATGCTCGCCACCACCTGGGTGCAGATTATCAAAGCCGTCCTGCTGCTGTTCGGCGCCAGCTTTATGGCCTTTATGGTGATGAAGCACGTCGGCTTCAGCTTCAATAATCTGTTCACCGAAGCGATGGCGGTCCACCCGAAAGGCTCGGCGATTATGAGCCCCGGCGGACTGGTGAAAGACCCGATATCGGCGCTATCGCTAGGCCTCGGGCTGATGTTCGGCACCGCGGGTCTGCCGCATATTCTGATGCGCTTCTTCACCGTGAGCGACGCCAAAGAAGCGCGTAAGAGCGTGTTCTACGCCACCGGCTTTATGGGCTACTTCTATATTCTGACCTTTATCATCGGCTTCGGCGCCATCATGCTGGTGGGGGCGAATCCGGCGTTCAAAGACGCGGCCGGTCAGCTTATCGGCGGTAACAATATGGCGGCGGTGCATCTGGCGGACGCGGTCGGCGGTAACCTGTTCCTCGGCTTTATCTCCGCCGTGGCCTTCGCCACTATTCTGGCGGTGGTCGCTGGCTTGACGCTGGCTGGCGCGTCGGCGGTCTCTCACGACCTGTATGCGAACGTGTTCCGTAAAGGGGCGACCGAGCGTCAGGAGCTGAAGGTGTCGAAGATTACCGTGCTGATCCTCGGCGTGGTGGCGATTCTGCTGGGCATCCTGTTCGAGAATCAGAACATCGCCTTTATGGTCGGCCTCGCGTTCTCCATCGCCGCCAGCTGTAACTTCCCGATTATCCTGCTGTCGATGTACTGGTCGAAGCTGACCACCCGCGGGGCGATGATTGGCGGCTGGCTGGGTCTGCTGACCGCGGTGATTCTGATGATCCTCGGCCCGACCATCTGGGTGCAGATCCTCGGTCACGAAAAGGCGATATTCCCGTATGAATATCCGGCGCTGTTCTCTATCGCCGTGGCCTTTATCGGTATCTGGTTCTTCTCCGCCACCGATAGCTCAGCGGAAGGCGCGCGCGAGCGCGAGCTGTTCCGCGCTCAGTTTATCCGTTCGCAGACCGGTATCGGCATCGAGAAAGGCCAGGCGCATTAATCATTGCCCGTTCCCCGGCCTGCCGGTCGGGGAATATTTTATTGGTAGATAAAGGTTATCGTTCCGCTCGCATTCGCGGTGCCTGGCGTCACGTTAGATCCGGTTTTGTAATAGTTCGCGGTAAACGTCAGGACGTTCGATGCCGCCGCCCCGCCGGGATTATCAGGATCGGTGAATATTGTATAGCTGGCCTCCGAGCCGGGGTTGGTCACAGTCGTTCTTTTCGATTCTGAAAATACCCTGTAGATTGCATTATTCACGATTAATGGTGTGTTATAAAGATTCAGCTGTACTCCAACGCCGGTCGCTACGTTTTCGCCGGACGTTAACGCAATAACGGTATGATCGGAATTATCACCCTCCGCTTCTGGCGCCGTAACGCGCATCGCCACGAATGTTCCCGGCTCACAGGTTAGGGTCAGCGTTTGCTGAGCTGAGCCAGCTTTGTTAGAAAGATTAAACTCACTTGTTTTCACTGAGCCCATTTGGAAATTCAGCGCGGTCGAATCAACCGAACACCCCATCGGGGTCAGCTGGATTTTTGTCGAGCCCGTCACGTGCAGCTGGGAAATAGCCATCGTTCCGTCAAGATCCAGAATAGAAACCGTGGAAATCGGATCGGCCAGCGTCAGCGTGCTGTTACTGGCAATAGCTCCCCCCGTTGCCACAAGCTGGACCTGGTACGTTGGCGCATAATATGTGCTTGCCTTGTCATCAAAAGATCCATTAGGTTTTCCCAGATACAAGTCTGCATCACCGATATGATGAACGCTGTAGTCAGCATTAAAATCATCGTTATCACCACCATATTCACCTGTGATATTGAGCCAGAATTTGACGCGAATACCGATACCCTGCACGGAGGTCGAGTAGATGTTATCCCCCACTAAGGTGCCCGCATTCCCCGAGCTCCATCCGAACAGTGCATATAACCAACCCCGACAATCCGTAATGGAGGTGGTTGGATGCGTTATCTGCCCTGAATCATAAAGGATGGTCCCCGCCGAGTAGCTACCGGCATTAACCAGTATCTGTGGAGGTAAATTAGTTAAAGCGATATCGCCCGAGTTTGCACCCGTTTGGCATGCCCAACTGTAAGCCGGTAATAAGCAGGCCAGCAGCAATAAAATTAACGTCTTCATAGTTCTTCCCTGGCGAAAATAGATCATTTATAGGCAACATTGAACGTGACCGTATAGGAGACACTGCCCGCCGTCACCCGACCATTCGGCGTATACATTCTTGCGATCATATTAAAAACATGTTCAGCGCCATCAGTGAAAAAATAGGTATAGCTATCACCTGGTCCCAGGTTTTTCTGGTCCACCGCGCTTTGCAACTGTAGCCACACGTCCTGAGCACCAGAAAAAAGCTCATTCATATATACATTGATATCGTTGCCAACAAATACAATACCGCTAAACATTAGCGTCACTGACGCCGTACCCTTTGAGCAATTATCAAAGGCGATTGAAACTATCTTAGCCGCGCTACTCGCGCCCGGTTTACCGCTCAAACTTTGATAGGAAACCGTTCCTAAATCGATAGCGCTGGAGGGTTTTACCGATACCTCACATACGGGCTCTTCAATCTTACCGGTGATATTGAAATTAACAGTACTATTGGCGTCATAAGCCCAGGCTGGCCTTACAAACATCAACGCAAGTCCGATAGTGATAATAAATACCTCGAACGATTTCATTAATCGCCCGCCATTATTTACCCTCATTAATTCCATTCTTAATTTATGTATCAAGGCAATCATCCAGTTATTCATCATCGGCAATCCGCTGCATAAAAAACGATATCATCAACCGATTTATTGGTGGATAAATCATAGTTAACATAGCATTGGCTATTTTTGCTATCACCCCACTTCACAAATAACCGGCCTTTTTCAGATAGCCCGGTCAGATAGGCCTGTCCGGAATCCCCTACGATAGTGCTGCGTTTTTCTTGAGGTTGCTGGCTTGCATCATCTAATGTAATAACGGCGCCAAAAGGGACCTCTTTATTATTAAAACGCAAAGTCATCATCGCTTTATAGCCAATCCAGGTATTATATTTAACTTTTACAATCGCATTGCGCGTCGGGACCACCGTTTTGGCAATATTATCGATTTCCGCTCCCGAGACCTGCTGTTCATCAAGAGAGAGATTATTTTCATGGTAGGGTCGTACGAAGGGTACAACGGCGTATCCGGCAGAGTCAGTCATCACGTTAGTCTGCCCGCGCACCGCAATATTGCTGACGCCAGGCGCTTCAACCAGCGCAACGCTTTCGCCCAGATAGCGTGACAGCGTTATTCCACTGGAATGGGCGAGCATCCCACCGCGTAGCGAGTAATTATAGTGGGCGCTATAGCTGTCATACCCGTATCCCGCGGTGACTTCACCTTTTGAACCCTGATAGTTGAGATTGACGTTGCCGGAAGTCCTTTTAGCGCTGGCATTGTAACCCTCCTGCATATTCCAGTTCAGAGAACGGTCCGCAAAAGCCGAACCGCTTAAACCCAGGCTATGGGTCGTGTCGCCCATCCGGCTGCTGTTCATATTGTAGCTGGCCGAGATATCCGCACCAAAAGGCACGCTCACCGTGAGTGAAATAAGGTTATCGCTGATCTGAGAACTATCGCTATTCTGGCCTGAACTCTGGACATTTCGACTATAGGAATAGTTAATGAAATAGGAAATGCGGCCAATGGTATTGCTGTAGCTCACGCCCAACGACTCCATGCGTGAATTATCCCAATAAGATTCACTGACCAAAGAGAAGGAGAGTGAACCATACCCTGAGAGAGTCTGAGAGGCTGAAGCGTCAAAACGATCTTTAGTCCGCCCCGTTGATGAACAGCACCCGCTATGCGCATTCGACCTATCAATAAAATTCTGCAGAGAATAATAGCCATGGGTTGAATAACGATACCCGGCAACGGAGAAGTTGGTTCCCGTCTGCGGAATATCTTTGCTAAAGCGCACGCGATAAGATTGCCCTTCGCTGGATGACGTGTGATTCGACGTTGGCGTCTCTTTTATATCCGCCCGGGACTGGGACGCATCGAGGGAGAGCGCGCCGATCGTGCCCAGGTTAAGCCCGGCGCCCAGGATAACATTACTGTATTTGTTCTCCAGCTGCTGAAAACCGCTATACAGCGTGACGTTGCTCGATGCTCCCCAGGCAATGTTAGATTGCAGGAAGCTATATTCTTTTCCGCCGGAACTCCCCGAACGCGTTTTACCGCTGCTCAGGGCGTAATCTATCTGGCCCTCGCGCTGCAAAATCGCCAGCGAAGCAAAAGGCACCACAAAGCTCTGTTCACTGCCATCGGACTCTTTTACCGTCACATTCAGATCGCCCGCGCTCCCGGTTGGGTAAAGATCGTTTATTTCAAACGCGCCAGGGGGAACCGTTGTTTTATAAATGCTGTATCCGTTCTGATAGACCGTCACGTCGGCGGTGGTGCGGGCGATGCCTTTAATGACCGGCGCAAAACCATTCATGCTATCCGGCAGCATCTCTTTATCTGAGTTCAGCTGTAGCCCGGTGAAGCTAATACTGTCGAACACGCTTGATGACGTATAGGTCTGGCCCAGGATCAGCTGGCCTTTCAGGGCCTGGATATCACGTGAAATATAGCTGTAGACCGAGTCCCAGTGGTTGCCGTCATCATTATGGTTGAGAGTACTGTAGTTCCGTAAACGCCACGGCCCGACGTTTAAACCCGGCTGCAGGCTCACAAACTGGCTGGACGTCGCTTCGCCGCCGTGCCGCGGATCGGTCTTTTGCCCGGAGAGATTATAGTTAAGTAGCCCCGCGGTAATACCCTGTTGCCACCGGCTTTCAGGGACATATCCCCGCGGATGATGCATCACCGCGACCTGAGGTACGTTAAAATCAACGCGCTGTTGTGAAAGTAATACCGTGGTTCCCCATCCAGGGATTGCGGATAGTCGGGCACAGCGGGAACCCGCGACCGTGAGCTCGGGATAATTTTCCGTTTTGATTGACCACGCTTTCAGATGCGCGACGCTGATACAGGGTGAAGAAGCGTCACGATCTTCACTCTGTTGCGTGAAGCTGATTGATTCGGAAGCAATAAATTCGTCGTTAATATAAACATCAAGGTTATATTCGCCCGGCGGGACGGTTTCCTGGGAAATATAGCTCAGGTCGACGGCCGTTGTACCGGTTTCATTGACCTCCAGCAGGTGAGGATTGAAATACTCACCTGCGATAGCGGGTAACGGGATAGTGATAAAGCAGGAAATAATGGCAACGTAGCCACGTTTCAACAGGAATGTAAAATTCTGTCCAACGTTATTGAATGATGGCGGTATATTTTGGTCCCGGCATTCCATAGTCATTGATCACGCTCCATGTGATTTTCTTTTTCCCTGGTGAAGATGTGTTTGCTACCGGTATTTTTATGGTTGAAAAAGGCGCAACAAACCATGCTTCAGGAACTGACTTACCATTAACCGTAATATCAGAAAAGTTCATATATAATGGCGAGGGGTTTTTAACTTTAATATCTCTGCCTTCAGCAGACCACTGCAGTTTTTCGGCAAACTTTTCCGGTATGGCATTTTTTAATGCCGCTGGTCGAAAAATAAGTTTAATCCGCGAGTTAATGGCAAACTGCACCATGTTTTTGTCCGGCGCGCTATCCATAGCGGGAATACCTTTAATATTCAGCCAAAACATCGACTCTCGCTCTTCGGGCAGCGGTTTACCTGAGCGGAGGATTCGGACAAACCCTTGTTCGCCGGCCTTCAGGCGAAACAGCGGAGGGGTGGTAATAAAGGAATCTTTTGCTGGTGATGCCTCATCCACAACCGCGATCCAGGACTGTACGATATTTGTCACGTTATCCTTATTTTGCACAGAGACCGTCGCCGCCTTTTGGGTACCATCGAATATGACTCGCGTGCCCCCCACCACCACGCTGGCCTGTGCGACAGACATGCAGGAAAAAAAACAGATTAAGTAAGCTAATTTTTTCATGGTAGAGTCCAGGAAGGGAAAGCGGCGAGCTTTCCCTTTTGTCGGTTTATATGACGCTAAATTAATAGTAGGTAACGTTGTAAGTCACGGTTGTCTGCACCGCCCCTTTGGTGGGAGCATCCGCGCCAGATTTAGCCAGTTTGACGGTAAAAGGAATGGTCGCGGTGCCGGAGGTAATATCGACGTCAGCACCTTCCGTATTGTTCTTCAGCAGGGCACCCTTGTTGTCAAAAATCGCCACCGCAACGCCGGTAGCGGGTGAGTCTGTCGCCTGGTTCCTGAAGTAATCGCTATTCGTCGTGTCCGCTTCGCCACCAAACGTCACTTTGGCCACACTGGTACCGCCGTCTGTAGTCTTAGGGCATCCGGTTAAAGTGAAAGAAAAACTCTTCGCCGCACCGTAGATATTCGCATCCAGATCGGCTACCGATGAGGTCCCCATATCAATGGACGAAACGCCATTATCGATAGTGGCTGTACAGGTAGTGTCGGAGACCTTACCCTTAAAAGTAATGGTATTCGCGGCCTGAGACAGATTAACCAGAGCGCAGCCGGCAGATAAGGCTAATATTTTGGCAAGAGTTTTGGTACTGAAGTTCATTGGTATTCCCCTTTTTATTAAGATTAACAATCAATCCATCAATTGTTTTATGGCGTCTATTAGAGAATGAAGCCAGACATCAGCTAAAACTATAAGCCGATAATGTGCATGGGGAGTGAGTAACCTGCATTTAATATTACTAACCTATAAATACAAGAGCTTTAGTTCCACATGAATCCATTCAATAATAAAAGCTCACGTCAATAAGGTATCTAAAATCGAGACTATTCTCAATAACCATATGTGAATCATCTCAAATGAATAATAACTTTGAACCAATCAATACAATATATATATTATAAATAACCAAATAAAATCATAGCGTTAAACATTAAACTTATTCATAAAAAATATCATTTCACATATTCACATTCTTCATTAATATCAAAAAAACCTCAAATTGAAACATTTAATTACAATTTAAGAGGGGGACAAATAAGGATAAAACCTATGATATCATCGGATTATCTTACAAATACGAATATTTAATTAACCGTTCATCTCGATAAGATGAAATGACTATTCATATGAGTATAAATAGTCGTGAGATATGGAAAAGTACCTTAGCGAGTATGCGTTGATTAATTAAAAAGGAGTTCAGAACATGGCCCATCTCACCAGCGGCGCGGCCAGCACCATCACCACTCCGGATAGCATCATCACCAGGCTGGCGACCACGCCCTCCTGAGGGCCAAGCTCGTAGGATCGTGCGGTACCCGCGCCGTGCGATGCGGCACCCAATCCGGCCCCTTTTGCCATACCTTCGCGAATAGAAAGACGCAGAAACAGTACATCCCCTACCGCCATCCCGAATACCCCGGTGACCACGACAAACAGAGCGACTAAATCTGGCTGGCCGCCCAGCGGTTTGGCTGCCGCCAGCGCAAAGGGGGTGGTAACGGAGCGTACCGCCAGGCTGCGCTGGATCTCATCAGGCAAGGTAAATAATCGCGCCAGCCACACCGAACTGGTCACCGCGACAACCGAGGCGGTAGTGACGCCAGCCGTCAGCGACATCCAGTGGCGCTTAATAATCGCCAGGTTGTCGTATACCGGCACGGCAAAGGCGATCGTCGCCGGGCCCAGCAGCCACAGCAGCCAGTGGGTCTCCCCCATATAGCGTTGATAAGAGATATGGCCGAATACCAGCATCATGACCAACAGGATCGGGGTGAAAACCAGCGGCATCAGCGGCAGTTTATGGAAGCGGCGATAAAGCCGCTTGTTGGCAAAATAGAGTCCCAGCGTGACAAGAAGGCACAGGAGGCTCAGCTGAAAATCACTCATGTTTCATCCTGCTGACTTCATAGCGATACACTTTATCAACCACCCATGCCGTGGCGCCCAACACCATCGTAGTGCTCAAGCCAATCACCAGAAAGATACGCCAGCCATCAACCATCAGCAGCTGCGCGTAGTTGACGACCGCCACCACCGCCGGTACGAAAAACAGCAGCATCTCCGCCAGCAGCCAGCGGGCTCCGGCGCGTACCCAGTTTAAAGGAATCACCCGGCAGACGATCAGCGCCAGCATCATCAGCATGCCCACCAGATTCGCCGGAAGCGGCAGGTGCAGCCAGTTAACTAAATATTCAGCGCAGACGAACAGTCCGGCGTAGATCAGGACCTGAACCGGTACCTGAAGACGTTGCATAACGAAGGGCGTCACGCGAGCTGGCGCAAAGGCCATGAGCGGTATTCCTGAAAAAGAAGACAGGCGTGCAGTATAGAGAGCCGCCCGGCGCGGCAGAAATGAATTAAAATCATCACAGGTATAGTCTCAGGGAATAATTATGGATATCCGAACGCTGCGTTATTTTGTCGAAGTGGTTCGCCAGCAAAGCTTTACCCGCGCGGCGGAGAAACTGTTCGTCACGCAGCCCACCATCAGCAAGATGCTTAAAAACCTTGAAGATGAGCTGAACTGCACGCTGCTGATCCGCGACGGTCGCCGGCTGCTGCTGACCGATACCGGACGCGTGGTTTTCGAGCGCGGGCAGGCCATCCTTGGCGAATTTCACCAGCTGGAGTCGGAGCTGAGCGATATTAATCATCTGCACAAAGGCGTACTGCGTCTCGGGATCCCACCGATGGTCGGCATGTTGATGGCCGAGCCGATTAGCCGCTTTCGCCAGCGCTATGCGGGTATCGAGTTGAAAATCTCCGAGTTTGGCGGATTGACCGTGCAGCAGGCGGTCAGCAACGGCGAACTGGATTTAGCCATGACGGCACTTCCGGTTGATGAGGCCAGCGGCCTGACGACGCTATCTCTGTTCAGCCATCCGCTCTGCGTACTGACGCCGAGAACGGCACAATGGGAGGGCCTCAGGTCATTGTCGCCGCAGGCGCTCGCCGCGCATCCGCTGGTGATTTACAACGAGGATTTCGCCCTCAGCCAGCAGCTGATGCGGCTGTTTGCTCAGCATGATGTTAAGCCGCGCATCGCCGTGCGCAGCGGACAGTGGGATTTTCTGGCCGCCATGGTCCAGGCGGGGATTGGCATCGCGATTTTGCCGGAGCCGATTTGCCAGCGCCTCGACCCGCAGAGCTTTTGCTGGATGCCGTTGCAGAGCGATCTGCGCTGGGAGCTGGGGATGATTTGGCGGGAAGGCGTTTATCTGTCGCACAGCGCGCGAGCGTGGCTGGAGTGCAGTAAGGCGTTCTGGCTGAAGTAAGTCCCCGGGTCGCGGCGTCAACGCCTGACCCGGGGAACAGGTACGGCGTTACTGATCTTCTATAAGCAGCGCTTCCAGCAGATCGAGGTCGTGCAGCAGCTTCTGCAGCGTCTCGTTGCTGATCTGCCGGGTGGCGCGCAGGTGGTACAGCTCACCGCGTTCGGAACGCAGCGCCGCCAGGCGGAACCGGCGTTCGAGGCTCTCCTCCAGCATCGACGTTTCAACATCGTTGCGGCCATCAACGCGACGACGCAGGTTACCAATCACCCGCGAACTGACCTCGGTCAGCAGCTGATTATCAATATTCTCTTTGGTATCCGCAGCCAGACGCTCTTCCATTTTCTGAATCGCGACAATCGCCACATCCGCCGTAGCGGCCCGCGCCAGACGCTCCTCTTTGCGCTGCTGGACATGGTCGGTCGACTCGATATGGCGCAGCAGAATCGGCAGCACAATCACGCCGACGAACAGTGAGAACAGAATCACCCCGGCGGCGAGGAACACCAGCTCATAGCGCGCCGGGAAGACGTTGCCGTCCGGTAGCAGCAGAGGAATAGACAGTACGCCGGCAAGGGTAATCGCCCCGCGAACGCCGGCGACGGAGGAGATCAGCAGCTCGCGCGTGGTCCAGGAGCCGAACTCCATCGGTTTCTTTTTCAGGAAACGCTGGCTCAGTTTGCGCATCGTCCACAGCCAGCCAAAACGCACCAGCATCAGGGCGGCATAAATCAGAATGATATCGGTAAACAGCATCCAGGTTTCGACGTTGGGATCCGCTTCTGCGGCCACCAGCGAGCTGGAAAGAATGTCCGGCAGCTGCAGGCCCAACAGCAGGAAGACCATGCCGTTAAACACGAACTCCAGCATCGCCCAGGTGCTGTTGGCGCGCAGGCGCATCGCCAGCGGCGCGCTGCGCATCACCCCGGAACGCGTAATGGTCATCCCCGCGGCGACCGCCGCCAGGATCCCGGAAAAGCCGATATGCTCCGCGATCAGATAAGAGGCGAACGGCAGCAGGAACAGCAGCACAATTTGCGTTGCCGGTTCATCGCCGCCCCAGCGGCTGAGGAAGCGCATCGAGCGCCCGTACAGCCAGCTGACCACAAAGCCCGCGAGAATACCGCCGACCGCCACCTTGAAGAACTCCACCGTCGCGCCGCCGACGGTAAAGACCATGGTGCCCATCGCCACCGCAACGGCGAACTTCAGGGAGACCAGGCCGGAGGCATCGTTCATCAGCGCTTCGCCCTGCAAAATGCCCATTATTTTTTTCGGAATGCGCCCTTCGCCGACAATTCCCGACAGCGCCACGGCATCCGTTGGCGACAGAACCGCCGCCAGAGCAAAAGCCGGAATCAGCGGAATACCCGGCACGATCCAGTAGATGAGGTAGCCAATACCGACCACCGTTACCACCACCAGCGCCAGCGCCAGACCGAAAATTTCCCGTCCATGCTCTATGAACTCACGGGTTGGCGTCTTCCAGCCATCGGCAAAAAGCAGCGGCGGAATGAACAGAACCAGAAAGAGTTCGGGGTCGAATTCAACGTGCAATCCGAAGGTAGGCCAGGCCAACAGCGCGCCGATGGCAATTTGGATTAAGGGGAGTGGAACCTGAAAGGGCAGTACGCGTGTAACCACCCCTGAGAGAGAGACCACGAGGGTCATGATGAGTATGGTAAAGAATATTTCCATGTGTTCCCTGTTTGCTGCGTGTCTTTTTTTTACATCTGAGGCGTCATGTCTCGGCATAATACGCTACTCAGATTAACGCAAAAGGAAACAGGATGTGGCTTAAAAATTAAACGGGCGGCCAAAGCCGCCCGTTGTTAGCAGGAAAAGTTAAATCGCCCAACCGCCGGCGTAGAAGATAACCAGCGCCGCGGCGATGATCACCGTACCCAGGTTTAGCTTACGCCATTCGCCGGACACCAGACGACCGATCACCAGCGACGCAAAGCCGATCATGATGCCGGTCACGATGTTGCAGGTCAGCACGATAAAGACCGCGGTAATCAGGCCCGCCATCGCGTCGACGAAATCGTTGAAATCGATTTTCGCCACGTTGCTCAGCATCAGCAGGCCGACGTACATCAGCGCCGGCGCGGTGGCATAAGCCGGCACCAGATACGAGAGCGGAGAGAGGAACAGGATCAGCAGGAACAGCACGCCGACGGTCACTGCCGTCAGGCCCGTTTTGCCGCCCGCCGCAGTACCGGCAGCGGATTCGATATACACCGCCGCCGGCGCCGCCCCGACCAGGCCGGAGAAGACGCTGCTCAGGGAGTCGGTGGTCAGCGCTTTGCCGCCGTTAATAATCTGCCCGTCTTTATCCAGCAGGTTCGCCTGGCCGGCCACCGCGCGGATGGTTCCGGTGGCGTCAAACACCGCGGTCATCACCAGCGCAAGCACGCTTGGCAGCACCACCGGGTTCAGCGCGCCCACGATATCCAGGCTACCGATCAGCGAGTTGCCTTTATCGTCGCTCAGCGACGGCATGGCGAAGATACCGGAGAAGTGAACGTTAGGATCGAAGATCAGGCCGATAATCGAGACGCCGATAATCGTCAGCAGGATACCGCCCGGCACTTTCAGTTTTTCGAGGCCGATAATCACCGCCAGCCCGACCAGCGACATAATCACCGGGAAGCTATCAAAATTACCCAGCGCCACCGGCAGACCATCCAGCGGATTTTTGATAACCAGGCCCACGCCGTTGGCGGCAATCAGCAGCAGGAACAGACCGATACCAATCCCCGTACCGTGCGCCACGCCCTGCGGCAGGTTACGCAGGATCCAGCTACGAATGCCGGTCGCGGAGATCACGGTGAACAGGACCCCCATCAGGAACACCGCGCCCAGCGCGACCGGAATGCTGATCTGTTGACCCAGTACCAGGCTAAAGGCGGTAAACGCGGTCAGGGAGATGGCGCAGCCAATCGCCAGCGGCAGGTTCGCCCACAGCCCCATCACCAGCGAGCCGACGCCGGCAACCAGACAGGTGGAAACAAATACCGCAGCCGGTGGAAAACCCGCTTTGCCGAGCATACCCGGCACCACGATGACGGAGTAAACCATCGCCAGGAAGGTGGTAAGACCGGCAACGATTTCCTGACGCACGGTACTGCCGCGAGCAGAAATTTTAAACCAGGCGTCCAATGAACCGCCGGTACGCGCTGAAGGCGTAGACATAGAAAACTTCCCCTGAGAATTTTTATCGTTCGTCCGAATGCGTGGTGGACCATCCACTGCCAGCTAAACGCGATCTCCTTGTGCTACATCGCAGCGCCAGGGGCCGCGAAAAAGCAAACGTTTAACTCCGCGCATACAGTACGGTGTGAAGAATGACTTTGCTCCCCTCTGTCAGCAGAGGAAATGATGAGCAAAATAAAAAGGCAAACGATTATCCAGCCTTTAGACGGGCCTTTTCAACTGAAGTTTGTCGTATTTCCCTAAATTTCGCTTATGACGTTCAGGAAATAACCAGCCGATGCGCAAACGTTATCGTCCATGCGCAATCCGGTAACATTTTTGTATTGCGCTGATAGCAATTTTCCCCGGTCATCGGCTTTAGTAATAGTTTATTCGCCGGGTAAGGTGAACGGCCCCCCGCGCTCAACCGCTTTTTGCCAGGCCGGGCGCTGCTCCACGCGCTGAACCCACTGCGTCAGATGGGGTAAATTCTCCACGCCGCCGCGCGCCAGCAGCGCCATCGCGGGAAAGCTCATCTGAATATCGGCCATACTCAGCTCAGCGCCGGCAAACCAGCGCTGGCGGGAAAGGTGCGCTTCAATAAAGCGGGCATGGGTGTCCACCTGGCGGTTAAGCCAGGCCTTCTGTACCCCCTTGCCCAACGCATTACCCAGCGTGCGCATACCAAACGGCACCGGCGGTTTGCCCAGGCTGGCAAACACCAGCTTCATCAGCAGCAGGGGCATCAGCGACCCCTCGGCGTAGTGCAGCCAAAAGCGATATTGCAGCTTATCTTCCACCGACTCAGGTTTTAAGCGCCGGGCGCTATCATAGGTTTCCTGTAAATATTCCAGAATGGCGCCGGACTCCGCCAGAATGTGACCGTTATCCTCAACCACCGGCGATTTACCCAGCGGATGAACGCTTTTTAATTCCGCCGGTGCGAGCATATCCTTGCCACGCTGATAAGAGACAACCTGATAAGGCAGCTGCAGCTCTTCCAGCGCCCATAACACGCGCTGCGATCGTGACTGATTGAGATGATGTACCGTTAACATGGGCCTCTCCCGCTGTTTGTTCAAATTAACTATAGGAACAGGCGGCGGATGCCGGGAATTTTTCGGCAAACTGAAGAGGCAAATTCAGAGAAAAGAGCCACACTTAAATTGTCGGCGCAAACCGGAACCTCCATCAAAGATTGCGCAATACTGAGGTGAGCCGACGTCGGGGGAAACCCTCCTGCGTACCAGCGGGATAGTGCGAAAGACCAAGACCGGAAAACAACTAAAGCGCCCTGTTGTGGCGCTTTAGTTTTTTAGTCATCCTCCAGCAATCGCGCGCCGGTCCCCTCTTCACCCAGCTTATCGCCCGGGTTGCGTAACGGGCAGTCGCGACGCGACAGACAGCCGCAGCCGATACAGCCATCGAGCTGATCGCGCAGCGCGGTCAGGGTATGAATGCGCCGGTCCAGCTCCTCCCGCCACTGGGACGACAGCATCTTCCACTCTTTGGCGCTGAGGTTATGCCCTTCCGGCAGTACGCCGAACGCGTCGCCGATGGTCGCCAGCGGAATACCAATGCGTTGCGCAATCTTAATGATCGCCACCGCGCGCAGGACGTCGCGCCGGTAGCGCCGCTGATTGCCCGCGTTGCGCTGGCTGTGGATCAGCCCTTTACTTTCATAAAAGTGCAGCGCGGAGACGGCCACGCCGGTTCGTTTTGCCACTTCGCCGGGCGTCAGCAGCATTTTGATGCGGGGTGATTTCTTTTCCATAAAGCGCTTTACCTCAAGTTAACTTGAGGAATTATACTCGCCCGCAGACAAAACGACGAATCGAGAATTGAGAGAGGCCGCTTTATGTCCCATCAGGATATTATCCAAACGCTTATTGAATGGATTGATGAACATATCGATCAACCACTTAACATTGATATAGTCGCCAGAAAATCGGGATACTCGAAATGGTATCTGCAGCGGATGTTCCGCGCCGTGATGCATCAAACGCTGGGCGATTACATTCGCCAGCGCCGCCTGCTGCTCGCCGCGGAAGCGCTAAGAACCACCCAGCGCCCTATTTTTGATATCGCGATGGATCTCGGCTACGTGTCGCAGCAAACCTTCTCGCGGGTGTTCCGTCGCGAATTTGACCGAACGCCGACCGCCTATCGCCATCAAATTTCTGCCTGATAGTGCGGCTGATAGGGGCTGAGGCAGGTGCGCTCATTCGCCAGCCACAGCATGAACTCCTGCGGCGGCATCGCTTTCGCAAAGTGCCACCCCTGACAGTACTGCACGCCGCGTTGCTGGAGCCAGGCTACCTGCTCTGCCGTTTCGACGCCTTCAGCCACGATTTTTAAATGCAGGCTGTTTGCCATCTGGATAATATGCTCGGCAATCAGGTGGCTGGTGGTATTGCTCGTCAGCATGTCGACAAAAGATTTATCAATCTTCAGAACGTCGACGTTGAGCGCATGAAGATTGTGCAGGTTGGAGTAGCCGGTGCCGAAATCATCGATGGCGATTTCATATCCCGCATCGCGGAAAGCCTGGATCACCGGCGTCGTTTTCGCCACGTCGATAAACCCGCGTTCGGTCACTTCGATTTTGATTTGTTCCGCCTTGACCGCGTAGCGCTGGATCTTCTCGTTGATGTGCTCAATCAAGCGTGCGGAATGGAAATCGGAAGCGGAGAGGTTAATCGCCACGTACAGATGCGGCTGCCGCGCCAGAAACTCGCCCAGGTCGGAAAATACCTCATCGATGACATAGTCGGTGACCTGGGCGATCATCCCTTCATTTTCCGCCATCGGAATGAACTCCGCCGGACTCATCACCGGCCCATCAAAGCCTGGCCAGCGCAATAATGCTTCGGTACCGACGCAGCGGTTATTTTTAATATCGATAACCGGTTGATAGTGAAGGCACAGCTGACGACGGTTTAACGCGCGCTGCAGCATCTTCCGCGGAGAGTGGTACTGCTGACGGGTGCGCGACCACACCAGCAGGAGCAATACGCTGCAAATCAGCCCCAGCGGTAGCGTCAGGGTCACCTGATTATAAAAATTCTGATAATAGCTGACGCGCGAAGTGGACATAATGACGGCTATCGGGCGAACGGTGGAATGGGCGATGGTATAAACGCGGCCGTCCTGGTGAAATAAAGACGCTTCAGCGCGAATCAGGCGATGCAGCTCATCGGGGTCGGCATTCTTGCTGACGGAAAAAAACTGGTGGGTTTTGGTATCAAAAACGCCCCAGGCGAGGTCGCGGTCGCTGGTGATCAACGCGCTGTATGAGAGCGGATTAACCACCACCACATAGTTGCCGCGCTGCATATAGTTCATCGCATAGCCAGGGTAGAAAGGGGTCTCGCGGTAGTAGTAAATCGCGACATCCGGCTTTTTGGTATAGGTTGCGGCCGGAATTTGCCACCCCGTCTGGCGGCGAACCGAAGTGGAGCAGAAGAAATGGGTGCCGTTGGCGTAGATTAAATCGTCGATATAGAGCAGGCCGCGAACAATACCGAGCAAATATTGCTGATGCTGTGGTGAACATATCGCTCCCTGATACAAGCGGGCTTTATCGCGCGCTTCGTCGGCTTCACGAATCACCATCTCCGTTTTTTGCAGCGCCAGTCGAGAAAACAGCCTCAGCTGATCGGCGGTTTCCGCTTTGGCGCGAATTTGCGCAAACCACAACGCCAGCAGCACCGGCAGCAGAATGACCAGCACGATGCCAAATATTCTCAACGCCTTATGCGGCGCGCTATGATTCATTTCCGCTTTTTATCCATGCGATACGCCTTAATCAAGGTGAACAGCCCCGATAACTCTGCTTACTGTGATATGAACGGAGCATCTCAGCAACCCACGCTTTGACGTAAAAACCTCATGACGATGAATTATGAATAATACTGGCTTATAGGACCACTGGAGAAACATTCTCAACATAATGAGATTAGCCCCACTATGTCATTCGGTTTATCCGTATAATTAGCCAGAATAAGTAATAAAATCCGCAGAACATAAACCTTATTAAAAAACCAAAACCGCCGATAATCCCTTATAATCAGCCTTCACATTGCAAGAAAGCCCCGCGCCCTCCTTATTAACCCTGCTATTTACATGGCTAATAAGCGCAAGAAAACACCATTTTTGGCTGGTGAATAAAAGAACAAGTGTGATATAGTTCACATTAGCTGATGAAACAAAAACGTTGTTTCATTACGATCTTGTTTGCCTGAAGATAGCCAGAGCGCCGTTCCATCGTCAGTCTCATCCGGTTGTCAAAGGCTCCCAAATTTCGTTGAGGATAGGTTGATGGCTTCCATTACTACCAGTGTCGTGCTTTTGCGCTGGCCACTCGTGAGCGCAGTGCTGATGTTTCTGGCCAGCTCGTTGAACATTCAGCTACGTAAAAGCGATTATGCCGGTTTAGCGGTGATTTGTAGCTGTATGGGCCTGGCCGCAGCCTGCTGGTTCGCCACCGGTCTGTTAGGCATTACGCTGCTGGACGTGGCGAAAATCTGGGGCAATATCAAGGACGTGATGATTGAAGTCATGAGCCAGACTCCGCCCGAATGGCCGATGATGATGACCTGATGTCGGCCCACCTTATCCGGGCGCCGATGTCGCTAACCGGACCACCAGACGGCGGTGAACCGGTTGCCCGGACAGGTGCACAGCACCGCCACCCGCGATTTCCCCCTCTGCGACAGCCTAACCCCATCACCGATATAAACCGCAGCGATGACACCATTATGGTCTGGTTATAACGCTTCCGCTGGCCGACGGACGACTGCCCAATAGCCCGCGTGGAAAGTTGTTCGGGCAGCGTTTTATTGCGCAGTGCGCCTGGTAAGAACAGGCGTTTGCCGTCGTGGCAGTAGATTGATACGGACAAGAAGGCCGCTCCCGCAATTTCTCCCACTGGGCTTCATCGTATCGCGTGATGTTATAAACCTTTACCGCATGATATTGCTCGTTAATTAACACGCTGGACGAGTAGAGCTTCATCGACTCTCCCGGCAGTAATAAAATGTCGGCTTCATACCAAAGAATAAACTTTAAAAACCGCAGGCTGGAAATCGAAGAAAAAGCCACGCCGGAATACGGGCAGACAAGCGTATTATGAATAGTCCATTTCATTTTTTATCCTTGCTGGCATTGCTGATAAATGACTCTATATAGTGATAGCATCCATGATAGCTAACCGCAAGGTTATCGATTAATAATGTGATATCAGACAATACTCAATACCACCCGTACTCAATAAGGCTTACCTTAAATATAGTGTTCTAATAATGAATGGTTAACCATAATAGCCAGAAGCGCGCCCCGCAGGAATATACATAAATAAGAATATACTGACAATTAATTACAGGCTACCCACAGCGGTAGCCTGCGGTACTATTTTTAGCATTTACCACAAAGAACCGAGCTCTCCTTCAAATAATAAGCAGCAGGATTACCAGGTTTTACCAATATTAAACTGGAACTGCTCGGCTTTATCACCATCGTATTTTTTAAAGGGTTCGGCCCAGGAGAACACCAGCGGGCCCAGTGGCGACATCCACTGCACCGCAATCCCGGCAGACATCCGGATATGCGACGGATCGCCATAGTCCGGGATCCCGGCCGCCAGCGTCTGGCCGGTATTTTGCCAGGAGGTGCTCCATACCGTACCGGCGTCGAGGAATAGCGACGTTCGCAGGCTGTCGGCATATTTGTCATTCACAAACGGCGTCGGCACAATAAACTCGCTGTTCAGCACCGCCATCGCGTTACCGCCAACCGCATCGGATGATGAGTCCAGCGGACAGGTGCTGTAGCTGCTTTCAGAACCATTACAACGATAATAAGCCGCTTTTGGGCCAATCGTATTCGACGAAAAACCGCGAACCGACGACGATCCGCCGGCATAAAAGTTATCGTAAAACGGCACCGATTTGCCGTTCAGCCCATCGGCATAGCCCGCGCGCAGGTGCTCCATCCATACCCAGCTTTTGCTCTCGGCCAGCGGCATATATTGGGTGGTATCGAAAGTCACTTTGTAATAGCTGTTATCCGAACCGGGTACGGTAACCTTGGCGGTCAGGCTGCTTTTATTCCCAGCCCGCGGGAAGAAACCGCGATCGAGGTTGTTATAGCTCCAGCCAACGCTGGCAAAATAGTCATTGGCGCTATAGGTCGCACCGCTGTCGCCGTCTTTGGTGACGACGTCAGGATAGATGCCACGTGAGTTAAGATAGCTCCAGGTGGTGAGCTCCGGCTCCATATTGGTCAGGCGGTTATGGACATAGTCCAGGCCAAGGTTGAGGGCGTTATTCTCGCTAATCGGGAATCCCAGCGTACTGCCAACGCCGTAGCTTTGCTGGTTGTAGCTTCCGGAATCGGCATCCGAGGCGTCGTAGCTGTTGTAGAAAATTTTGCCGCCGAGGCTGACGCCATCCACGGTGAAGTAAGGGTTCGTCGCTCCCAGCTCAATATAGGACTGGTAGCTGTTGCGCGTGCCGTTGAAGCTGACGCTATTGCCGGTCCCCAGCCAGTTATCCTGAGTGACGCCGAGCTGGTAGCTCACGCCGCTGTCGGTACCAAAGCCCAGACCAACGTTAAAGGAGCCGGTATTGCGCTCCTTCACCTTATAGACCACGTCCACCTGATCCTGGCTACCGCTTACCGGAACGATCTGCTTGTCGACGGTTTCAAAAAATCCGGTACGATCCAGCCGCGTTTTCCCCTGCTCGACTTTCTCGTCATTCAGCCACGCGCCTTCCATCTGGCGCATTTCGCGACGCAGCACCGCATCGCGGGAAGTATCGTTACCCTCAAAGCGAATCTGACGAACCGAATAACGGCGTCCGGCATTGACGTTAATATGCAAAACGACGCTTTTTTTCGTCTCATCAATATCCGGCGCGGTATTAACCTGCGGCCAGGCATAGCCGTATTTTCCCAGCAGCGTCTTAATGCTGTTCTCAGCCGCCGTGATTTCCGCGCCGCTGTACCATTTCCCCGCTAAAGGCTTCACCAGCGCTTCAATTTCCTGGTTATGCTGCGCCATATCGCCGGTCACGACCGTACTGGCCACGTTATAACGATCGCCTTCGGTAAGATTGATCGTGATATACAGCGATTTTTTATCCGGAGTAATACTGACCTGACTGGAGTTAATGGTAAAACGCGCGTAGCCGCGATCGAGATAATAGCTACGGATGGTCTCAAGATCCGCCGCCATTTTTTGCTTTTGGTATTTCTTATCGCCAATCACGTTCCACCACGGAACGCTGTCGCGAAGCTGCAGCTGGTCCAGCAATGTTTCTGCGCTAAAGGCCTGGTTGCCAATAATATTAATTTGCGCAATTTTTGCCGATACCCCCTCCTGAAAGACAAAGGTTAAATCAACGCGATTACGCGGTAGCGGCGTGACGACAGCATGGACCTGAGCGCTATATTTCCCGACGCTGTAATAGAAATCCTGGAGCCCCTTTTCTATTTCCGTGAGCGCATTGCGATCCAGCGCGCTGCCTTCTTCAATACCGCTGGCGGCCAGATTCTCCTTGAGGGCATCATCCTTAACGGATTTGTTCCCGGAAAAGCTGATTTTAGCGATGGTTGGCCGCTCTGTGACCTGCACCACCAGCGTGCTGCCATCGCGCAGGATCTGCACGTTCTCAAAGTTGCCGCTGGCGTACAGGGCGCGGACCGAATCACTGATATCCTCGTTAGAAACCTCTTCTCCCGTATGAACAGGCATGCTCAGTAGCGCAGCGCCAACGGTAACGCGCTGTAGCCCTTCGAAACGAATGTCATCTACCGTATAGGCGGTTGATGCGTAAAGCGTTAAAGGGGAAATCAATAGACCGGCGATGAGACTCGTTTTTTTTAGCATGGAGGTGTCGTCTAAAAGATATTTGGCAATAGCAGATACCTGCTGGGAATAATGCAGTTCATTGCGCCAGACAGATTCTGACGCCGTTTTAAATAACCTGAACGAGGCGCAGAATTGCACGCAATTATGACGAGAAAATGGAGAAAAAATGGATATATGAGAATGGTGAAAAAATTATTTTTTAATGGAACTTTCCTTCTCCCACCCAGTCAGATAAGCATTTCCTGGCAATATTAAAATTCAACATCTTTTGTTTTTTAATTAAAAAAAAACAAAAAGCCCCCTTTCTCATTGGTTGAAAGGGGGAAAAAGATCTTGTTAGGAATGATGCTCTCTGGGATAAACCAAGAACAGCCACAAACTAACCTATAACCCCGTAGATAAAATGAAGAGATAGTGAATAAATTATGCAGCCAGATTGCCATTATAATGAAATGAGTAGATATCATGCCACGAAATGAAATTCAGCGCTCAGTGCTTAGCGAGCTGGTGCAATGGATAAAAAACAATCTTGAAAAGAGGCTCACCATGCGGGCGCTGAGCCTCTTTTCCGGCTATTCTGAATGGCATCTTTTTCGCCTGTTTCGTCACTATTTTAACATGTCGCCAATGGCCTATATTCGCCAACAGCGGATGCAATTAGCCCTTGATTTATTAAAGGTTAAACCGGCTTTTCGCATCGTTGATATTTGTATTATGGCGGGCTATGAAGATATCAGCGCCTTTAACCGTACCTTTAAAAGATACTATGCGATTACGCCTGGCCAGTTTCGCAAAATCCTGTGTATCTCCGGATAGGGGATCCCCCTCCTCCGCATTGCTGCGGTTGGGAATGGAAGGGGGAAGAGGAACACAACGTTAGAATGGAAATGGCAGGATGCCACCGTTAATCGTTTCCGGGATCAAGCAGACCCGATCAACAGGAAACAGTGTAAGCTGCTAAGTTGAGTTAATTGTGTAGAAGCCGTGGAGATTTTGTCATCATTTATATCACTGCCTTTTTCCCCGACATAAAAAATAAAAAGCCGGAATAGTTCACTATCCCGGCGGGTGTTTGAATAGATAATCAGAAGTGCGTATTCACGCTGACATAAAACGTCCGACCCGATTCATTATAGGTCTCCGCGCCCGCGCCATACAGATAGGCGCCGGTCGTCGAATTCCCCGTGGTCTGCGCGTTACCGGCGCGGTAGTGGCGAATATCGAACAGGTTATCCACGCCGCTGGTCAAGCTCAGGTTTTTATTCACATCCCAGGTCGCGCTGAGCCCGACGATACTGTAAGGACTCACTTCATTCAGCTCGCTGCCGGATACCGCCTCGCCCTTATAGTTGAAGCGCTTAGGTTTTTGTCGGCCATACCAGGTGAAAGTACTTTGCAGCGAAAGATCGTCGCGTACCTGCCAGCTGACGGTCGAATTAAGGGTGAACTGCGGGATCACCGACAGGCGATCGCCGGTGGTCTTGTTCTTACTCTGCAGCATCCACGTCAGGTTGTTGCTCCAGTTGACCGTTTCGCTTACCGGCAGGTTTAATGAGCCTTCCAGCCCTTCAACCAGCGCCTTCGGTACGTTTTCCCATTGATAAATATTGGTCGTGCCGTTGCTGGCCGTTCCCACCGCCGAGTAGCCCGATTCAATCTTGTTATGATAGTCGTTACGGAACCAGGTCAGCCCCGCCTGATAGCCGTTGTGCTTATACTCAAGGCCAATCTCTTTATTAACGCTGGTTTCCGCCTTCAGATCGCTGTTCCCCATCAGGTAACAGGCTGAGCTGCTGGCATAGCAGCCCTGGCCGTTGCTGTAGAGAATATAGTTCGGGTTGAGCTGATAAAGGTTTGGCGCTTTATAGGCGCGGGCGATGCCCAGCTTCAGCGTCCAGTCATCCGACAGCCCCTGCGAGAGGTTCAGCGATGGGCTCCAGTTATTGCCAACGATGCTGTGATGGTCGAAGCGCAGAGCCGGCGTCAGCATAGTGCTCTCGGTCAGCGCGATATTATCTTCGGTAAACAGCGAGAAAATCTCGGCGCTGGAATAGGGGCTACGCCCGGTTGCCGAGATACCGTCAATGGAGCCATAAGAGAGCGACTGGGTGGTCGATACGCCATCTTTCATCCGCTGCTGGTTCCACTCGGTACCCAGCGTCAGATTCTGCTCGAATCCCAGGGTAAACGGAATATTCACCTCGCTGTGCAGCAGCACATCCGACAGGTCGATATCGGAGAATTCGCTGCTGGAGAAGATCCCCTCCGTTCCCCCCGCCAGACCCTCGTTCATACGCGAGTTACGGGTGTGCTCATACTGCGCGTAAGTATTGCTGGTCACGCCGTTATCCCAGCCGCCGGTCCACGTGACGCCATAAGTCTGACGATAGAGGCGGTTGGTCTCTTTACCGTACATACTTTTCACCAGCGTGCTGGTATTGGTATTCTGGGTATCGCCTGCATACAGGTTGCCCTGGCGGCTGTAGCCGGTTTCAAACTCCAGCGCCTGCATCGGCGCAAATTCCCAGCGCAGCTTACCGTGGATATCTTTATTCACTACGCCTTCGCGTCCAGCCGGATACGATCCCGCATAGCTACCGGTTCGCGCCGCTTCGTGACCGGAATTAATATCCTGGGCATCGGCCTGCGTTTTGCTCAGATTTCCCCATAAATTAAAGCTGACCTCATCCGATAGCGGGCCATTGAGGCTGAAGTTTGTCCGCTTCGTCGCGCCCTCTTTACGGTGCTGAGGTGCGTTCATATAGGTATTCCATGATCCATGCCATTCGCTGGTGGCCGGTTTGGTGACGATATTTACCACCCCGCCCATCGCGCCATTACCGTAGCGGGCCGCCGCAGGGCCGCGAATCACGTCGATATGGTCGATCATTTCCGCCGGTACCCAGCTGGTATCACCTCGCGTATCTCGATCGCCGCGCCAGCCATAGCGCACGGAATTACGGCTGGTCACCGGTTTACCATCCACCAGAATCAGGGTGTTCTCCGGCCCCATGCCGCGAATATCGACCTGACGGTTATTACCGCGCTGGCCGCTGGTGGAGTTGCCGGTGAGGTTGACGCCGGGCTGGGTACGAATCAGCTCAGAGACATCGCGCGCGGGCGGATGTTTACGGATCTCCTCAGCGGTGATGGTCGATACGCCGGGCGCTTGCAGCGTCTGCGCCGCCGCGGTGACCACCATGGTTTCGTCATCATTTGCCGTAGCCGTTTCTGATTTCTTCGTATCGTCTGGCGTGTTGCTGTCAGCGGCCTGCGCCGGCAGCATCCCTCCCCAGATGGCCATCGGGATCAGCACGGCCAGCGAGTAGTGTGAATCGTATTTCATGGAATATGCCCTGTTTTTCTTTTTAGCCGTCGGGGCACGCCTTCTTCATCCGCCAGATAAACACCGGTCATGTCTTCCATGCCTGGCGTAACATCTCTTTTTTTGGCGTAGTCAGGCCCTCCCGTTTAAATAGGGATAGTAATAAATAATGAGCGACCAAAATAGATTTATTACTCTGGCAAAAATGAAGAAATAAACGCACCGCGCTATTCTTTGATAGCATTCGCCGAACAGCAGTAATAGGAGTATTGTGCCACACAACGTTATTAGAAATGAGATTTATTATCAAGTGGATAATTATGCATCACAGCAATAATTTTAAATAATTCAATAAAAACAAAAAGATGAAATGATTACTTACGTTTACTCCTTATTTGCACTTTAAATAATCAAAATATATCCACACTAAAAAAACACAATCCGAGCATATTCTCTCCATAATTACCGATATTTATTTCTTTATTATTTCACTATAAATACTGAGCCTGTTAATTAATAAAATAGCTGATTAACCGACCGACATTCTCGATCGCCGGGCATGCTAACGGCCAGAAATTGACTAAAATAAGGAAATCCTCCTGCGGAGCACCGCGCCATGAATACGTCGTCGTTCTATCGATACCTTGTCGGCGGACTTGCATGCCTTGCCGCCCTGCTATGCTTCACATCCGTTTACGCCGCCACAGAGAATAAACTGTCAGAGCCCGAGGAGCGCGAGGCCCTGGAAGTCAACGTTGACGATATGCTGCAGCCATGGAAGGGAGATTTACCGGGTATGCTCGACCGGCGAACCATTCGCGTATTAACCACCTTCAGCAAAACCTTTTTCTTTATTAACAAAGGGACGCAGCGCGGCGCCACTCACGATATTTTTATGGAGTTTGAGCGAAGCCTCAATCAAAGCCTGACGAAGGAGAAAAAGCTCAAACATCGTCATCTTAAGGTCCGTATCATCTTTGTTCCGGTTGCCCGCGACCAGCTCATCAGCGCGCTTAACTCTGGTAAGGGGGATATTATCGCCGCCAACCTGACGATTACCCCCGCTCGCCAGCAGGAGATGACCTTTACCGCGCCAATCTACTCTCACGTTCAGGAGCTGCTTCTTTCCGGCCCCGGCTCGCCCAAAGTGGAAAATCTGCAGCAGCTTTCCGGTAAAACGGTCTTTGTGCGTACCTCATCGAGCTATTACGAGAGCCTGGTCGCGCTCAACGCGCGTTTTGCCCAGCAATCGCTGCCCCCCATCACCATCGAACCGGCGCCCGAAGCGCTGGAGGATGAAGATCTGATAGAGATGCTTAACGCGGGCCTGATTCCATTGACCGTCGTCGACCGCCACAAGGCTCTGTTCTGGAAACAGGTTTTCCCCAACATTCAGGTTCATCAGAACATCATTCTGCGCAAGGAAGGCAATATCGGCTGGGCGGTACGCAACAATAGCCCGCAGCTGCTGGCCTTGCTTAATGAATTCATCAACAAGAATCGTCAGGGCAGCAAGCTGGGTAATACGATTCTGCTGCGCTACCTGAAGGATGCCAGGTACGTTAAAAACGCGGCGGCGCAAAAAGAGCGGCGTAAATTTCTGACCATGGTGGAGATCTTCCGCAAATATGGCGATCGCTACGATGTTGACTGGCTGCTGATGGCCGCGCAGGGCTATCAGGAGTCGCGGCTAAATCAGTCGGTGCGTAGCCACGTCGGCGCAATTGGCGTTATGCAGGTAATGCCGAGCACCGGCAAGGAGCTGAAGGTCGGCGATATTAAGCAGCTCGACCCCAACATTCATGCCGGGGTGAAATATATGCGCTGGATGATAGACCGCTACTATGGCGATGAACCGATGACCCAGCTTGATAAGGCGCTATTCTCATTCGCTTCTTATAACGCGGGCCCCGCGCGCATCGCCCGGCTGCGGGCGGATACCAAAAAGCGCGGTTTTGATCCGAACGTCTGGTTTGGCAACGTGGAGTATCTGGCCGCCGAGAAGATCGGCTCCGAGACCGTAAGCTATGTCAGCAATATCTATAAATATTACATCGCTTACCGGCTGATCGTGGATGAAATAGCGCGTAAACAGCAGGCGACGACGGCCTCCAAAAATCAGGTCGTGCCGACAGTGGGGATGCCTGCCGCACCTGCCACACCTGCCACACCTGCCACACCTGCCACACCTGCCACGCCTGCCGCACCTGCCACGCCTGCCACACCTGCCACGCCTGCCGCACCTGCCACACCTGCCACGCCTGCCGCACCTGCCACGCCTGCCACACCTGCCACGCCTGCCGCACCTGCCACGCAGTGAAATAGCGCAGATGGCCTGGGTGACAAAATAGAAAAAGCCCCGAACAGGGGCTTTTTCAGAGATGACTTTACGACGCTAACGCTTCGTTAGAACGGAATATCGTCATCAAAGTCCATCGGCGGCTCATTGGAAGGGGCAGCTGGCGCCTGCTGCTGCGGACGAGACTGCGCGCCGCCGCTGAACTGGTTTCCGCCCTGCGGCTGCTGAGGCTGGCCCCAACCGCCCTGCTGCTGACCACCGCCTGCCGGGGCGCCCGCGCCCTGCTGACGACCGCCGAGCATTTGCATCGTGCCGCCAACGTTAACGACAACCTCGGTGGTGTATTTTTCCTGACCGGATTGGTCAGTCCATTTACGGGTACGCAGCTGGCCTTCAATATAGACCTGAGAACCTTTACGCAGATACTCGCCGGCCACTTCCGCCAGTTTGCCGAACAGCACAACGCGGTGCCATTCGGTCTGCTCTTTCATCTCACCGGTCGCTTTATCACGCCAGGATTCGGAAGTAGCCAGCGTAATGTTGGCAACTGCGCCACCACTCGGCATGTAGCGTACTTCCGGGTCCTGGCCCAGATTACCGACGAGAATCACCTTGTTTACGCCTCTGCTGGCCATGTTTGTGTCTCCTGAATGCGTTTCTTAATAGTGTAAACGCGCGAGTGTACCATTTCCAGGTGCTATGTTGATAGCTGGGAAGTAGGTTCCAGATAACTCTCGCGGTGCGACATTTTTACACATCCCACCGGAAAATGCATTCCAATACTGTATATTCAAACAGGTTAAATTGTGTCATAATTAGCCGTTTCTGCCGTTTGTCCTTCTAACAAACCAGGCAATCCGCGTATCTACCGGGAAAGGTGAATGGATAAGATCGAAGTTCGGGGCGCCCGCACCCACAATCTCAAAAATATCAACCTCGTCATCCCGCGCGACAAACTCATTGTCGTCACCGGGCTTTCGGGTTCAGGCAAATCCTCACTGGCTTTCGACACGTTGTATGCCGAAGGGCAGCGTCGCTACGTTGAGTCGCTCTCCGCCTACGCGCGGCAGTTCCTGTCGCTGATGGAGAAGCCCGACGTCGACCATATTGAAGGGCTGTCGCCGGCGATTTCCATTGAACAGAAATCAACGTCCCACAACCCCCGTTCAACGGTAGGCACCATTACCGAAATTCACGACTACCTGCGTCTGCTGTACGCGCGCGTTGGCGAGCCGCGCTGCCCGGATCACGACGTCCCGCTGGCGGCGCAAACCGTGAGCCAGATGGTCGATAACGTGCTCTCCCAGCCAGAAGGCCAGCGCCTGATGCTGCTGGCGCCGATCATTAAAGAGCGCAAAGGCGAGCATAACAAAACGCTGGAAAACCTCGCCGGGCAGGGCTACATCCGCGCGAGGATCGACGGCGAGGTCTGCGATCTCTCCGATCCGCCGAAGCTGGAGCTGCAGAAGAAACACACCATTGAAGTGGTGATTGACCGCTTTAAGGTGCGCGACGATCTCAGCACGCGCCTGGCCGAGTCTTTTGAAACCGCGCTGGAGCTATCTGGCGGCACCGCCATCGTCGCCAATATGGACGATCCGAAAGCCGAAGAGCTGCTGTTTTCCGCCAACTTCGCCTGCCCGATTTGCGGCTACAGCATGCGCGAACTGGAACCGCGCCTGTTCTCCTTCAACAACCCGGCTGGCGCTTGCCCGACCTGCGATGGTCTCGGCGTCCAGCAGTATTTCGATCCGGAACGCGTCATTCAGAACCCAGAGCTGTCGCTGGCTGGCGGGGCGATTCGCGGCTGGGATCGGCGCAATTTTTACTACTTCCAGATGCTGAAGTCGCTGGCGGAACATTATGAATTCGATGTGGAAGCGCCCTGGGGCACGCTGAATAGCAGCGTACAAAAAGTGGTTCTGTACGGCTCAGGCAAAGAGAATATTGAATTCAAATATATGAACGATCGCGGCGATACCTCGGTGCGCCGCCATCCGTTCGAAGGCGTGCTGCATAATATGGAGCGCCGTTATAAAGAGACGGAATCCAGCGCAGTACGTGAAGAGTTAGCGAAATTCATCAGCAACCGTCCCTGCACCAGCTGTGAAGGGACCCGCCTGAAGCGCGAAGCGCGGCACGTGTTTGTGGAGAATACCCCGCTGCCGACCATCTCGGATATGAGCATCGGCCACGCGATGGACTTCTTCAACAACCTGAAGCTCTCCGGCCAGCGTGCGCAAATTGCTGAAAAAGTACTGAAAGAGATTGGCGATCGCCTGAAATTCCTCGTCAACGTCGGTCTGAACTACCTGACGCTCTCCCGTTCGGCGGAAACCCTCTCCGGCGGCGAAGCGCAGCGTATCCGCCTCGCCAGCCAGATCGGCGCAGGCCTGGTCGGCGTCATGTACGTACTGGATGAGCCCTCTATCGGCCTGCACCAGCGCGATAACGAACGCCTGCTGGGCACGCTGATCCACCTGCGAAACCTCGGCAACACCGTGATTGTCGTTGAGCACGATGAAGACGCCATTCGCGCCGCCGACCACGTTATCGATATCGGCCCGGGGGCTGGGGTACACGGCGGTCAGGTCGTGGCTGAAGGCAAGCTGGAAGATATTATGGCGGTGCCGGAATCGCTGACCGGCCAGTTCATGAGCGGCAAGCGTAAAATCGAAGTGCCGAAACAGCGCGTACCCGCCAATCCGGAGAAAGTGCTGAAGCTGTCCGGCGCGCGCGGCAACAACCTGAAAGACGTAACGCTGACGCTGCCGGTGGGTCTATTCACCTGTATCACCGGCGTTTCCGGGTCGGGTAAATCCACGCTGATCAACGACACGCTGTTCCCGATTGCCCAGCGTCAGCTCAACGGCGCCACCATCGCGGAACCGGCACCTTACCGCGACGTGCAGGGGCTGGAACATTTCGACAAAGTGATCGATATCGACCAGAGCCCCATCGGCCGTACGCCGCGTTCTAACCCCGCAACCTACACCGGCGTCTTTACGCCGGTCCGTGAACTGTTTGCCGGCGTACCTGAATCACGTTCGCGTGGCTACACGCCCGGCCGCTTCAGTTTTAACGTGCGCGGCGGCCGCTGTGAAGCCTGCCAGGGCGATGGCGTGATCAAAGTCGAGATGCACTTCCTGCCGGATATCTACGTACCGTGCGACCAGTGCAAAGGCAAACGCTATAACCGCGAAACGCTGGAGATTAAGTACAAAGGCAAAACGATTCATGAAGTGCTGGATATGACCATTGAAGAAGCGCGTGAGTTCTTCGATGCGGTTCCGGCGCTGGCGCGTAAGCTGCAAACGCTGATGGACGTCGGTCTGACCTATATTCGCCTTGGTCAGTCGGCTACCACGCTCTCCGGCGGCGAGGCCCAGCGCGTCAAGCTGGCGCGCGAGCTGTCCAAACGCGGTACCGGGCAAACGCTGTATATCCTTGATGAACCGACCACCGGTCTGCACTTTGCCGATATTCAGCAGCTGCTGGAGGTTCTGCACCAGCTGCGCGACCAGGGGAATACCATCGTGGTGATTGAGCACAACCTGGATGTCATCAAGACGGCTGACTGGATCGTTGACCTTGGGCCGGAAGGCGGAAGCGGCGGCGGAGAGATCCTCGTTTCCGGTACGCCGGAAACGGTCGCTGAGTGCGAGGCCTCCTATACGGCTCGCTTCCTCAAGCCCATGCTGAAGTAATCTCATCTGCCTCTTCCCGTCCCGGGAAGAGGCCTCATTTCCTCTCATTTTCTCCCGCTGATATTTTGTGATTTGCGGCCGGACGGCATCTGTCATCAGATAGCACCACCGCCATAAATTGCAGGATGCATCATGTACTTAAAGCACGGACTTTATCGATTTACGCTCGTCGCGGCGTTATTCGCGCTGACCGCCTGCAGCTGGATAGACGGCTACAGCAGCACGGCTCATCAGCAGCTGCTGATGCTGGAACAGCTTCATCTGCAGTTCATCAGCGACGCGGCGGCAGCGCCACTCGACCAACGCTTGCTCAGTTACGAGGATCGCCAGATTCGCCCGCTATTCAGCCTGGCGTTAAGCGATAGCGATGCGCTACGGCAGAGTAATCTTCACGTGCTGGAGAAAAATTATCAGCGGCTGTACCGGCGCGTCGTCCCCCAGGAGAGAGCGCTGACGCCTTTCGAGGCCGGAATTCTGGCGCAACAGACGGAAAAACTTTACCAGCAGGCCATCAACGGCGAACAACAGCGTTCAGGGAGATAAGCATGTCCACCATAGAAGAGTTAAGCGCCCAGCTGGCCGGCGCCGGCGTGAATACGGCAGAGTGGTTGCAGCTTATGCACGCGATTGTAAATGATGAAGACAGCGACATTCGCGACGCCGGGATGCTCACGCTTCAGGCGTTACAGGAGAAAGCGCGCGGCTGGTTAAGTCAGGACGACCTCATTCTGCTCCTGCAAGGGCAGCGCGATATTGCCAGCATTCGCGCCAACAACGAACAGATCGCCATGCAGGCTCATCTGCAGTCCACGCTGCTTCGTCTGTTTGATGTGACCCTGCTGGCGCTGCTGGGCAGAATTTAGCGCTATGGCAACAGCTTACGCTTAGCCTCGGAAAGCGAATCAAGCGCCTGCTGGTAGGAAGCATCCACCAGATAGTAAATTTGCGAATCAGGCAGGGAGCCGTCAAGAAACACCGTACTCCAGTGGGCTTTATTGAGATGTTTGCTGGGGCGAACATCGCGATGCTGCTGCCTCAACAGTTCCGCAAGCTCAGGGCTGGTCTTTAACGATACCGCTGGCCGGTTGTCCTCAACCTCTTTTACCATCGCAAACAGGACGTCCGCCGCTTTGATCTGCGTCGCTTTCCAGTCGCTATGTACGCTTTGTTCGGCGCCCGGCTTTGCCATGCAGTACTGCAATAAATCCGAAATTGTCATTTTTATTCCCCCATCAGCGTCGCGATGATATGGCGCGATCCGCCATGAATACGATGCTCCCCGAGCCAGATCCCCTGCCAGGTCCCCAGCCTGACGCTGCCATCCCGTACGGGCAGCATCAGCGATACGCCCAGCATCGACGATTTAATGTGCGAGGGCATGTCATCAGGACCTTCATAATCGTGTTCATACGGCGCGTTATCCGGTACGGCGTGCAGAAAATGCTGCTCCATATCGAAGCGAACGGTCGGATCGCAGTTTTCGTTTAGCGTCAGGGAAGCAGATGTATGCTGGAGCAGCAAATGCAGCAGGCCAGTTTTCACCCGCGATATTTCGCGGATTTGCCCGAGAATTTCATCAGTGACCAGATGGAAGCCCCGTACTTTCGGGCCTAACGTCAGGGTTTGCTGATGCCACATAAACCACTCCTTTTACTAATGAACCTTCCTAAGTGTGCAGCAATAAGCGAAAAGGTAAAACCTTTGGCACGCTATTTTGCACAAAAAAACGGCAGCGTGCCGGCTGCCGTTTTAGCGATTGATGATTAAGCCGGCGGGCAGCTTAATATTCTGAATTCACAATGACCTCTTCACCCTGAGCGCCCGCCATCGGCAGCGGCTTATAGGAAGAGTTTGAGGCCCGCAAGATACGGATCCCGCGCGCGCCCACCTCGCGGGCAGCGGAGATATCGTTATCCGAATCGCCGTAGAAAACTTTGATCCCTTTCTCCTGCAGCCACTGCGTTTTGGTGTTCTGGCCAAGTTTATCGCCGGCAAAAATAACCGGGTTCATATTCGCCGCCGGGATGAGAAAATCATCCTGCAGGGTTTTTGATACTGTTTCGGTTTTGGTCTGGCTACGGCCGGTAACGAAATAGATGCTATCGCCGCGCTTTACGTGCATCGCAATCAACTGGCGCGCCACCTCTTTCGGCATGCTGAATTCATCCCAGCCGTTGTTCATTTTTTCCCAGAACTCCGGATTTTTCAGGTAATCATCGCTGCCGGGGGAATAGGTTTTCTGCCCGCGCCAGAAGCCCGGACTGGAGAACAGGACGGTATCATCAATATCAAAACCGACGGCCATCGGCTGGCGTCCCAGCAGGCTATTTTCAATCTGGGCGACGGAAACCCAATGGATCGGCGCCTGTTCGGCGAGTTTCGCCATATTGGTGCCCGTCCACAGCGGCTGCGGTGTGGAGGCGCGAGCAACGACGGAGCTATTTAGCGTGAACAGTAAGCAGACGGCCCCAAAGGCCAGGGTGATCTTGCGCATATTTTTCCCTAAATAATCGAATCGTTATAATTTTCAATAATGTGTACGCTTATTAATGCACCCAGACCTTACCCCCCGCGAAGGCGGATAGGAAGGTTTTTCTGCTCTGATGTCATATAAAAAGAGAATGATCACACTTCGGGAAGCGAATTGCCCGCGTCATGATTTGGCGCGGGCAAAAGGTCAGGAAGAACTTATATTACCGCAGCAAACGCCTGCGCTACGCGGCGCACGTTTCCTGCATTCAGCCCCGCGACGCACATGCGGCCGCTGGCAATCAGGTAGACGCCAAACTCATCGCGCAGGCGGTCAACCTGGGCCGCGCTGAAACCGGTATAGCTAAACATGCCGCGCTGCTTAAGCAGATAGTCAAAATCACCGCCCGGAACCGTCTCTTTCAGCACATCAACCAGCTCCTGACGCATGGCCAGAATACGGGTGCGCATCCCTTCCACTTCCGCCAGCCATGAGGCTTTCAGCGCGCTGTCGCCCAACACCGCCGCAACCACCTGCGCGCCAAAGTTCGGCGGGCTGGAGTAGTTGCGACGCACGGTCGCTTTTAATTGCCCCAGTACGCGCCCCGCGGTTTCAGTATCTTCACAGACGATCGACAGCCCGCCAACGCGCTCACCGTACAGGGAGAAGATTTTCGAGAACGAGTTGCTGACCAGCATAGGCATCCCGGCGTTCGCTATAGCGCGGATAGCGTAGGCATCCTCTTCCATGCCGGCGCCAAAGCCCTGATAGGCGATGTCGAGGAAAGGAATCAAATTACGCGCTTTCAGCACCTCAACCACTTGATCCCACTGAGCGTTGGTAAGATCGGCTCCCGTTGGGTTATGGCAGCAGGGATGCAGCAGCACAATATCGCGTTCCGGTAGCGTATTGAGTTTTTCAAGGAAAGCCGCGAAACGCACGCCATTGGTTTTATCATCAAACCAAGGGTAAGTACTTACTTCGAATCCAGCCCCTTCAAATATAGCGATGTGGTTTTCCCACGTCGGGTCGCTGACCCATACGCGCGAGCCCGGGAAGTAGCGTTTCAGGAAGTCAGCGCCGACTTTCAGGGCTCCGGAGCCGCCCAGCGTCTGAATAGAGGCCACGCGATGCTGCGCCAGTACCGAATGATCGGCCCCGAACAGCAGCGACGCAATCGCGTGGCGATAGGTGTTCAGCCCTTCCATCGGTAAATAGATTGAGGCGCCGTGCGGCTGGGCGTTAAGACGTGCTTCCGCTTCGGCAACCGCCTTCAGCTGCGGAATGATGCCGTCTTCGTTGTAATAAAGACCGATGCTGAGATTTACTTTGTCACTACGCGGATCGTCTTTAAAACGCTCCATCAGGGAGAGAATGGGGTCGCCAGCGTAGGCGTCAACTTTCTGAAACACGCGATGTTTCTCCAGGTTTACATGGGCTCGTTATAACACAATAAACTGGATGTGAAAGAAGGTCGAGGGGATGTTGGCGGATAAAACAGAACGGGCAGGATTTGACGCGACAACGTGAACGCCCATCCCGGATGGCGGCTTAAACCGCCTTATCCGGGCTACCGGCCCGTAGCCGGTAGCGAACCCGTAGCCCCGATGAGGCGTCGGCCGCCACCGGGGGAAAGCGCGCTGGCTGACATTAATCCACGTACTTCATGGATACCCGTGAAGTCAGGCGCGTAATAAGTTCGTAAGCACTTACTTTTGTAATTTCGGCAATCCGCTCGACGGGGAGGCCTTCGCCCCACAGCACGACCGCGTCGCCAGCGTGGTCCTGTGCTTCAGGCCCGAGATCGACGCAAATCATATCCATCGCCACGCGTCCGACAATCGGCACTTCCCGGCCGTTAACCAGTACCGGCGTTCCGGACGGCGCGGCGCGCGGATAGCCGTCACCGTAGCCCATCGCCACAACGCCTAAACGCGTATCACGCTCGCTGATCCAGGTTCCGCCGTAGCCCACCGGCTCGCCGGCTTTATGCTCGCGGACCGCGATCAGGCTGGAGGTCAGAGACATCACCGGCTGGCAGCCAAAATCCGCGCCGGTGGATCCACCGTCGAGCGGCGATACGCCGTAGAGAATAATCCCCGGACGCGCCCAGTCGAAGTGCGACTGCGGCCATAGCAATATACCGCCGGATGCGGCGATTGAGCGCAGCCCCGGTTTCCCTTCCGTGAAGGTGGTAAAGATATCCAGCTGACGTTCGGTCGCGCCGCACTCAGGCTCATCCGCACGGGCAAAATGGCTCACGATATTGACCGGCTGGCGGACGTTTTTACACTGGCTCAGGCGCTGATAAAAGGCTTCGGCCTGTTCGGGCAGAACGCCTAATCGATGCATCCCGGTGTCCAGCTTCATCCATACGGTTACCGGCTCGGGTAAATCCGCTTCCTCCAGCGCAGCCAGCTGCTCCGGGCTGTGTACCGCCGTGTGCAGGCGCTGGGCGGAGATCACCGGCAGGTCGGCGGCCTCAAAGAATCCCTCCAGCAGCAGGATCGGCTGGGCGATACCGCCCGCGCGCAGGCGCAGGGCTTCTTCAAGACGGGCGACGCCAAAAGCATCGGCGTCCGGGAGCGTTCGCGCGGTCTCAAGAAGACCGTGTCCGTAGGCGTTCGCTTTCACCACCGCAACCAGTTTGCTGGCGGGCGCCAGTTCACGCAGACGTTGCAGGTTGTGTCGCAGAGCGCGGCGGTTAATGACTACAGTTGCCGCTTGCATTTGAATTCCTTGAATTATTTATCTCAAATTTGGCGTTATTGATGCAGCGAGTTTGGGTGCGGCCAGCGCGCAGCCACCGGAGCGTACTGAAGTACGTGAGGATGGCGAGCACTGCCCAATCCCAAAATCGCAAATAAAATAGCCAAATTATTTATTCGTCGTCGTATTGTGGCCCAGCATAATTATCAAAACGTGACCACTGACCGTTAAACGTCAGGCGCACCGTCCCGATAGGGCCGTTACGCTGTTTACCAATAATAATTTCAGCGATGCCTTTTAAGTCACTGTTTTCGTGATAAACCTCATCACGGTAGATAAACATGATTAAGTCGGCGTCCTGCTCGATGGAGCCGGACTCACGCAGGTCGGAGTTGACCGGGCGCTTATCCGCACGCTGTTCCAGCGAGCGGTTAAGCTGCGACAGCGCCACCACCGGCACCTGTAGCTCCTTCGCCAGCGCCTTGAGCGAGCGGGAAATTTCGGCGATTTCCAGCGTACGGTTATCGGAGAGCGACGGCACGCGCATCAGCTGCAGGTAGTCGATCATAATAAGACCGATGCCGCCGTGCTCGCGGGCGATGCGCCGCGCGCGGGAGCGCACTTCGGTTGGCGTCAGGCCGGAGGAGTCATCAATATAGATGTTACGTTTTTCCAGCAGAATTCCCATGGTGCCGGAAATGCGCGCCCAGTCTTCATCATCCAGCTGGCCGGTACGAATGCGGGTCTGGTCAACGCGCGACAGCGAGGCCAGAGAACGCATCATAATCTGCTCCGAGGGCATCTCGAGACTGAAGATGAGTACCGGCTTATCCTGCAGCATCGCCGCGTTTTCCACGAGGTTCATCGCAAAAGTCGTCTTACCCATTGACGGACGCGCGGCGACGATAATCAGGTCCGACGGCTGAAGACCGGCGGTTTTTTTATTGAGATCGTCATAGCCGGTATTCACCCCGGTGACGCCGTCATGCGGCTGCTGGAAGAGCTGTTCAATACGCGCCACGGTAGCGTCGAGCACGTCGGCGATATTCTTCGGCCCCTCGTCTTTATTCGCGCGGCTTTCGGCAATTTTAAACACCCGGGATTCGGCGAGGTCGAGCAGATCTTCGCTGGTGCGGCCCTGGGGATCGAAACCGGCCTCGGCGATTTCATTCGCCACGGAGATCATTTCGCGTACCACCGCACGTTCGCGGACGATATCGGCATAAGCGCTGATGTTCGCCGCACTTGGCGTATTTTTCGATAATTCCGCCAGGTAGGCGAAGCCGCCGACGCTGTCCAGCTGCCCCTGACGCTCCAGCGATTCGGCGAGCGTAATCAGGTCAATCGGGCTGCCCGATTCCTGCAGGCGCGCCATTTCGGTGAAAATATGGCGATGCGGACGGGTATAAAAATCTTCCGAAACAACCCGCTCGGCAACATCGTCCCAGCGTTCGTTATCCAGCATTAAACCGCCCAACACCGACTGTTCCGCTTCAATCGAGTGCGGCGGGACCTTCAACCCATCGAGCTGATAATCACGCTCGCGGGGTTCAGTCTGTGGTTTGTTGAAGGGTTTATTTCCTGCCATAGTGAATGGAGTTACCGAGATAGTGAATGGGTCGAAAGATTACCACATTTCTGGAGGAAGCATGGCAACACGAATTGAATTTCACCAGCACGGAGGGCCTGATGTTCTGCAAGCGCTGGAGTTCACGCCGAAAGATCCCGCAGAGCACGAAATTCAGGTAGAGAATAAGGCCATCGGCATCAACTACATTGATACCTATATCCGCAGCGGCCTCTACCCGCCCCCGTCATTGCCGAGCGGTCTGGGTACCGAAGCCGCTGGCGTAGTAAGCAAAGTCGGCAGCGGCGTGAAACATATCAAAGCCGGCGATCGGGTGGTCTACGCGCAATCGGCGCTGGGAGCCTATAGCACCGTCCACAACGTGCCCGCGGATAAGGCCGCCATTTTGCCGGACGCGATCTCTTTCGAGCAGGCGGCGGCCTCATTCCTGAAAGGGCTCACGGTCTATTACCTGCTGCGGAAAACCTACGAGATCAAAGCGGGCGAGCCGTTCTTATTTCATGCGGCGGCCGGCGGCGTCGGGCTCATCGCCTGTCAGTGGGCCAAAGCGCTGGGCGCGAAGCTGATCGGTACCGTCGGCAGCGCGCAAAAAGCTGAACGCGCCAAACAGGCTGGCGCCTGGCAGATCATTAACTATCGCGAAGAGAATATCGTCGAGCGCCTGAAAGAGATCACCGACGGTAAGAAAGTCCACGTGGTTTATGATTCCGTCGGGAAAGATACCTGGGAAGCCTCCCTTGACTGCCTGCAGCGTCGGGGGCTGATGGTGAGCTTCGGCAACTCCTCCGGCCCGGTGACCGGCGTCAATCTCGGGATCCTCAATCAAAAAGGTTCGCTGTACGTCACCCGCCCTTCTCTGCAGGGCTATATCACCACGCGTGAAGAGCTGACGGAAGCCAGCAACGAGCTGTTTTCGCTGATCGCCAGCGGCGTGATAAAAGTGGATGTCGCGGAGAGCCAAAAATATGCGTTAACCGACGCCAGACGCGCACATGAGGTGCTGGAAAGCCGGGCGACGCAGGGTTCAAGTTTGCTCTTGCCGTAATGGCCGGAGCACTAAAGTTTAGGGCTTCCACATGGGAAGCCCTTACTTTTTTTGTTCGGCTGTATGTAGGGTACAGCACGATGAATTCGTTAACCCGCTAATAGTGACAGATTTAATAAGCAAAGCCTACGCTGTTTTATGCAAAAATCTTCAGGTTGTGACATACCGCTCAATACCTTAGTAGCGCCAGCGGTTATTAGCGCGATAACGGTTGTCGGTTGGTGATTTTATCGCCCGAATCACCCAAACCACAACAACGGCCAGCAGCAGCCACGGCAGCAGTTTAATCATTAACGCAAACAGACCGCCGACAAACATCAGCGCGGTCGCGACCACAATCGCGGCAATAATACCCAGCAGTGAAATGCCGGTGACCAATAACATGACAAAAAAGCCAATAACGAATAAGAGTTCCAGCATCGTCTTTCCCCTAAAGAAATTTTATCTACCTTACCGGATATTACAAAAATCGTGCCAAATATAATCTATTGAATAATAACAAAAACGCCCGGCACGATACGTGCAGGGCGTGGTGAATTTGACCAGGTTTTAGTGAAAAACTAACGCTTGTCGGCAACCAGTTTCAGCGCCTGTTCCAGCACGTTGATGTCCGCCCCGGCTTTATGCGCATTTTCGCTCAGATAGCGACGCCACTGGCGCGCGCCGGGGATCCCCTGAAACAGCCCGAGCATATGGCGCGTTACGTGCCCCAGATAAGTACCGTTGCTAAGCTCGCGTTCGATATAGGGATACATCGCCCGGACCACGGAAACCGGGTCAGCATCGACGCCTTCCACGCCGAAAATTTCCCGATCCACCGACGCCAGAATGCCTGGATTCTGATAGGCCTCACGGCCCACCATTACGCCGTCCATATGCGCAAGATGTTGTTTTGCTTCTTCCAGCGACTTAATGCCGCCGTTAATCGCCATCGTCAGATGCGGAAAATCACGCTTCAGCTGGTAAACGCGCGGATAGTCAAGCGGCGGGATCTCGCGGTTTTCTTTGGGGCTCAGCCCCGAAAGCCACGCTTTGCGCGCATGGATGATAAACATCTCGCACTCGCCTTTCCCGGATACCGTTTCGATAAAATCACACAGAAACCCGTAGCTGTCCTGGTCATCAATGCCGATACGGGTTTTCACCGTGACCGGGATCGACACGACGTCGCGCATGGCTTTAATACAGTCTGCCACCAGCTGCGCGTTCCCCATCAGGCAGGCGCCGAACATACCGTTCTGCACGCGATCGGACGGGCAGCCAACGTTCAGGTTAATTTCATCGTAGCCGCGCGCCTGCGCCAGCTTCGCGCAGTGTGCCAGCGCAGCCGGATCGCTGCCGCCGAGCTGCAGGGCGACCGGATGCTCTTCTTCGCTGTAGGCCAGATAGTCGCCCTTGCCGTGAATAATCGCACCGGTGGTCACCATTTCGGTGTACAGCAGCGTGTGGCGCGACAGCTGACGCAGAAAATAACGGCAGTGTCTGTCGGTCCAGTCGAGCATCGGCGCGATGGAAAAACGGTGAGCGGCGAAAGCAGTAGGCGTTGAATCTGACATCATGGCGAATAAATAAGCATCCGGGTAAAAAGGGGCGCTACTATAGCACAAAGATAAACCACTGACGCATAGCGTCAGCGCTCACCTTTTTTATCCCGCAATAAACGCTATATTTTCCGTGGCTTCCCGTCGTGAGGGCCAAAAAACTGCGGCGGATGGTCAACCCAGCGATCCTGTCGCGTGGCGGCATAGCCGGGGTTAAGCGGGTAGTAGATGCGATTAAATTTCTTATTTGCCTCGCCAACGACTAACAGGCGAACCTCCTGCTCGGTGTTATTGAGGAAGGTGTGGCAAATGCCGGTTCCGGCAGGAAAGCCGACGCTATCCCCCGGCTCCAGCTTCCAGAGATAGCCGTTAATCCACACTTCCGGATAACCTTCCAGCACGTAGATAAACTCTTCTTCGTCGCTCTCCGCATGCGGATAAGAGGTTCGGCGTCCGGGCGGTAGACGCTCATGGTGGATCCCCAGGCGATTCAGCCGCAGGCCCCGCGCCAGCGGCGCGCCGATGGAGAAAAGCTCAGTACTGTCGGGATAGGTGGAATCATCCACGCCTTCCAGTTCACGCCAGTGTCGAATGCAGTCAGGTCGTTTCATCGTTTTCTCCCGAAAATGAGATGCATCAGGTATAGCATAAGGTGGCAAGGTTGAGCGACCCCAGGAGCGCGGCTGGGACGAATTGGCGCAGCCAGCGCGCAGGTAACGTGAAGTGTGACGGGTATAGCCCGCCGGGTCTCGGCGTTTTACCGGTATCGTGATAAAGTAACAGTTTCAGATTCACGCAACCAGAGGACGCTCATGGATAAGACCACTTCGCAACAAATGTTAGCGCATGCTGAAAAGCTGTGCGCGCAGCGTGGCGTGCGCCTGACCCCGCAGCGCCTTGAAGTATTGCGTTTGATGAGCCTGCAGCAAGGGGCAATCAGCGCCTACGACCTGCTCGATCTCCTTCGTGAAAAAGAGCCTCAGGCGAAACCGCCGACGGTGTACCGGGCGCTGGAGTTTTTACTCGAGCAAGGGTTCGTGCATAAGGTGGAATCCACCAATAGCTACGTGCTGTGTCACCTTTTCGATCAGCCGACCCACAGCTCGGCGATGTTTATCTGCGACCGCTGCGGCGGCGTCAAAGAAGAGTGTGCGGAAGGCGTCGAAGATATTATGCATACGCTGGCGGCAAGAATGGGATTCGCCCTGCGCCACAACGTTATTGAGGCTCACGGCCTGTGCGCCGCCTGCGTCGAGGTTGAATCCTGCAGTACGCCGGGCCACTGCCACCACGACCATACCATCCAGATCAAAAAGAAAGCCCGCTGAGGCGTTAGCCGCAGCGGGAATCAAGGGTGTATACCCGTCATACTTCAAGTTGCATGTGCGTTGGCTTTGTTACTCGGCTCATCCATGAGCCTCGCCCTTCGGGCCGCCGGGATACGGCGTTCAAATCTGTTCCAGACAGATTTGTCGCTCACCCCAGTCACTTACTGGAGTAAGCTCCTGGGGATTCTCTGCGTTGCCGCGTTACTCGGCCTGCGGCCTCGCCCCTCCGGGGCCAGCGCAAGCGCTGTTCAAAGCACGAGTCCCTTGTCCTGCAACTCGAATTATTTAGGGTATAAATCGTTAGAGCAGGCAATAGTAAGGGGTTAAAACACGCCGTTTTCGCTACCAGCGATAGTCGTTTTTGGTTTCCCAGTCGGTCACTTCTTTCTCTGCCTGGTCTTTGGCGTAACCGTAACGTTCCTGAATTCTGCCCACCAGCTGGTCGCGTTTGCCTTCAATGACGGTCATGTCATCGTCGGTCAGCTTGCCCCATTTTTCTTTCGCTTTACCTTTGAACTGTTTCCAGTTACCGCCGATTTCGTCTTTATTCATCATGCATTCCTCATCGTTCGGTTATCGTTCGGTGAATGAACAGCCCGCTGTGTGCCGGACATGACTTAACTATAGATGAGTATTCTGAGTAAGATTTATTATTCGGAATCTTTAACCATCAGATGCACCAAATGCATTACGAAAACCAGGTTCCGCGCTGCCAGTGGCGCCGCCAGATAACCGCCAGAGAAACGCCGCGCAGAGCGAGAAAGACCGTCAGCGCCAGCCACAGTCCGTGGTTGCCGAGCGTCGGTACCGTCAGCAGCGTCAGGGCAAACCCCGCCGCCGCTACCGCCATGCTGTTGCGCATCTCCGCCCCCCGCGTCGCGCCGATAAACATGCCGTCCAGCAGGTAGCACCAGACGCCAATGACCGGCAGTATCATCTGCCAGACCAGATAGCGGTCGGCCAGCTGCTGCAGCGAAGGCAGCGAGGTCAGCAAAGCGATAATCTGCTCACCGGCAAGGCCGTAAATCAGCGCAAACGCCAGCGCTACCATCCCTGACTGGCGGCAGGCCGCGTGCCAGACGGCAAGCAGTTGGCTGTCGTCGCGCGCGCCGTAGGCCTGCCCGGAGTGCGCCTCAACGGCGTAGGCAAAACCGTCCAGCGCATAGGCGGTAAAGGTCAGCATCGTCATGAGGACCGCATTGACCGCGACGACATCGGCGCCAAGGCGGGCGCCAAATACCGTCACCGCCCCGAAGCAGAGCTGTAGCAGCAGCGAGCGCAGCATGATGTCGCGATTCAGCGCCAGCAGGCGGCGTATATCTCCGCGCCAGGCGTTTTTCAGCATCGACAGGGAAACGCCGCGCAGCGCCAGCACGCGTCTCGCCATCAGCAGGCCAATAAAGAAAGTGATGTATTCTGCGGTGACCGTCGCCAGCGCCGCCCCCTGCACGTTCATATGCAGGCCCATCACCAGCCATAAATCGAGCACGATGTTGAGGACGTTGCCGACCACCAGCAGGATCACCGGCGCTCTGGCGTACTGCACGCCCAGCAGCCAGCCCAGCAGGACCAGATTCGCCAGCGATGCCGGCGCGCTTAGCCAGCGGAGCTCCAGGAAGCGTCTGGCCTGTTCGAGCACGGCTTCGCTACCGCCGACAATATGCAGCGCCAGGTCGATTAACGGCATCCGTAAGAGCACAATCGCCGCCCCGGCGGCCAGCGCCAGGCCCAGAGGCTGTACCAGCGCACGCGCCAGCCGCTGCGGATCTTTTGCGCCAAACGCCTGCGCCGTCAGTCCGGTGGTACTCATTCGCAGGAACAACAGCAGCATAAAGAGGAAGCTGGTCGCCGTTGCGCCAACCGCCACGCCCCCCAGATAAACCGGGCTGTCGAGGTGGCCAATAACGGCGGTATCCACCAGCCCCAGCAGCGGAACGGTGATATTGGAGAAGATCATGGGCAGCGCTAAGCGCCACAGGGCTTTGTCGGCGGCGTTAAAAAGCATGGAGAAAGAGCCCAAATGAGGAAAAACGGCGCAGCATCATGCATCAGGTGATGATGCCGCGAGGTGAAGAGATTACTGCCAGTTGCCGTTGCGGATAACGCCAACGGCCAGGCCTTCAATAGTGAAGCTTTGCTCGCGAAGGTCCACCACGATCGGCGAGAATTCGCTGTTTTCCGGCAGCAGTTCAACGACGTTACCCTGCTTTTTCAGTCGCTTCACGGTAACTTCTTCGTCGATGCGCGCCACAACCACCTGGCCATTGCGCACATCCTGCGTTTTATGGACGGCCAGCAGGTCGCCATCAAGAATACCGATGTCTTTCATCGACATCCCGCTAACGCGCAGCAGAAAATCCGCATTCGGCTTAAACATAGCCGGATCGACCTGATAGTGACCTTCAATGTGCTGCTGGGCCAGCAGCGGCTCACCCGCCGCGACGCGGCCAATAAGCGGCAGACCCGTTTCTTCTTCCGTCAGCAGACGAATACCGCGTGAGGCGCCGGAAACGATCTCGATTGCGCCTTTACGCGCCAGCGCTTTCAGGTGTTCTTCCGCCGCGTTTGGGGAACGGAACCCCAAGCGCTGAGCAATCTCCGCACGCGTCGGCGGCATGCCCGTCTGGCTGATATGATCCCGAATGAGATCAAACACCTCTTGCTGCCTGGTCGTTAACGCTTTCATTCCGCCCCCTGGGTGTATATACAGTTATGCTGTGAGTATATACAGCTAACGGTGATTTTGGAACCACATTTCACACAAAAATCAGGAGTTTCTTTCCGTTTTGCGAGCCGCTACGCCAGGAGTTAGCGGTAGTTTGCCCATAAAAGCGTTCCCCACGCGATCAGCGCGATGATGATCGCCAGCAATACCGCCGCCGATCCCATGTCTTTCGCTCGCCCCGACAGCTCGTGATGTTCAGGGCCAATACGGTCAACAACCGCCTCAATCGCGCTATTGATAATTTCAACTATCATCACTAGCAGGACCGAGCTAATCAACAGCACCCGGGTGATGGCATCGACGTCTAACCAGCAGGCGATCGCCACGGCAACAACGGCCGCGATGCCTTCCTGACGAAAGGCGGCCTCGTTGACCCACGCCGCCCGGAATCCTTTCCAGGAATACCCTGCCGCTTTAATAATTCGGGTTAACCCAGTGGTATTATTGGCCATCAAACAAACCTTTTTATGTAAATGACGTCAATGAGTGTACGCGTTTGCCGCGTTACAACGGAAATTTTGCGCACTTTCTGTTATTCTTGCGGCGCATTTGCATGATTAACCAGAGGCTTCACATCGTCTATGTCTGGCTGGCAACGAATTTACTATAAATTACTGAATTTACCATTAAGGGCGCTGGTAAAAAGCAAGTCGATTCCGGCACAACCTGCTCAGGAATTAGGCCTGGATACCTCGCGTCCCATTATGTATGTCCTGCCCTACAATTCGAAGGCGGACCTGCTGACGCTGCGCGCGCAATGTCTGGAACATGAGTTACCGGACCCGCTGGAGCCGCTCGAGATCGACGGCGGCCTGCTTCCGCGCTACGTATTTATCCACGGCGGACCGCGCGTGTTTACCTATTACACGCCGAAAGAAGAGTCTATCAAGCTCTTTCACGACTATCTGGATTTGCACCGCAACCATCCCGATCTTGACGTGCAGATGGTGCCGGTTTCGGTGATGTTCGGTCGCGCGCCGGGGCGTGAAAAAGGCGAGGTGAACCCGCCGCTGCGCATGCTCAACGGCATTCAGAAATTCTTCGCCGTTCTGTGGCTGGGCCGCGACAGCTTTGTCCGTTTCTCGCCTTCGGTCTCGCTGCGTAAGATGGCGGACGAACACGGTACCGATAAAACCATCGCCCAGAAGCTGGCCCGCGTGGCGCGCATGCACTTCGCCCGTCAGCGTCTGGCGGCGGTCGGCCCGCGCCTGCCCGCGCGCCAGGATCTGTTTAATAAACTGCTGGCGTCGAAAGCCATTGCCCGTGCGGTAGAAGACGAAGCCCGCAGCAAGAAAATTTCTCATGAAAAGGCGCAGCAAAACGCTATCGCCCTGATGGAAGAGATCGCCGCAAACTTCTCCTATGAGATGATTCGCCTGACCGACCGCGTGCTGGGCTTTACCTGGAACCGGCTGTATCAGGGCATTAACGTGCATAACGCCGAGCGCGTGCGCCAGCTGGCGCATGAAGGCCACGAGATCGTTTATGTCCCGTGCCACCGCAGCCATATGGACTATCTGCTGCTCTCTTACGTCATTTATCATCAGGGCCTGGTGCCGCCGCATATCGCCGCCGGTATCAACCTGAACTTCTGGCCCGCCGGTCCGATCTTCCGTCGCGGCGGCGCGTTCTTTATTCGCCGTACGTTCAAGGGCAATAAGCTCTACTCAACCGTATTCCGCGAATATCTCGGCGAGCTGTTCAGCCGCGGCTATTCGGTGGAGTATTTCGTTGAAGGCGGGCGTTCGCGTACCGGACGCCTGCTGGATCCGAAAACCGGCACCCTGTCGATGACCATTCAGGCGATGCTGCGCGGCGGTAATCGCCCCATCACCCTGGTGCCGATTTACATCGGCTACGAGCACGTGATGGAGGTCGGTACCTACGCCAAAGAGCTACGCGGTGCGACGAAAGAGAAAGAGAGCCTGCCGCAGATGCTGCGCGGCTTGAGCAAGCTGCGAAATCTCGGCCAGGGCTACGTTAACTTCGGCGAACCCCTGCCGCTGATGGCCTATCTGAACCAGCATGTGCCGGACTGGCGCGAGTCTATCGACCCTATCGAAGCGGTTCGCCCTTCCTGGCTGACCCCGACGGTGAATAATATCGCCTCGGATCTGATGGTGCGCATCAATAATGCCGGCGCGGCTAACGCCATGAACCTGTGCTGTACCGCGCTGCTGGCATCGCGTCAGCGTTCACTGACCCGCGAGCAGCTCACCGAGCAGCTGGAGTGCTATCTCGCCCTGCTGCGCAACGTGCCATATTCAGCGGATGCGACCACGCCTGCGGCTTCGGCCAGCGAGCTGATTGACCACGCGCTGCAGATGAACAAGTTCGAAGTCGAGAAAGATACCATTGGCGATATCATCATTCTGCCGCGCGAGCAGGCCGTGCTGATGACCTACTACCGCAACAACATCGCCCATATGCTGGTGATGCCGTCGCTGTTAGCCGCCATCGTCACTCAGCATCGTCGTATTACCCGTGCCGAAATCCTGCGTCACGTCGAGATGTTCTATCCGTTCCTGAAGGCCGAGCTGTTCCTGCGCTGGGAAAAAGCGGAGCTGGCGGGCGTCGTCGATGCGCTGATCGCTGAGATGCAGCGTCAGGGCCTCATCGCCCTGAACGACGATGAGGTGAGCGTCAATCCGTCTCATGCCCGTTCTCTGCAGCTGTTGGCCGCAGGCGCGCGCGAAACGCTGCAGCGCTACGCCATTACCTTCTGGCTGCTGAGTGCCAACCCGTCAATCAACCGCAGTTCGCTGGAGAAAGAGAGCCGCACCGTGGCGCAGCGCCTGTCCGTTCTGCACGGCATCAACGCGCCGGAGTTCTTCGATAAGGCGGTGTTCAGCACGCTGGTGTTGACCCTGCGTGACGAAGGCTATATCAGCGATACCGGGGACGCCGAGCCGGAAGAGACGTTGAAGATCTACCGCATGCTGGCGGATCTGATTACTTCGGATGTGCGATTAACGATTGAAAGCGTTACCCAGGATGAAGCGTAACGTTTAAAGAGATGTCCCGGCCTGCGCCGGGCTACCGGACCCTGCGGTTTTGTAGCCCGGCTAAGGCGTTTACGCCGCAAGCCGGGAAACCCACAGCGCTACTGCATATATCCCATCGCCAGGCCGAGAAACAGCACCAGCCCCACGTAGTTATTGTTCATAAACGCCTTAAAGCAGGCATCGCGTTCGCGTTTAAATATCAGCTTCTGCTGCCAGGCAAACAGCGCCGCGGCGATAAACAACGACCAGTAATACTCCCAGCCCAGCCCGCTCAGCCAGCCTACCGCGGCCATCAGACCCAGTACCGCCACCTGTAAAATACCGATGATTAAGCGATCGTTGTCGCCAAAGAGAATCGCCGTCGATTTGATACCGATTTTGACGTCATCATCACGATCGACCATCGCATACTGGGTATCGTAGGCCACCGCCCACAGGATATTGGCGAGGAACATCAGCCAGCAGCTCAGCGGCAGCGATTCGCTGACCGCCGAAAAGGCCATCGGGATCGACCAACCGAACGCCGCGCCCAGCACGACCTGAGGCAGGTGGGTATAGCGCTTCATAAACGGATATACCCATGCCAGCGCCAGCGCCGCTACCGACAGCAGAATGGTCATGGTGTTCAGGGTCAACACCAGCAGAAACGAAAGCAGCACCAGCACGACAAACAGCGTCCGCGCCTCCTTTTCGCTAACGTCGCCGCTCGGCAACGGGCGGCGGGCCGTCCGTTTGACGTGGCCGTCAAACTTGCGATCGGCATAGTCGTTGACCACGCAGCCTGCGGCGCGCATCAGCCAGACGCCGGCGACAAAAACGGCGAGGATCCATAGCGGCGGTATCCCCGGCGTCGCCACCCACAGCGCCCACAGCGTCGGCCACAGCAGCAGCAGCGCGCCAATCGGTTTGTCAGTACGCATCAGGCGGTGAAACGCCAGCAGCTTGTTCTGCGTCAGACTCCACTCCATTTCATTTTCCTCTTAATACAACGGCGATGCAGGCAAAAACAGTTCCGTCAGCAGCAGCGGTTTGCCGCTCAACCGGAGGCGGGAACGACGCCCCCACAGCTCTGCATGACGACCAATTTCAATAAAATCACGGGTTAGCGTCGATGACGTGAAGAGATAGCGGCCCAACGGCGTTTGCCCCAGCTGTTGCAGCGCCAGTTCGGGGCCGCTCAGCGTTGATTCGGGCACTATCGTGCGCCCGGCCAGCCAGGGTTCACCGTTGGCGCAAAGAATGATTTCCCGCAGCCAGTAGCGGGGTTCGCTCGGTAACAGGGGCGCCTCACCGGCCAGCGCGTCGCGTCCAACAAAACCTTCGTTAACCATGATGACGCTGACTTTCTTCCCCTGCTGCTCAAAGCGTTTGGTCATTGAGTCTTCCAGCAATAGCCAGTCGCGCAGATGCGCATCCAGCGGGGGCATAGCGGCAAAATAATGCAGCGCACGCAGTTGCGTAAGCGCAGGATGTGGCATGCCTGAATCTCCGGTACATAACGTAAAGGTATTGTATCGCAGAATGGGGCATCGGGGGCGGGCAAACGTCAATATACGATCATCCGCGCAACAGCCGTGCAACAGAGGCTGCGGCGCGCTAAAAAAAAGTGCGCCCTGACGGACGCACCTAAAGGCTGTGCCTAAACATCAGCATTGCGGGGAGACGGTCACCCCTTGCCTTTTACACTGCTGATAAAGGTGGAACGAGCAGATTTCGAGCCAAGACGTTCAGCTTCGTTCATCAATTTCAGGGCCTTATCGATATCGCCTTTCGCAACCGCCTGCTTAATGCCGTTGTTGAAATAGGTTTCGGTGTCATCAAGCATCGGTTCGCTTTTCGCCGCCGGAGCCGGGGCCGGCGCGACAACCGGCGCTGCGGTATTGCCGACGGTCACCGGGCCATTGCCGGAAGAGCCAAACAGCGGACCAACCAGCACGCTGGAGCCGCTATTGGTTTTGACTTTTAGCTTCAGCACGCCATCGGTGGTGTGGCGGGCAATCGGGTCTGGAATATCCGGCACGGCATTGCCCGCGCCTTTAGCGTAAGCTTTCGCCGGATCCAGCAGAGTCGTGGTTTGTTGTAAATCTTTTTCCGTCGTAAAGACCAGCACGTAAAGCTTCTGCTGCCCCAGCGCCGGGGTCAGGCGCATGACGCCTTCAAGCCGATCCGCGGTCATTACGCCGGGCTGCTGATAGGTAAAATAGCTGCTGGGGAAGAACGCGGATGGCGTCATATTCTGATCGAGAATCAGCACGTTCGGCGCAAAAATCTGTTTTTGCTTATTCACTTCGCTCGTGAGCGTCAGGGTCAGTTCGCCAATATTCGCCGGAACGCTCCAGGCCGCAACCGGTCCGGAGATGCCGGCAACATCCAGGCGCTGGCCGCCCGTGAGTAAATCAACGGTCTGCGTTTTAGATTGATCGACTGGCGTCCAGACGAGCTGCTGCAGGGCAGCACCGGGGATGGCGGGCGCTGCGCTGGTGTTTTGCGGGACAAAGTTGACGTCGGCAAGGCTCATTCCCGGCGCGCATGCCAACATTCCTGCGGATAAACACAGGGCGACGAGAGTTTTCTTCATTTTCATTGTTCTCACCTCGGATAGCGTAGGTTTAGCGGTGGCCAGGCAATAGCGCGCTAATCCTGAAGAATCAGGAGGGGCAGAGCCCCTCCGTGTCACTACATGATTACGGCGGTGTTACCACCAAACTTCCATCTGCGCACCGAAGGTCACTTCGCTATCGTTACCGCGGCTGGAGGTGTAAACCCCGTTACCGCTGCCGTCTTTAGTCTGCAGACCGGAGGTGTTGCTGTAGCCCCAGTTCTCATCCCATTTTGCGTAGGTCGCGAAAATACGGATTGCCGGGCGAGACCAGACGCTGTTACCCGCCTGCCATTGCTGGGCCAGGGTAATTTTGTACTGGTTGTTGTTTTCGCTGGTGCGCTGAGATTTCACGTTGTCGTAACCGACTTCCAGCTGGGTGCTCATGATCGGCGTCCATTTGTACATCGGACGAACACCGACGGTGTACCAGGTAGAACCGTTGTTGCTGTCCAGGTCCACGTCCTGGTACATCGCAACGTACATCAGGCCCCAGTCATCGTTGAAGTCCATCGCGCCGTGATCCAGAACGCGGATCATGCTGCCGTTGTTATCGATGCTGGTTCCCTGGGAGTGACCGCTGTTCCAGGAGGTCATCGAGTCGGTCGCATACTGAACAACAAACTTGTTGAAGCCGCCCCAGATAGACTGAGTATGTTCACCGGTGAACATCCAGCCGTCTTTTGATGCGCCATCAACCAGACGGTAATCGTCCTGCGGGTTAGCGCGGCCATAATCCACGCCTAACTCCAGTACGCCGCCCGGGTTGATTTCCATACCGGCCAGACGCACGTCAAAGACGTCGTTTGCGGTTTTAGCAGCAAATTTCTTGGTGTCATCGCTGGAGAAAGTGTAAGAACCGCCGCTTTCTGAGTTACGCGTGGCCGCCAGAGAGAGTTTACCGAAGCCGAGGTCAACGTTTTCCAGACCCGCACCCGGGCCGGAGATATCCCAGTAGTAGAAGTCGATCATGTGAACGTCATGACGCTGGTAGAAGCGCTTACCGGCCCACAGGGTAGAACCCGGCAACCAGTCAATCAGGTTTTTACCCTGGATGTTAGCTTCACGAAACGCCGGAGAGGTACTTTCCCAGTCATCTTCCTGATTTACGGAATAAGCGACGTTAGTATCGAAATAAAAACTCTTATCACCTTCTTTCCACAACTCCTGGCCCAGCTTCAGTTCCGCATAGGTTTCACATTCGTTGCCAAGACGGTATTTGCTTTGAGCACCCGTGGCTTTGAAGCACTGTTGCTCACCGCCGCTGCCGGTCCAGCCGATACCAGAACGAGCGTAGCCGTGGAAATCAACGGCCAGCGCCTGAGCAGACATAACGCCTGCCGCAACGGCGACCGCCAGTGGAAGTTTGCGCAGAGTAATCATCATTCTATCTCCTGAGATCATTGCTTTTCTTTGAACACTTCACCCTTCGGGCTGCCTCTTTGTTGGCTGCGCTCACTCACCCTGGTCACGTACTTTTGTACGCTCCCAGGGATTCATTCCCTTGCCGCCTCGATGCAGCGCGAATGGTTTTGTGTTTTTTTTTAGTTAGAAGCCTTACACGCCCGGCTCTTTATGCAGCCGACGACAAGCGGTGCCATCCTCACGGAATAAATGGCAGCGCTCCGGCGGCAAACCGATGGCGAATGTGGCTCCCTCTTCTACCAGCACCACGTCGTTCTGGCGGTAAACCAGGTTTTGACGGATGGATGGGATCTGGATATGAATTTGCGTTTCGTGGCCGAGCTGTTCGACCACCTGAACTTCACCTTCAAGGGTGACGTCGGCGATATCGCTGGGCAGCAGATGTTCCGGGCGAATCCCTAAGGACATGTTGGCGCCGACCTGAACGCGGGCGCTGTCCACCGGCAGCCAGACCTGCTGACGGTTTGGCAGCTCCACCTGCACCTGCTCAATGGCGGTAGCGGTGACTTTCACCGGCAGGAAGTTCATCTTCGGCGAGCCAATAAAGCCCGCGACGAAACGATCCGCCGGGTAGTGATAGAGTTCGAGAGGCTTCCCGACCTGCGCGACGCGACCGGCGTCCAGCACCACAATCTTGTCGGCCAGGGTCATCGCTTCGACCTGGTCGTGGGTCACGTAAATCATCGTGCGGCCAAGACGCTTATGCAGACGGGAAATCTCAATGCGCATCTGCACGCGCAGCGCGGCATCGAGGTTAGAGAGCGGTTCATCCAGCAGGAACACGCGCGGTTCAGCCACCAGAGTACGGCCAATCGCCACGCGCTGACGCTGACCGCCGGAAAGCGCTTTCGGTTTGCGCTCCAGCAGATGGGCCAGCTGAAGAACCTCCGCCACCTGAGTCACGCGCTGGTTAATCAGCTCTTTTTTGGCGCCGGCCAGCTTCAGGCCAAAAGACATGTTTTCCGCGACGGAAAGGTGGGGGTAAAGCGCATAAGACTGAAACACCATCCCGATACCGCGCTCGGCGGGCGGGACATCATTCATTCGGGTATCGCCAATCAGCAGATCGCCGCTGGTCACCGTTTCCAGCCCGGCAATCATACGCAGCAGGGTGGATTTGCCGCAGCCTGATGGCCCAACAAACACGACGAACTCCCCATCCTGGATCTCGAGATTGATATCTTTCGATACCACTACGTCACCCCAGGCTTTCGTTACATTTCGCAGCTGTACGCTCGCCATGCCCTTCTCCCTTCGTTACAACCTGTCACTTAACGACACATTCAAGATGGGCTGACTATGCGGCATTCATAAATAGGGTAAATCCTCCACCCCCCGGCTTTTTTATGGGGGAGGAGGCGGGAGGATGAGAGATTGCTTCTCGCCGCCGGGGGGGACGGACGGACGTCGATTTCGTGATGTAGCCTGCAAAATTGGCCGCCTTTTTATGTGCTCCAGGACTCATAACCGGCATTTCTGCAATGGAGATCACACTATCGGGGGATGGGGCGTAGACATGGGGAGGATGGAAAGAGGTTGTTAAAAAAGGAAACTCATCACCGTTAAGCCACTCAAGTGTATCCACGAGCACATCACCAAATAGGACGGGTATATGAAAATCAAAACTGGCGCTCGCATCCTCGCGCTGTCTGCATTGACCACGATGATGTTTTCCGCCTCTGCCCTCGCAAAAATCGAAGAAGGTAAGCTGGTTATCTGGATTAACGGCGACAAAGGCTACAACGGCCTCGCTGAAGTGGGTAAAAAGTTTGAAAAAGACACCGGCATTAAAGTCTCCGTAGAGCATCCGGATAAGCTGGAAGAGAAATTCCCGCAGGTTGCCGCGACCGGCGACGGCCCTGACATCATCTTCTGGGCTCACGACCGTTTTGGCGGCTACGCGCAGTCCGGCCTGCTGGCGGAAATCACCCCGGATAAAGCGTTCCAGGACAAACTCTATCCGTTCACCTGGGATGCGGTTCGCTATAACGGCAAGCTGATTGCCTACCCGGTTGCCGTTGAAGCGCTGTCGCTGATCTATAACAAAGACCTGGTGCCAAACCCGCCGAAAACCTGGGAAGAGATCCCGGCGCTGGATAAAGAACTGAAAGCGAAAGGTAAGAGCGCGCTGATGTTCAACCTGCAAGAACCGTACTTCACCTGGCCGCTGATCGCCGCCGACGGCGGTTATGCGTTCAAGTTTGAAAACGGCAAGTACGACGTGAAAGACGTAGGCGTGGATAGCGCTGGCGCGAAAGCGGGCCTGACCTTCCTGGTCGACCTTATCAAGAACAAGCATATGAACGCCGACACCGACTACTCCATCGCGGAAGCGGCATTCAACAAAGGCGAAACCGCGATGACCATCAACGGTCCGTGGGCGTGGTCTAACATCGATAAGAGCAAGGTTAACTACGGCGTTACCCTGCTGCCGACCTTCAAAGGCAACCCATCTAAACCGTTCGTTGGCGTACTGAGCGCCGGTATTAACGCCGCCAGCCCGAACAAAGAACTGGCGAAAGAGTTCCTCGAAAACTACCTGATGACCGATCAGGGTCTGGATGAAGTGAACAAGGACAAACCGCTGGGCGCGGTCGCGCTGAAATCCTTCCAGGAAAAACTGGAAAAAGATCCGCGTATCGCCGCCACCATGGCTAACGCCCAGAAAGGTGAAATCATGCCGAATATTCCGCAGATGTCCGCCTTCTGGTATGCCGTTCGTACCGCAGTGATCAACGCCGCTAGCGGTCGCCAGACCGTCGATGCGGCGCTGAAAGACGCACAGGCTCGTATCACCAAGTAATACGGTTTCCCTTATTTCTTAGGGAATAAGGTTTGTTGAATACGTTGTTACGCGAAATCATTCGCGCTACATCGAGGCGGCAAGGATGCAAATCCCAGGAGCTTACATCAGTAAGTGACTGGGGTACGCATCCGCAGCCAACAAAGAGGTAGCGCGAAGGATAAAGTGTAAAGAGGATGATCCCCATGGATGTCGTGAAAAAGAAGCACTGGTGGCAAAGCCCGCAGCTCACATGGTCTGTGATCGGCTTGCTGTGCCTGCTGGTGGGTTACCTTGTTGTTTTGATGTACGCCCAGGGGGAGTACCTGTTTGCCATCATGACGCTGATTTTGAGCTCGGTTGGCCTGTATATTTTTTCCAATCGCAAGGCCTACGCCTGGCGCTATGTTTATCCGGGTCTCGCCGGGATGGGGCTGTTCGTCCTGTTCCCGCTGATCTGCACTATCGCTATCGCTTTTACCAACTACAGCAGCACTAACCAGCTGACCTTCGAACGCGCCCAACAGGTGCTGATGGACCGCTCCTTCCAGGCAGGGAAATCCTACAACTTCGCGCTTTATCCGGCGGGAGATGAGTGGAAGCTGGCGCTGACCGACGGCGAAAGCGGCAAAAACTATCTTTCCGACGCCTTTAAATTCGGCGGCGAACAGAAGCTGGCCTTAAAAGAGGCAGACGCCCTGCCGGAAGGCGAGCGCGCCACGCTGCGCGTGATTACGCAAAACCGTACCGCCCTGAACCAGCTGACCGCCGTGTTGCCGGATGAAAGCAAAGTCATTATGAGCTCCCTGCGTCAGTTCTCCGGTACTCAGCCGCTGTACGCGCTGGCCAGTGACGGCACGCTGACCAACAACCAGAGCGGCGTGAAATACCGTCCGAACGCCGAGGTCGGTTTCTATCAGGCGATGAACGCCGACGGTAGCTGGGGCAGCGAAAAGCTCAGCCCGGGCTACACCGTGACCATCGGCTGGGATAACTTCACTCGCGTGTTCCAGGATGAAGGCATCCAGAAACCGTTCTTCGCGATTTTCGTCTGGACGGTGGTGTTCTCCGTTCTGACCGTGATTCTCACCGTTGCGGTCGGCATGGTGCTCGCCTGTCTCGTCCAGTGGGAAGCCCTGAAAGGTAAAGCGATTTACCGCGTACTGCTGATTCTGCCTTACGCCGTACCGTCGTTTATCTCGATTCTGATTTTCAAAGGGTTGTTCAACCAGAGCTTTGGTGAGATCAACATGATGCTCAGCGCGCTGTTCGGCATCAAGCCGGCCTGGTTTAGCGACCCGACCACCGCGCGTACCATGATTATCATCGTCAACACCTGGCTGGGCTATCCGTACATGATGATCCTGTGCATGGGCCTGCTGAAAGCGATTCCTGACGATTTATATGAAGCCTCGGCAATGGATGGCGCTACGCCGTTCCAGAACTTCTTCAAAATTACGCTGCCGCTGCTGATCAAGCCGCTGACGCCGCTGATGATCGCCAGCTTCGCCTTTAACTTTAACAACTTCGTGCTGATTCAGCTGTTGACCAACGGCGGGCCGGACCGGCTCGGCACCACCACGCCGGCGGGCTACACCGACCTGCTGGTGAGCTATACCTACCGTATCGCCTTTGAAGGCGGCGGCGGTCAGGACTTCGGCCTTGCGGCGGCTATCGCCACGCTGATCTTCCTGCTGGTAGGCGCCCTGGCGATTGTTAACCTGAAAGCCACACGTATGAAGTTTGATTAAGGGAGATAACGATTATGGCTATGGTTCAACCCAAATCTCAGAAGCTGCGCCTGTTCACGACGCACCTCCTGCTGCTGATTTTTATCGCGGCGATTATGTTCCCGCTGCTGATGGTCATCGCTATCTCTCTGCGCGAAGGGAACTTCGCCACCGGTAGCCTGATCCCCGAAAGTATCTCCTGGGAGCACTGGCGGCTGGCGCTCGGCTTCAGCGTCGAACACGCTGATGGTCGCGTCACGCCGCCCCCCTTCCCGGTGCTGCTGTGGCTGTGGAACTCCATCAAGGTGGCAGGCATTACCGCCATTGGCATCGTCGCGCTTTCTACCACCTGCGCTTACGCTTTTGCCCGCATGCGCTTCCCGGGTAAAGCAACGCTGCTGAAAGGGATGCTGATTTTCCAGATGTTCCCCGCGGTGCTGTCGCTGGTCGCGCTGTACGCCCTGTTTGACCGTCTCGGCCAGTACGTGCCGTTCGTCGGCCTGAATACCCACGGCGGCGTCATCTTCGCCTATATGGGCGGTATCGCGCTGCACGTCTGGACAATCAAAGGTTACTTCGAAACCATCGACGGCTCGCTGGAAGAAGCGGCGGCGCTGGACGGTGCGACCCCATGGCAGGCTTTCCGCCTCGTGCTGCTCCCGCTGTCGGTACCGATTCTGGCGGTGGTGTTTATTCTGTCGTTCATCGCGGCGATCACCGAAGTGCCGGTGGCCTCCCTGCTGCTGCGCGATGTGAACAGCTATACCCTTGCGGTCGGAATGCAACAGTATCTCAACCCGCAGAACTATCTGTGGGGCGACTTTGCCGCCGCGGCGGTGCTTTCCGCCATTCCGATTACCGTGGTGTTCCTGCTGGCCCAGCGCTGGTTGGTTAACGGCCTGACGGCTGGCGGAGTGAAAGGTTAATTTTTTTGTAACACCCGCCCCAAATTTCAGATGAGGGCCGACGGTTTAGCGGTAATGCGCGACCCCAACCGGGTATTACCGCCGTCGCCCTCAGCTGAAAAAGTAAGGCAAATGCCACTGCTATCCTCAACTGGACCCTACATAAATTCTATTTGTGACTGTTGGTCAGCGGCCCTGGAGGCCGCTTTTTTTATTCGCGCTTCAGACGGTTGGAGTTACACAGCCAGAGCGTTATCACCAGAATCAGGATCGCCGCGGAGTAAATCAGCACCGCCATAGGCGACTCATGATCGATAATGATCAGGCGGACGATTGCGGTGATGCCGATATAGACAAAGTAGCGCAGCGGGAAGTGAAATCCCGACTCAAAGTACTTCACTATCAGCGCGATAAACTCGAAATAGAGGAAGTAGACCACCAGCCCTTCCACCAGCTTGTACTTGCTGACAGGCTCCGGGGTGAACAGGACGTGCGCCAGATGCAGCGTCTCCTTTCCCAGAAATACGATCAGAATGACCCCCAGGCACAGCAGGCCAAGATTCAAAACGGTTTGCATTGCGGTTGCAATAAAACTCACCAACGGACGATAAACCGGCGGCATAGGTACACCTCATCATCATGATTTCCTGTGACCTGTATAACGCAAAAATGTGATCCAGATCTACATTTGTGAGTCCCTTCTTTCCACTGCTTGCCTTTCTCATCTCCGACGAAATACGTAAAAAGAGAAATTTTTACTTTCGGCAACGCTGTGAGGTAGTTAACTAAATCCCTTTTTATGTTCAAAAAACAGAATATAAATACCCGTCAAATCAGTTAATTAACCATAATAAGATCACAATTTTACAATATTGTAATAAGCGAATATTTTTCTCTTTCATGCATAAATTACGCCCGCATTAGAGTAAGTTTTTCCTTAGAAATTGACTTAGCATACTCGCAGATTAATAAACCCTCGTTAGTGGAACGATATAAAACATGACTACTGAACACTCATCCCTGTTTATAAACTGGCTAAAAAAAGAAGTGGCTCCGGCATTAGGCTGTACGGAACCCGTTGCTATTTCTTTTACCGCCGCTTACGCTGCGAAACATTTAGATACGGCTTGTCAAAACATTAGCGGTTTTATTTCTGCGAACCTGTACAAGAATGCGATGGGCGTAACTATTCCGGGCACTTCCGTCAGCGGGGTGGCGCTCGCAGCCGCAATTGGCGCATTTGGTGGCGATGCGGATAAAGGTTTAAAAACGCTGGAGGGAATTACCGAACGGCATGTTGAATTAGCCCAGAAGTTAATTGCCGATGGCCAGGTCAATATTAGCGTGAAAGATACCCCTGACTTTATTCATCTGGATCTGACGCTAACGGGTGGCGAAAAGAGCTGCCGCGTGGTGGTCAAGGGCACGCATACCAATATCGTTGAGCTGTATATTAATGGCGAAGCGCAGGTACTGGCGGACAAACAGAGTACGGTAACGCAGCAGGAAACATTAGCAACCTTCTCGCTTGCGGAAGCCTTTAATTTTATTAACGAGGTCGAATTCGCCGACATCGCATTTATTCTCGAAGCCGCCCGGCTCAATTCGGCGCTGGCGGAGGAAGGTAAAAGCAAAAAATACGGCTTGAACATCAACGGCACCTTCTCTGATGCGGTAAAAAATGGCCTGCTCAGCAACGACCTGCTGAGTAAAGTCATCATCAATACCGTCGCCGCATCCGACGCGCGAATGGGCGGAGCCCCCGTCGTCGCGATGTCTAACTTTGGTTCCGGTAACCAGGGTATCGCCGCCACCATGCCGGTAGTGACGGTCGCGGAGCATCTTAACGCTGATGAAGAGACCCTCGCGCGGGCGCTGGCGCTCTCCCACCTGACCGCCATATCGATCCACTCCCGCTATACGCGTCTGTCCGCGCTATGCGCGGCGTCCACGGCAGCGATGGGCGCCGCGGCAGGCATGGCGTGGTTATTTACCCGTGACCTGCAAACAATTAATACCGCTATTATTAATATGATCAGCGATATTACCGGCATGATTTGCGATGGCGCCTCTAATAGCTGCGCAATGAAAGTATCGTCCGTGGTTTCCAGCGCCTTTAAGGCCGTACTGATGGCGATGCAAAATAGCTGCGCAGGCTCTAATGACGGCATTGTTTGCGCTGACGTTGAGCAGACTATTAATAATCTCTGCCGTCTGGTAATTAAGCCTATGGCCTATACCGATAAAGAAATCATCAACATTATGGTAGCAAAGTAATCATTAATTAGCGTTTTAATGTACCTTACACAAATAATTAATCTCCTGAATACAACAGGTATTGTTCATGAACAAAAAAGTGATTCTACGGGGTATGAGCGCCATACTTCCCCTGTGCATCGGCGACTTTCCGTTTTCATTTATTGTCGGCGCGCTAAGCGTTAGCGCCGGGATGAGTATCTGGCAAAGTACGGCATGGTCGACGATTGTCATCGCCGGTTCGGCACAAATGCTGGCGTTAAATATGCTAAAAACCGGAGCGAGCCTTGGGGTGATTATATTCACCACGCTGATTATTAATCTTCGCCATGTGCTTTATAGCGCCTCTATTTCCAGTACGGTACGCGAAGCCTCCTTCTTTAAAAAATGCTTTATGGCGTATGCCCTGACCGATGAAGTGTACGCCACGACGGTGAAAGAGATGGAGGAGAATAAAAAAGATAAATATCTTTTCTATTTTTCAGCAATGCTGACGTTTTGGTTCGCCTGGGTGCTGGCCGATTTCCTTGGCGCTCTGGTTGGCGCCTCTTTTCCGCACATTGAAAAATATGGTCTGGACTTCGCGATGGTCGCCGCATTTATCGCCATCGTGGTGCCACAAATCAAAAGCCAGGCCTGCACCGTCGCCGCCGTTGTTGCTGCCGTATCCGGGGTACTTTTGGTCGTACTGCCCTACTCGTTAGGTATCGTCGTCGCGTCCGTACTGGGCGTAATGGCGGGCCTGAGCGTCGATCTCGCCGAAGAGCGTAAACAGGCGCAGGCCGCTGACAAACTCTCTCTCGAAGGAGCGCTGGAAAATGAGTAATAGCTTTTTTATCGCCCTGACGCTGGGCATGGCCGCCGTGACCTTTCTTATTCGCTTCTCGTTCATTGGCCTCGCCGGGAAGATTCAGATGTCGAGCCGGGTCAGCAAAACGCTGCGTTTTGTGCCGGTGACCGTGCTGCCGGCCATCATCACGATTCAGATCCTGAGCGTGAACTCCAGCATGGAGTTCGATTTGAAAAACCCGAAGGTGATCGCCGCGATTATCTGCACGCTCGCCAGCTTCCGCCTGGGCCTGGTCTGGGTCGTCGTCAGCGGCGTCGGTTCACTGGTTTTGCTCAACTATTTCATGTAATCACCTATCAGAAGGAATCAACAGAATGATAATTACCACCGCCGCTGCGCCTGCCGCCATTGGCCCGTATGTTCAGGGAGTAAATCTGGGTACCATGACGATGACCTCAGGGCAGCTCCCGGTCAATCCGCAGGACGGCACCATGTCTGACGACATCGCTCAGCAGACGCGACAGTCGCTGGACAACGTTAAGGCTATCGTTGAAGCGGCGGGTTTGCAGGTGAAAAACATCGTTAAGACGATGGTCTTCGTCAAGGATCTGAATGACTTCGCCACCATCAACGCGGTGTATGAAGCGTTCTTCACCGAACACAACGCGGCCTTTCCGGCCCGTTCCTGCGTCGAAGTCGCCAGACTGCCTAAAGATGCGGGCATTGAGATCGAAGCCATCGCCGTCGCCTGATCCCCGGCCGGAGGCCATCCTCCGGCCACTTCTTATCCCCCCCACTTTTGAGGTTTACCCGCAGCGAACTTTACGGGCAAAATATCGCCACTTCTTTGCGAGGAACGCAGAATGCTAAAGATTCGTCTTGCACGTCCGGAAGATGCGGCTTTACTCAACCAGATGGCCAATGCCAGCTATCGCCACCACTTTGCCCACCTCTGGCACAACGCCGATGAAATGGAGCACTACCTGCAGCAAGAGTATTCCATGGCCGCGCTGGCGCACAGCCTGGCCGATCCGCAGTGCTGCTGGTTGATTGCTGAGGCAGAGGAGCCAATTGGCTTTGCTAAATATGCCTGCCGCCAGGACATCAACCCCGAAGGCCCTACGGGTACGCTATTGCATAAACTCTATCTATTACCTGACGCTACCGGGCATCGCTACGGCGAGCAGATTTTTCGCGCCGTCGAGAAGCGAGCGAAAGAGACCGGTGAAAGCTGGCTATGGCTGGAAGTGCTCGCCGCGAATACCGGTGCCCGCCGTTTTTATGAACGTCAGGGGATGCAGCACGTGAAGGATGTGGCATTTCATTCTGCAACCCAGGAAAGCACACTCCATATTCTGGCTAAACCAATCTGAGAGGCAGCATGCATACCCTTCGTGAAACCGCCATTCGTAACGTCGCCAGCGGCGAAAACGTGGTGATTTACCAGCCCGCCAACCTTTACGACTGCACGCTTGGCGATAACGTCTTCGTCGGGCCGTTTGTAGAGATTCAGGGCCATACCCGTATCGGCAACGACAGCAAAATTCAGTCCCACACCTTTATCTGCGAGTACGTGACCATCGGCGAGCGCTGTTTTATCGGCCACGGCGTGATGTTCGCCAACGATATGTTCCGCGAGGGAAAACCCAACGCCGACCGCGAGAGCTGGGGAAGAATTGTGATTGGCAACGATGTGTCTATCGGCAGCGGCGCAACCATTCTGGCGGTCAGCATCTGCGATGGGGTCGTGATTGGCGCGGGCAGCGTGGTGACCAAATCCATTACGGAGAAAGGCGTGTGGGCCGGGAACCCGGCAAAGCTGCTGCGGCGGCTATAACAAAAATGCCGGCCACATGGGCCGGCATTGCGAACGTTTTAGCGATTATGCGCGCCAGGATTTATAGCGGTTAATCAGACCGTTAGTGGAGCTGTCGTGGCTGCTCACTTCGGAACCATCTTTCAGCTCCGGCAGGATGCGGTTAGCCAGCTGTTTGCCCAGCTCAACGCCCCACTGGTCGAAGGTGAAGATGTTCATAATCACGCCCTGGGTGAAGATTTTGTGCTCATACAGGGCAATCAGCGCGCCCAGGCTGAACGGCGTAATTTCACGCAGCAGGATGGAGTTGGTGGGGCGGTTGCCTTCAAACACTTTGAACGGCACCACGTGTTCCAGGGTCGCCGGATCTTTACCCTGATCGCGATATTCCTGCTCAACCACTTCGCGGGATTTACCAAACGCCAGCGCTTCGGTCTGCGCAAAGAAGTTAGACAGCAGCTTCGGATGGTGATCGGACAGCGGGTTATGCGTAATCGCCGGCGCGATAAAGTCGCAAGGCACCATTTTGGTCCCCTGGTGAATCAGCTGGTAGAACGCGTGCTGACCGTTGGTACCCGGCTCGCCCCAGATGATTGGGCCCGTCTGGTAATCCACGGCGTTGCCGTTACGGTCAACGTATTTACCGTTGGATTCCATGTTGCCCTGCTGGAAGTAGGCGGCAAAGCGGTGCATATACTGGTCGTACGGCAGAATCGCTTCGGTTTCAGCGCCGAAGAAGTTGTTGTACCAGATACCGATCAGCGCCAGCAGCACCGGCAGGTTTTTCTCCGCCGGGGTGGTGGAGAAGTGTTTGTCCATCGCGTGCGCGCCGGAGAGCAGCTCAACAAAGTTGTCGAAGCCCACGGACAGGATGATGGACAGGCCGATGGCTGACCATAGAGAGTAACGGCCGCCAACCCAGTCCCAGAACTCAAACATATTGGCGGTATCAATACCGAACTCGCCAACCGCTTTACCGTTGGTCGAGAGCGCGGCGAAGTGTTTCGCGACGTGCTTCTCATCGCCGGCGGTCGCCAGGAACCAGTCGCGCGCGCTGTGGGCGTTGGTCATGGTTTCCTGAGTAGTAAAGGTTTTCGACGCGACCAGGAACAGGGTGGTTTCCGGGTTCACCGTTTTCAGCACTTCGGCGATGTGGGTACCATCGACGTTAGAAACAAAATGCATATTCAGGTGATTTTTGTACGGGCGCAGCGCTTCGGTCACCATGAACGGGCCGAGGTCGGAGCCGCCGATACCGATGTTGACGACGTCGGTAATCGCTTTACCGGTGTAGCCTTTCCAGCTGCCGGAGATAATGGCTTCGGAGAAGGTTTTCATCTTCTCAAGCACGGCGTTCACTTCCGGCATCACGTCTTTGCCATCAACCAGAATCGGAGTATTGCTGCGGTTACGCAGCGCAACGTGCAGCACCGCGCGGTCTTCCGTGCGGTTAATCTTCTCGCCGGAGAACATGGATTTAATGGCGTCTGCCAGGAAGGTCTCTTTGGCCAGGTCCTGCAGTTTTGCCAGCGTCTCTTCGGTGATGCGGTTTTTGGAAAAATCCACCAGCATCAGATCGTCGAACGTGGCGGAGAATTTAGAGAAACGATCGCTATCCTTCGCGAACAGATCCGCGATGGTAACGTCTTTCATTTCATCAAAGTGTTTCTGTAATGCCTGCCAGGCAGAGGTCTGCGTTGGGTTGATGTTTTTCATTAGCAATACTCTTCTGATTTGAGAATTGTGACTGCGGTCGATTGTAGCGCCGGTGACGAAAAATTGTGATGATTTTTGTGTTATGCCGATGATACGCGTCAGGATTAGAGCCAATTTGGCGCAAATCGCCCCTCATAGTATAGACATCATAAGGCTTTTTTCTGTCAGCGACTCGCGCATGAAAAATCCGCATAACCCTGACGTTGACATACTTCGCCTGAAGCCTTTATATAACGGCAGTACCTACATATACGTAGGTAGGTATGGATCGCGCATTTCACGCTACAGCGAAAGGGTATTGCAGGGGGGTATAATGTCCCGCGTCCCCCTGGCAAAGTGAAAGACGTCGGTAATTGCCAGAAGAGGTGCGTTGCCCAGGTAACCGTATTGGAGGAGCCAGTCCGGGGAAAATACGTGAGGGGGAGCAACGCCGAGGTGAATAAGCGTCTGGTTACGCTCATCACCGGCCACAGGGGCTGAATCCCCTGGGTTGTCACCAGAAACGTTCGCAGTCGGGCGTTTCATACTCGCCGTCTGATGCACAGCATCGGCAAGCGGGTCTACAAGGTGGAGCACTTCTGGGTGACATCGTAGTTTGTTTATCGCTCTGCGCCCACCCTGTTTTTCGCTCTTCCCTTGTGCCATGGCTGAATAATTTGGCCTGGCTTATTAAGACATTTTATTGCAATCCGGTTGCGTCCAGCCCCGCCAGGATTGGTTTTCTGGAATCGTTTTAATAAGTCAGGCCCCCTGACACGAGGTTGTTATGACAGACTTAGTTGTAGCCAAGTTCGGCGGCACCAGCGTTGCCGATTTTGATGCCATGAACCGTAGCGTGGACGTCGCGCTGCTGGACGCCAATACCCGCGTGGTGGTGCTTTCCGCCTCAGCGGGGGTGACCAACCTGCTGGTCGCCTTAGCGGAAGGGCTGGAACCCGGCGAACGTTTCGCGAAGCTCGATGCCATGCGTCAAATCCAGTTCAATATTCTGGAGCGTCTGCGCTATCCCAACGTTATTCGCGATGAAATTGAGCGCCTGCTGGAAAACATCACCACCCTGGCGGAAGCCGCCTCCCTGGCCAGTTCAACCGCGTTAACCGACGAACTGGTCAGCCACGGCGAACTGATGTCTACTCTGCTGTTTGTCGAGATCCTGCGCGAGCGCGGTATCGCCGCCCAGTGGTTCGACGTGCGCAAAATTATGCGCACCAACGACCGCTTTGGCCGCGCGGAACCGGATATTGCCGCCTTATCTGAATTAACCCAGCAGCTGCTGGCCCCGCGTCTTGCGGAAGGCGTGGTGATCACCCAGGGCTTTATTGGCAGCGAAGCCAAAGGCCGCACCACCACGCTTGGCCGCGGCGGCAGCGACTATACCGCCGCGCTACTCGGCGAAGCGCTAAACGCCACCCGCGTCGACATCTGGACCGATGTTCCGGGTATCTATACCACCGACCCGCGCGTCGCCCCGGCGGCCAAACGCATTGACGTTATCGCTTTTGAAGAAGCGGCGGAAATGGCGACCTTTGGCGCGAAGGTCCTGCATCCGGCTACCCTGCTCCCCGCCGTGCGCAGCGATATTCCGGTATTCGTCGGCTCCAGCAAAGAGCCGAAAGCCGGCGGCACGCTGGTGTGCAAAAACACCGAAAACCCGCCGCTGTTCCGCGCGCTGGCGCTGCGCCGCAAGCAGACGCTGCTAACCCTGCACAGCCTGAATATGCTGCACTCACGCGGTTTTCTGGCCGAGGTATTCAGTATTCTGGCCCGCCACAGTATCTCCGTCGATCTGATCACCACGTCGGAAGTGAGCGTGGCGCTGACCATGGATACCACCGGTTCGACGTCGGCTGGCGATACCCTGCTCACCCAGGGACTGTTGACCGAACTTTCCTCTCTGTGCCGCGTTGAGGTCGAGCAGGATCTGGCGCTGGTCGCCATCATTGGTAATGAACTGTCGAAGGCGTGCGGCGTCGGTAAAGAGGTGTTTGGCGTACTGGACCCGTTTAATATTCGTATGATTTGCTACGGCGCATCCAGCCATAACCTGTGCTTCCTGGTCCCGGGTGCGGATGCCGAAAAAGTGGTGCAGAAGCTGCATCATAATCTGTTCGAGTAATAGCGAATAAAATGGCCCGCCATTTCTGCCGGGCCATTTTTAGTTTCCCATCACCGTGGTCATCAGCAATCTGTCCAACTCCCTGACATCACCGCTCCGGCTCTCAGGCAGCGCTGGCGGGATTGCGCCTCTGAGCAGCTCGGACTGAATAAACGCATGCAGCAGCAGTCGACGCGGGCCGTTTTCCGCCTCTCCTGCGCGCTGTTTACGTTCCAGCAGCTCGTCTATTTCCGCACGTAGACCCGCTTCCAGCTCGCTTCCTGCCAGCAGTTCATTAAAGCGCATCGGCGGCACGCCTTTTCCCGCCTCAACCCAACGGACGGCCAGCAGCGGGCGCAGTACGTAAAAGTACTTTTTCAGCCGCACCCGTTCGCCTTGCAGATAGCCGCGAAAATTTTTACGGGCCATCGAATAGTAATGCCAGCGGGCGCGAACCGGAGAAAACCAATGCGGTATCACTTTCTTCAGCGCCTGAACCGTTGCGTCATCCTGCTGATACACCACCGGTGAATCCAGCCATTCGATCAGCGTCGGGTTCGCCCCTTTCAGCAGACCCAACGCCTTGCGCCACTCCCAGCCGCAGACGTCCAGCTCATCGTCGATGGGCAGCTCAATAACATCGCGCGGGGGATCCACCCGCAGGTACCACTCCAGCGGGTGAACGTAGAGAAACCGCACATCATAATCGCTGTCCGGCGAGGCAAAGCCCCAGCCCCGGCTGCCGGATTCGCAGGCGTAGAGCACTCTGACGCCGTAGCGCTGCTCCACGTCTTTTAACTGCCGCCGCACCTTATGGCGCATGGCGGCGCTTACAGCGTGATACGTCATTTTCATTATCCTTTTAGATTCACCAGGCCATGCAGCACCTGGTCCAGGCCGCCAAAGACCGAGATTTTATCGATACGCTCCGCCACTCTTTCCAGCGTTTCCAGCTCTTTTAAGCGCAGCGCGACCGGGTTATTCTCCATCACCTTCGCGGTGTTGAGCAGCGAGCGCGTCGCCGCGGTCTCTTCACGCCGGCGGATCACGTTCGCCTGCGCCGATTTCTCCGCCTCCACCAGCTGCGACAAAATGGCTTTCATGTCGCCGGGCAGCACAATATCCTTCACGCCCAGCGACGCGACGTCGATACCAAATGCCGCCATGCGCTCGGTGACCTGCGCGCTCACGACCTCATCAATGATTTTCTTATCTTCCAGCAGCTCATCCAGCGTTCGCGTTCCGACGGCTTCACGCAGCGCAAACTGCAGCTCGCGATACAGATGGTCCAGCGGCTTCGTCAGCTGTCCAAACGCCTGCAGTACATCGCTGTAGCGCCAGTTCGCCGCCAGATTTAAACGCAGGTTCACTTTATCTTTGGTCAGAATCTCCTGGCCGCCAACCTCCAGCACCTGCAGGCGGGTATCGACCACTTCCGCTTCCACCAGATGATTGACCTTCCAGTACGCGCTCAGGCCAGGCTGCAGCAGCGATTGTGTCTCGCCGTCGATTTTCAGCACCCCGACGTGCCACGCCGGCACCGATACGGTGAGGATCGCTTCGCGACCTTTTACCGCCCCGTGACGTCGCGGCTGCAGCACCGCATTCATAATGTCAGCCGGAACCGCAACCTGCCGGGTATCGATACGTAGCAGCTGAATTTCATCACCGGCGGACCAGTACAGTCGGCGCGTCGAAGGCGGTAAAATTTCCTGCAGCACACCGTTGGCATACAGCGCCCCGGCCTCGACATCCGTCAAATCCGCCGCCAGGCAGTCGCGTTCAATCCATTCCGGCTGAAAGCGTCGTAAATACTCCGCCAGCGCCTCCGGCACTTCGCTGCCGTCCCGGTTAACGATCAGCACTTCGGGGACGTTGAACCACGGCAGGCGATGCTCGCCCGCTTCCAGAACCTGATAGTAGTCACCCTGACGGGATAAAAGGCCAAGCTGACCTTTACGTATCGTGATTTTCTTCGTCATTTTTTGTTCCTTAGCAAAATCAGGCGCGGGTGCAGGGGCGAAGCCGCAGGGGAACTCCCTTTTGCCTGCGGCACGGCGCCTTTACCGGCGGCCTGCTGTGGGGCGTGCTGACTGCGCATCACCCCGCGTTATTTCTATGATTAACGACCAGTTTTCATTGGAGATGAAATCGGGAATCGAACCCATTGGTGGTCATCGGCTGACGGAACGCGCCCGAAAAACGGCCTGTACCGTTCCTGGCGTGCCGGCGAGGTTTAACCCCCTGCGTTTTCAGCGTCGTGACGGAAGGGATATTGCCAGTTGCGTGCCAACAATAAAAAATGCGAGAGTTATTTTTCAATCAATTGATTAATAACGCTTTTGTTTTTAATTCAAACGGTAACGCTTGCCGCCGGCAGCAGGTTTTTTTATCTTTAAATATCGAAACTTATCTTTTGGGATAAACATGAAAAAGCGGCGAGTGGTCATTGGCGTCCTCGGAACGGTGCTGGACAAACGCGGCAAGCGGGCGAATCGCTTTAAAAAATGGCGGCCTACCGTTGGGCTATGCCAGCAGGCCGATTTTCCTGTCGACAGGCTGGAGCTTCTCCACCAGCCGCGTGATGAAAATATGGCGCAAAAGCTGATTGACGATGTCGCCCAGCTTTCGCCGCATACCGAAGTGCGCCCGCATACGATTGAGATAAACGATCCGTGGGATTTTGAAGAGGTCTACGCGGCGTTTCTCGACTTCGCCAACCGCTATCGCTTTGATACCGAAAACGAAGAGTATCTGGTGCATATCACCACCGGGACCCACGTGGCGCAGATCTGCTGGTTCCTGCTGACCGAAGCGCGCTATCTCCCCGCCAGCCTGCTGCAGACCAGCCCTGCGCCGAAAGGCGCAGCGGATGACGCCGTCGCCGCCGGTATTTACTCGGTGATCGATCTGGACTTAAGCCGCTACGCCACGCTCACCAGCCGCTTTCAGCGCGAGCAGCAGCAGTCCGTCTCCTTCCTGAAGGCGGGTATCGAGACGCGTAATGCGACGTTCAACGCGCTTATCGATCGTATTGAGCGCGTGGCGATCCGATCGACCGATCCGATCCTGCTGACCGGCCCAACGGGCGCCGGGAAGTCCGTCCTCGCCAAACGTATTTTTCAGCTTCGTCAGTCGCGCCATCGGGTGGCGGGAAAATTCATGGCGGTAAACTGCGCCACGCTGCGCGGTGATAACGCCATGTCCACGCTGTTTGGACATGTCAAAGGCGCGTTTACCGGCGCGGTTACGCCTCGCGCCGGGCTATTACGCGAAGCCGACGGCGGCGTGCTGTTTCTCGATGAAATCGCCGAGCTGGGGCTGGATGAGCAGGCTATGCTGCTGAAGGCCATCGAAGAAAAAACCTTTTTCCCGTTTGGCTCGGATAAAGAGGTGCACAGCGACTTCCAGCTAATCGCCGGCACGCATCGCGATATGCAGCAGTGGGTGGCGGAGGGGCGCTTTCGCGAAGATCTTTATGCGCGCATCAATATGTGGCGCTTTGCCCTCCCCGGCCTGGCGCAGCGGCGGGAAGATATTGCGCCGAACGTGGAGTATGAATTACGGCGACTGGCCAACGAGCGGCAGACGCAGATCCGCTTTGATAAAGACGCCCGCGAACGCTATCTGGCCTTTGCCTGCTCGCCGCAGGCGCAATGGCGCGGCAATTTCCGCGAGCTAGGCTCCTCCGTGGCGCGTATGGCGACCCTGGCCGAGCAGGGGCGCATTACGCTGGCCGTTGCGGAAGAGGAGATAATGCTGCTGAAAGAGAGCTGGCAGCTCACGACATCTTCTCCTGATATTGCGCTGGAAATCGATCTGTTCGATCGCCGCCAGCTGGAAACGGTGCTGGAGGTCTGCCAGCGCAGCGCTTCGCTCTCCGAAGCCGGACGCGAGCTGTTCGCCGTCTCCCGGAAAAAAAAGGCCAACCCTAACGATGCCGACCGCTTGCGCAAATATTTAGCGCGCTTCGGACTCAGCTGGGAGCTTATCCGCAGCGGAACATGAGCATAATTTGTTTGAATAATATGTCTTAGCACGATAAACAATAGCGATGGCCGGGCTCGATCCCGGCCGGTCTATAACAAGCAAACACAACTTACGTGCAAGGAAAACAACATGCTCGCCACGCTTACGCGGCTGTTCCCATTATGGGCGCTGCTGCTCTCGGTTATCGCCTATTACACGCCATCCACTTTTACCCCCGTTGGCCCGTGGGTCCCGACGCTGCTGATGCTGATTATGTTCGGCATGGGCGTGCATCTGAAAGTCGACGATTTTAAGCGCGTGCTTTCTCGCCCCGCGCCGGTCGCCGCAGGCATTTTTCTCCACTACCTGGTGATGCCGCTCGCCGCCTGGCTGCTGGCGCTGATTTTTCACATGCCGCCCGAGCTCTCCGCCGGGATGGTGCTGGTCGGCAGCGTCGCCAGCGGTACGGCATCCAACGTGATGATCTTTCTGGCAAAAGGCGACGTCGCGCTCTCAGTCACCATCTCATCGGTTTCCACGCTGGTTGGCGTGGTCGCCACCCCGCTGCTGACGCGTCTGTACGTGGATGCGCATATTCAGGTGGACGTGATGGGGATGCTGCTCAGCATTCTGCAAATCGTGGTGATCCCGATTGCGCTGGGGCTGGTCGTGCACCATCTGCTGCCAAAAGTGGTGAAGGCGGTGGAGCCGTTCCTGCCGGCCTTTTCGATGGTCTGCATTCTGGCGATTATCTGCGCCGTGGTGGCCGGTTCCGCATCGCATATCGCTTCCGTAGGCTTTGTGGTGATTATCGCCGTCATCCTGCATAACACCATCGGCCTGCTCGGCGGCTACTGGGGCGGACGGCTGTTTGGCTTCGACGAATCCACCTGCCGCACGCTGGCGATCGAGGTGGGAATGCAGAACTCCGGCCTTGCCGCCGCGCTGGGGAAAATCTACTTTGGCCCGCTGGCCGCGCTGCCCGGCGCGCTGTTCTCGGTCTGGCACAACCTGTCCGGCTCGCTGCTGGCCGGCTACTGGTCAGGGAAGCCTATCGCCGACAAACCGCGTAAACGGTAAAAGAGCGCGAATAACCCGTAATTTTCCCGGCTTGCGCTGCGCTTAGCCGGGCTACGGTCCGTGCAGCTTGCGGGTTTTGTAGCCGGACAGGTGCGCAGCGCCGCCTCCGGGATTTTCTGCGAGGCACAACAATTTACCGTGAGACGTCAGCCCCAATACCGTACACTGAAACCACAGGCTAATTGAGGGCACCACTATGGCACTCCCCCGCATCACGCAAAAAGAGATGACCGAGCGCGAACAGCGCGAACTGAAAACCCTGCTCGACCGCGCGCGCATCGCCCATGGCCGTCCGCTGACCAACGCGGAAACCAATAGCGTGAAAAAAGAGTACATCGATAAACTGATGGCCCTGCGCGAGGCCGAGGCTAAGAAAGCCCGCCAGCTGAAGAAAAAGCAGGCTTATAAACCGGACGCAGAGGCCTCGTTTTCCTGGTCGGCAAATACCCCGACGCGCGGCAGACGTTAACGCCCTTTCTTCTTGCGCCCCGGCGCGGTAAAGCGTTTGCCGTTCGACGCCGGGCGGGAGGACTTGTCGCTGGTTTTTTCAATCGCCACGACGGGACGCTTGATGCCGGCCGTTTTCGGCTTCGCTTTTGCCTTCGGTTTCGCTTCTGAAGACGAGTTTTCAATCAGTTTGAAAAGATCGATCAGCTCATCGTCGGTCAGATCGCGCCACTCTCCCAGCGGGATCCCCGTCAGGCTGACGTTCATGATCCGCGTCCGCTCAAGCTTCGTCACTTCATAGCCAAAGTGTTCGCACATCCGGCGGATCTGGCGATTCAGCCCCTGCACCAGGGTAATGCGGAACACAAACGGCGCTTCTTTTTTCACTTTGCACTTCTTCGTCACCGTGCCGAGAATCGGTACGCCCGCCCCCATGCCGCGGATAAACTCATCGGTCACCGGCTTATCAACGGTGACCAGATACTCTTTTTCGTGATCGTTACCGGCGCGCAGGATTTTATTCACCAGATCGCCATGGTTGGTCAGAAAGATCAGCCCCTGGGAGTCTTTATCCAGGCGACCGATGGGGAAAACGCGTTTGCTGTGGTTTACGAAATCAACGATGTTGTCGCGTTCGCCGTCTTCGGTAGTGCTGACGATGCCAACCGGTTTATTCAGCGCAATCAGGACCAGATCGTCCGCTTCGCGCGGCTCAATCAACCGGCCATTGACCTTTACCACGTCGCCCGCTTTAACCTGGTCGCCGATGGTAGCGCGCTTGCCGTTGATAAAAACGTTGCCTTGTTCGATAAAGCGATCGGCTTCACGACGCGAGCAAATTCCGCTTTCGCTGATGTATTTATTGAGTCGGGTTGATGAGTCGGGCAGCATAAAATCTCCTGTAAAAGCGAAATATACCCTACCTTGCGGGCGATAAAAAAGAATCGCGCTCTCGTCGCCTGCCGCTAAATGTGATCTGCCACGCCTTTCAACACAAAAGTGTGCCCATGAAAGCCCGGCAACTTTGCCCGGCGAAACAAAGCAGAATCAGGCTCTTATCACGTCCGGCACAAAGGTGCCATAAGCCACCGGTAAGCAACGCAAATGTGCAACAGAAACGGTCGGAACATCATCATGAAATAGAGGAAAATTTCTTTGAAGCGGGTCGCTGATGGGGTTATATCAGATCATGACAGCAACTCTCCCATTTGCACAAATGTGCAGGAGCCGACAGTGACGATGGAAAACAGCGACGATATTCGTCTGATCGTGAAAATCGCCCAGCTCTACTATGAGCAGGATATGACCCAGGCGCAGATTGCCCGCGAGCTGGGGATATACCGCACCACTATCAGCCGTCTGCTGAAGCGCGGCCGCGAGCAGGGCATCGTCACTATCGCCATCAACTACGACTACAACGAAAATCTGTGGCTTGAGCAGCAGCTAAAACAAAAATTCGGTCTCAAAGAGGCGGTGGTGGCGGCCTGCGACTCACTACTGGAGGAGGATCAGCTCAATCTTATCGGCCTGCATGGCGCGCAATTGGTCGACAGGCTGCTGGAGCCGGGCGATATCGTCGGCTTCTCCTGGGGTCGGGCGGTGCGCGCGCTGGTGGAGAATCTGCCGCAGGCCAGCCAGTCCCGTCAGGTTATCTGCGTGCCGATTATCGGCGGCCCCTCCGGAAAACTGGAAAGTCGCTACCACGTGAATACGCTGACCTACGGCGCAGCGGCGAAGCTGAAAGCGGAATCTCATCTCGCTGATTTCCCGGCACTGCTGGATAACACATTAATTCGCAACGGTATTATGCAGTCCCGGCATTTTAAAACGATTGCCTCCTACTGGGATAACCTGGACGTCGCGCTGGTGGGCATTGGTTCTCCGGCGATCCGCGACGGCGCCAACTGGCATGCATTTTACGGCAGTGAAGAGAGCGACGATCTCAACGCTCGCCAGGTCGCCGGCGATATCTGTTCGCGTTTTTACAACATTGATGGCGCGCTGGTCGAAACCGCCATGAGCGAAAAAACGCTCTCTATCGAGATGGCGAAACTCAAGCAGGCGCGCTACTCGGTGGGTATCGCCATGGGCGAGGAGAAATACGCCGGGATTCTTGGTGCCTTAAACGGTCATTACATTAATTGTCTGGTGACGAATCGAGAAACCGCTGAGTCATTACTGAAGTAAATGTCAAGAATATGATTTCACGCAGCGCTGCTGCGGGGGATCCCTTTATCTAAAGAAACAGGAGTCGATAATGAATACATGGTTAAATTTAAAAGACAAAATAATTATCGTGACCGGCGGCGCATCAGGAATCGGACTGGCGATTGTCGATGAGTTATTATCCCAGGGCGCAAACGTGCAGATGAGCGATATTCACGGCGGCGACAAACATCAGGATCGCGATAATTATAATTTCTGGCCAACCGATATTTCCAGCGCCAGCGAAGTGAATAAAACCGTCGACAGTATTATTCAGCGATTTGGCCGCATTGATGGTTTAGTCAATAACGCCGGCGTCAACTTCCCGCGTTTATTAGTCGATGAGAAAGCGCCGTCCGGTCGCTATGAATTAAATGAAGCGGCTTTCGAAAAAATGGTCAATATCAACCAAAAAGGCGTGTTCCTGATGTCGCAGGCGGTGGCGCGCCAGATGGTTAAACAGCGCAGCGGCGTGATTGTTAACGTCTCGTCGGAAAGCGGTCTCGAAGGCTCTGAAGGCCAGAGCTGCTACGCCGCGACCAAAGCCGCGCTGAACAGCTTTACCCGCTCCTGGTCGAAAGAGCTGGGCAAGCACGGTATTCGCGTCGTAGGCGTTGCGCCGGGCATTCTGGAAAAAACCGGGCTGCGTACGCCGGAATATGAAGAAGCGCTGGCCTGGACCCGCAATATCACCGTCGAACAGCTGCGCGAAGGCTATAGCAAAAATGCGATTCCTGTTGGTCGCTCCGGCCGTCTCAGCGAAGTTGCTGATTTTGTTTGCTATCTGCTCTCAGAGCGCGCCAGCTACATCACCGGAGTAACCACTAACATTGCGGGCGGCAAAACGCGCGGCTAAGGGGGAAACATGGTTAACGTCATCTTCTGCGCTCACGGTCAGCTGGCCTGCGCCATGCTCGACTCGGTGCGCATGGTTTACGGCGATGTCCACGTCAGCGCCGTGGCGTTTGTACCGGGGGAAAACGCGGGCGATATCGCCGATAAGCTTGAAAAGTTGGTAAGTACTCACAAAGAGGAGGAGTGGCTCATCGCCGTCGATCTACAGTGCGGCAGCCCGTGGAACGCCGCCGCCGGCCTGGCGATGCGCAACCCGCAGCTTCGGGTCATCAGCGGCCTGTCGCTACCGCTGGCTCTGGAGCTGGTCGATAACCAGCAAACGATGAATGCAGAAGCACTGTGCCAACATCTTGAGACCATCGCCAGCCAGTGCTGCGTCACCTGGCGGCAACCGGAAACCGTTGAGGAGGATTTCTGATGAACATTACGCTCGCACGCATCGATGACCGCCTGATTCACGGCCAGGTCACCACCGTTTGGTCAAAAGTGGCCAACGCCCAGCGCATCATTATCTGTAATGACGACGTGTATAACGACGACGTTCGCCGCACGCTGCTTCGCCAGGCCGCGCCGCCGGGCATGAAGGTCAATGTGGTGAATATTGAGAAAGCCGTCGCCGTTTATCACAACCCGCAATATCAGGACGAAACGGTTTTTTATTTATTCACTAATCCGCAGGACGTATTAACCATGGTGCAGCAGGGCGTCAAAATAGCCACGCTGAATATTGGCGGCATGGCCTGGCGACCGGGTAAAAAACAGTTAACCAAAGCGGTGTCATTAGACGCAGCGGATATTAATGCCTTTCAGCAGTTAGATAAGCTGGGCGTTAAGCTTGATTTACGCGTCGTGGCTTCGGATCCGTCGGTTAATATTCTCGATAAAATAGCAGAGCAGTCCGTTACAGAATAATAAAACGCGCCTTTTATTACACACTGTCATTCTGGATGCATCGCGGCGGCAAATGAGCGAGTCACCAGCAGCATAGCTAACTATGCGACTGGGGCGAGAGAATGCAGTCAACAAAGAGGCAGCCTGAAGAACATCGTGTAAATGCCGTAAAAGGCAGGGATTTCTATACCCTCAAGGTGAAAAATTATGGAAATAAGTACCCTACAAATAATCGCCATATTTATTTTTTCCTGTATTGCCGGGATGGGCAGCGTGCTGGATGAATTCCAGACGCACCGCCCATTAATCGCCTGTACCGTGATTGGCTTAATTCTCGGCGATCTAAAAACCGGGATTATGCTCGGCGGGACGCTGGAGCTGATCGCGCTCGGCTGGATGAACGTCGGCGCGGCGCAGTCTCCGGATTCGGCGTTAGCCAGCATTATCTCCGCCATCCTGGTGATCGTGGGCCAGCAAAGCATCGCTACCGGAATAGCGATTGCGCTGCCGGTCGCTGCCGCAGGTCAGGTGCTCACCGTGTTCGCCCGCACCATTACCGTGGTGTTCCAGCACGCGGCGGATAAGGCCGCGGAAGAGGCGCGCTTCAGAACAATCGATCTGCTGCACGTGTCGGCGCTGGGCGTTCAGGCGCTGCGCGTCGCCATTCCCGCACTCATCGTTTCTCTGTTTGTCAGCGCGGATATGGTCAGCAATATGCTCAACGCCATTCCGGACTTCGTCACCCGCGGTCTGCAAATCGCCGGCGGTTTTATCGTGGTGGTCGGCTACGCCATGGTGCTGCGCATGATGGGCGTGAAGTATCTGATGCCCTTCTTCTTCCTCGGCTTCCTCGCGGGCGGCTACCTCGACTTTAGCCTGCTGGCCTTCGGCGGCGTCGGGGTCATCATCGCGCTGATTTATATCCAGCTTAATCCGCAGTGGCGTAAACCCGAACCGCAGGCCGCCGCCACCTCTTCCACTGCCCTTGACCAGCTTGACGACTGATGGAGCCCAACATGGAACAGAGAAAAATTACCCAAGGCGACCTGGTGAGCATGTTTCTGCGCTCCAACCTGCAGCAGGCGTCATTCAACTTCGAACGTATTCACGGGCTTGGCTTCTGCTACGACATGATCCCGGCCATCAAGCGCCTCTACCCGCTGAAGGAGGATCAGGTCGCCGCGCTGAAACGCCATCTGGTGTTCTTCAACACCACTCCGGCAGTCTGCGGGCCGGTGATTGGCGTCACCGCCGCGATGGAGGAAGCCCGGGCCAACGGCGCCGCTATCGACGATGGCGCCATCAACGGGATCAAAGTTGGCCTGATGGGGCCGCTGGCAGGCGTGGGCGACCCGTTGGTATGGGGCACGCTGCGGCCGATTACCGCCGCCCTCGGCGCCTCGCTGGCGCTCTCCGGCAATATTCTTGGACCGCTGCTGTTCTTCTTTATTTTCAACGCGGTACGTCTGGCGATGAAGTGGTACGGGCTGCAGCTTGGCTTCCGTAAAGGGGTCAATATCGTCAGCGATATGGGCGGCAACCTGCTGCAAAAACTGACCGAAGGCGCCTCCATTCTTGGCCTGTTTGTGATGGGCGTGCTGGTGACCAAGTGGACCACCATCAACGTCCCGCTGGTGGTCTCGCAAACCCCGGGCGCCGACGGCTCGACCGTCACCATGACCGTACAGGACATCCTCGATCAGCTCTGCCCCGGCCTGCTGGCTCTGGGCCTGACGCTGCTGATGGTGCGCCTGCTCAATAAGAAAGTGAACCCGGTATGGCTGATTTTCGCCCTCTTCGGTTTGGGGATTATCGGTAACGCGCTGGGCTTCCTGTCCTGATTCTGTCCTGATTATTCCGCCCCGGCGATGCCGGGGCTACTTCAACAAGTTAGACCCAAAAGCTTTCGCAGCCGTCATGCGAAAGATGAAGGGGATGAGGTGGTAAACATGCAAACAACAACAGCCCTGCGGCTCTACGGCAAACGCGATCTGCGCCTGGAAACCTTTGAACTTCCGGCGATGCAGGATGATGAAATTCTCGCCAGGGTGGTCACCGACAGCCTGTGCCTCTCCTCGTGGAAAGAGGCGAACCAGGGCGAGGACCACAAAAAGGTGCCGGACGATGTGGCGACCAACCCAATCATTATCGGCCATGAGTTCTGCGGGGAGATTATCGCCGTCGGCAAAAAGTGGCAGCACAAGTTTCACGCCGGCCAGCGCTATGTGATTCAGGCCAACCTGCAGCTGCCGGATCGCCCGGACTGCCCCGGTTATTCTTTTCCATGGATCGGCGGCGAAGCCACCCACGTGGTGATCCCCAACGAGGTGATGGAACAGGATTGTTTGCTTTCCTGGGAAGGCGATACCTGGTTTGAAGGCTCGCTGGTGGAGCCGCTTTCCTGCGTGATTGGCGCCTTCAACGCCAACTATCATCTGCAGGAAGGCAGCTATAACCATGTGATGGGCATTCGCCCGCAGGGCCGCACGCTGATCCTCGGCGGCACCGGCCCGATGGGTCTGCTGGCCATCGACTACGCGCTGCATGGCCCGATCAACCCGGCGCTGCTGGTGGTCACCGATACCAATAAGCCAAAGCTCAGCTATGCGCGCCAGCACTATCCCTCCGAGCCGCAAACGCTGATCCACTATCTGGATGGGCGCGACGCCAGCCGCGAAACGCTGATGGCGCTCTCCGGCGGCCACGGCTTTGACGATATCTTCGTCTTCGTCCCTAACGAACAGCTCATCACCCTGGCATCCTCGCTGCTGGCCCCGGACGGCTGCCTGAACTTTTTTGCCGGCCCGCAGGATAAGCAGTTCAGCGCACCGATCAATTTTTACGATGTGCATTACGCCTTCACCCACTACGTGGGCACCTCCGGCGGCAATACCGACGATATGCGCGCCGCCGTAGCGCTGATGCAGGAGAAAAAGGTGCAGACCGCGAAGGTGGTGACTCATATTCTGGGGCTGAACGCGGCGGGCGCGACCACCCTGGATTTACCGGCGGTAGGCGGCGGTAAGAAGCTGGTTTATACCGGAAAAAACATTCCGCTTACGCCGCTGGGAAACATTAGCGACCCGCAGCTGGCGGCGATTATGGAACGTCACCACGGTATCTGGTCAAAAGAGGCGGAAGAGTACCTGCTGGCCCACGCGGAGGATATTGCTCATGATTGATCGCGATACGCTGCTGTGCATGTCGCTGGCCGGTCGCCCGGGTAACTTCGGCACCCGCTTTCATAACTACCTGTATGAAAAGCTGGGGCTGAACTATATCTATAAAGCGTTTACGACCCAGGATATAGCCGCGGCGGTAAACGGCGTGCGCGCATTAGGCATTCGCGGCTGCGCGGTCTCAATGCCGTTTAAAGAGAGCTGCATAGCGTATCTTGACGCGCTTGACCCTTCGGCAAAGGCGATTGATTCGGTCAACACCATCGTCAACGACGACGGCAGGCTGACCGGGCTGAATACCGACTATATCGCGGTGAAAAGCCTGATTGACAGCTATCAGCTCGATTCCTCAGCCAAAGTGATGATCCAGGGCAGCGGCGGAATGGGCAAAGGGGTCATCGCCGCCTTCCGCGATGCCGGTTTCCGCGATGTGATTATCGCCGCCCGCCATCGCGAGCGCGGCCTGGCGCTGGCAAAGCAGTACGGTTTTCAGTGGCAGCCCAGGCCGGAGGGAATCGCGGCGGATATTCTGGTTAACGTCACGCCGCTCGGCATGGCGGGCGGTGCGGAAAGCGAAACCCTGGCCTTTAGCACGACGATGGTGGAACGGGCCGACGTGATATTTGACGTGGTCGCTCTGCCGCCGGAAACCCCGCTCATCAAGCTGGCGCAGAGGCTGGACAAGCGCGTTATCAGCGGCGCGGAGGTGATTGCCCTGCAGGCGGTGGAGCAGTTTGCGCTCTACACCGGCGTGCGTCCGGACGCGGCGCTGGTCGCTGAAGCCGCGGCCTTTGCCAGAGGATAAGGGCAAAACGGAGAGCGCCAGGGAGGGCGCTCTAATAACCGTTGATCAGAAAGTCGATTGCATCGCGCAGCGCAGCCCCTCCTTTGCCTGTGAATCATCAACGTAAAACTAAGCGGTTCCCGCTAACCTGTCACGCCCGGTAGAGTCACTCTGCGAGGCACTTTCCAGATTAATTCAGAGAGTCGCTGCGCCAATAATCACCGTTCCGCTTTGCTCAGCGCGTCCCAGCGTGAGCCACGTCAGCAAGCGGTAAGATATCCTGTGATAACATCTCTGCCCGAATAATCATCTGGTCAAATGGAGAAATAATGGAACTGCTGCTATTGAGTAACTCAACGCTGCCGGGCAAAGCCTGGCTGGAACATGCGCTGCCGACCATTGCCGGGCAGCTAAATGGCCGCCGTTCTGCGGTATTCATCCCTTTTGCCGGGGTGACGCAAACCTGGGATGATTACACCGCGAAAACCGCCGCCGTCTTCAGCCCAATGGGCGTTACGGTTACCGGTATTCACAGCGTCGCGGACCCGGTGTCGGCGATTGCGAATGCGGAGATAGTTATCGTCGGCGGCGGCAATACCTTTCAGCTGCTGAAAGAGTGCCGCGAACGCGGCCTGCTGGCGCCGATGGTGGATGTGGTGAAGCGCGGGGCACTGTATATCGGCTGGAGCGCGGGCGCTAACCTGGCCTGCCCGACGATTCGCACCACTAACGATATGCCGATTGTCGACCCTAACGGTTTTGCTGCGCTGGGGCTGTTCCCGCTGCAAATTAACCCGCATTTCACCAACGCGCTGCCGGAAGGCCATAAAGGCGAGACCCGCGAACAGCGGATCCGCGAGCTGCTGGTGGTTGCGCCAGAGCTGACGATTATCGGCCTGCCGGAAGGCAACTGGATACAGGTGACGCAGGGCCACGCTACCCTTGGCGGCCCGAATCCAACGCTGGTATTCAGAGCCGGAGAAGACGCGGTGACCCTCAACGCCGGTCATCGTTTCTAAACCCCGTGCGCACGTTTCCTGGAGGCGGCGCTGCGCGCCTGTCCGGGCTTGTATGATTACTCCGTCAGAAAGAACCGGCCAGTTCTCTC